>CBIHLT010000198.1:0-9669 GCA_966210615.1 uncultured Massilia sp.
GTAGGCCTGGCGGACGCGCGTGGCGATGGCGTACTGCAGCACGGCGTCCTCGGCGTCCAGGTAGGCCAGGCGGGCCTGGAGCAGGTCGATCGTGGCGCTGTCCAGGTCCAGGCGGGCGATGCGGCCGGCGATCACGCGCGCGACCTGGGCCACCGAGAAGTCGGCTTTCGGCGGCAGCAGCCAGTCGCCGCGCGGCGCGACCCACTCGCCCTTGTCGTCGAACTTGCCGACGATGTGGGGACGCACGTCGTCGCGCCAGTTATACAGCTGTTCCTTGAGCTGGTATTCGACGACCTGGCGCTTCTCTTCGACCACCAGGATCTCTTCCAGGCCTTGCGCGAATTCGCGCACGCCTTCCGGTTCCAGCGGCCAGATCATCGCCACCTTGTACAGGCGCAGGCCGACCTTGGCGGCCATCTCTTCGTCGATGCCCAGTTCTTCCAGCGCTTCCAGCACGTCCAGGTAGGACTTGCCCGAGGCGATGATGCCCAGCCTGGCGTTGGCGCTGTCGATGGTGGTGCGGTTCAGCTTGTTTTCGCGGGCGTAGGCCAGGGCCGCATAGATCTTATAGTCCTGCATCAGCGCTTCCTGGGCGCGCGCCTGCTGGCCCAGCGGCACCGAGGACAGCTTGGTGTTCAAGCCGCCTTCCGGCATCGCGAAATCCTTCGGATACTTGACTTCGACGCGGAACGGGTCGGCATCGACCGAGGCGCTCGATTCGACCGTGTCGGCCAGCGCCTTGAAGGCGACCGCGCAGCCCGAGTAGCGCGACATGGCCCAGCCGTGCACGCCCAGGTCCAGGTATTCCTGCACGTTGCAGGGGTAGAGCACCGGGATCATGCAGGCCGAGAAGATGTGGTCGGACTGGTGCGGCAGGGTCGAGGAATAGGCGCCGTGGTCGTCGCCGGCCACCAGCAGCACGCCGCCGTGCTTCGCCGTGCCGGCGTGGTTCATGTGCTTGAAGACGTCGCCGCAGCGGTCCACGCCCGGGCCCTTGCCGTACCACATGGCGAACACGCCGTCATACTTGGCGGGGCCGATCAGGTCCACGGTCTGGGTGCCCCAGACGGCGGTGGCGGCCAGGTCTTCGTTCACGCCCGGGACGAACTGGATGGCGTTGGCTTCCAGGTGCTTCTTCGTTTTCCACAGGGTCTCGTCCAGGCCGCCCAGCGGGGAGCCGCGGTAGCCCGAGATGAAGCCGGCCGTGTTCAGGCCCGCGGCCAGGTCGCGCTCGCGCTGCATCATCGGCAGGCGCACCAGGGCCTGGATACCGGACAGGAAGATGGCGCCAGACTTCGCGGTGTACTTGTCGTCCAGGGTGACGGTGGTGAGGCGGGACGAGAAGTCCACGGGTGCGGAAGGCGCGGCGGCGCTCAGGTCATCGGGCATTGCAGTCTCCAAAGGGTATTCGGCTTGTATCCGCGCGCGGCGCCGGGTAGGCGGGCGGCGGTGGGGGAAGCGCGTGGTGGGCGCTTCTTGACCGCGTGGAGTGTAGGGATTTACCCGTCCAGCGGCCAATAGGGATTCCGGATGGGGGTATAAGAAAAACTGATGACCGATATTCAGGCAGCCAGGCGGGCGCCCGGCCAGGCGCCGCGCGCGCACAGGTCTTCGGTCACCTCGCGCACCAGGCGCCCGATGGCCGCCGCCGCATTGGTGAGCGGGATGTTACGCGAGCTGCACAGGATCACGCGGCGCGTGACGGCGGGGTCTTGCACCGGCCAGGCGGCCATGGCGCCGCGCGCCAGGTCGTCCTGGAAGGGCGCGCGCGGCAGCAGGGTGGCGCCCAGGTCGGCCAGGATGGCCGAGCGCAGGATGGCGATCGAATTGATTTCCAGGACGTTGCGCAGCACCAGGCCGGCGCCTTGCGCCACCTGCTCCACCAGCGGACGCACGCCGTGCTGGCGCGCCGGCAGGATCAGGGTGCTTGCCAGGGCCTGGCGCAGGCTCAGCCCGGCCTTCGCAGGAGAAAAGCTGGAACCTGCCTTGCAGATGAAGACCAGGTCTTCCTCGACCAGGGGCGTGGCCGTGAACTGCACGGTGGGCGCGTCGTCGAACAGCACCGCCAGGTTCAGGCGGCCGGACTTGAGCTGCTCGGTGAGGTTGCCCGAGATTTCCTCGGTCAGCTGCAGGGTGATCTCGGGATAGCGTGCGCGCACCGCCGTCAGCAGGGGCAGGGCGAGGGCGCCCGAGATACTGTGCGGCAGGCCGAGCGTGACGCTGCCGGAAGGGCGGTCGAGCGACTGCACCACCGCCGCGCGCGCGTCCGCCACCTGCTTCAGGATCGCCTGCGCATGCTCGTAGAACACCTTGCCGGCATCGGTGCTGACCACGCCGTGGGCCGAGCGGTGCAGCAGCTGGGCGCCCAGTTCTTCTTCCAGCTGGCGCAGCTGCTGGGTCAGCGCCGGCTGCGCGACGTGCAGCACCAGGGCGGCGCGCGAGAGCGAGCCGTGGTCGACGATGGCGACGAAATAACGCAGCTGGCGAAGTTCCATAAATCTTTTTTAACAATATTTGTGTCTGACAAGCAACAGTGTCACGTGACACAAATCTGAAATTGCTATACTGCAACGAGGGGCCGGTGGCCGGCGAGATTAACATAGCAAGGTTACAAGATGTTGAAGAAAGTGGATGCGTCGCAGTTGAAGGTCGGGATGTTCATCCACGACCTGGATTGCGGCTGGATGGAACATCCTTTCGTGCGCAACCGCTTCCTGTTGACCACGGAAGACGAAATCCACAAGATCCGCAACGCCGGGATCCGCGGCGTGGTGATCGATTGCGCGCGCGGCCTGGACATCGACGATGCCCCGACCCTGGCCGAAGCCGATGCGGCCACCGAGGCGGAAGTGACGGCCATCGCCACCAAGCCGGTGGTGCTCGCCCGCGTTTCGCTGGGCGAGGAGCTGGCGCGCGCCGCCAACATCCGCAAGCAGGCCGCCGGCCTGGTGCGCACCGTGATGCAGGACGCGCGCCTGGGCAAGGCGGTCGAACTCGACAAGGTCGGCCCGGTGGTGCAGAGCGTCACCGAATCCATCCTGCGCAATTCCGGCGCCCTGCTCGGCCTGCTGCGCATCAAGAACAAGGACGACTACACCTTCCTGCATTCGGTCAGCGTATGCGCGCTGCTGGTGGCCTTCTGCCGTTCGCGCGGCATGGACGAGGACAGCACCTACCAGGCCGGCCTTGGCGGTCTGCTGCACGATACCGGCAAGGCCCTGGTGCCGGACCACATCCTGAACAAGCAGGGCCGCCTGACCGACGAGGAATTCGCGGTCATCAAGCGCCACCCGCGCGACGGCTATGACATCCTGCGCAAGTCGCCCGAGATCGGCGCGATCCCGCTCGACATCACCCTGCACCACCACGAGCGGCGCGACGGCAGCGGCTATCCGGAACAGCAGGCCGAAGGAACGATCAGCGAGCTGGCCCAGATGGCGGCCATCGTCGACGTCTACGATGCGATCACCTCGGACCGCTGCTACCACAAGGGCATGTCGGCGGCCGAAGCGCTGCGCAAGATCTACGAGTGGAGCAAGTTCCACTTCAGCCCGACCCTGGCGCAGGAATTCATGCGCTGCGTCGGCATCTACCCGGTGGGCACCCTGGTGCTGCTGGAATCGGGCCGCCTGGGCGTGGTCGTCGAGCCGCACGAGAGCAGCCTGCTGACGCCCAAGGTCAACGTCTTCTTCCACACCAGGAAGCAAATCTACATCAAGCCCGAAACCCTCGACCTGTCCAAGGCGCTGGGCTTCGGCGGCGGCGACAAGATCGTGCGCCATGAGTCACCCGAGAAGTGGAACGTCGATCCTTTCCGCTTCATGCAGGTCGCCTGAACCTGCTCTACAGTCCGCCGCCGCAGCGCAGGGTCGTCCCGGTCACGTAGGAGGCCGCGGGCGACAGCAGCCACAGCACCGGTTCGGCGATTTCCTCCGGCGTGGCCAGGCGCTGCATCGGGATCCTCGGCGCCACGCGCGCGGGCCGCTCCGGCTCGCCGGCGGATGCGTGGATGTCGGTCAGGGTCGACCCCGGCGCCACCGCGCACACGCGGATGCCTTCCGGCGCCAGCTCGCGCGCCAGCCCCAGCGTGAAGGTCTCGACCGCGGCCTTGCTGGCGGCGTAGTGCACGAATTCGTTGGGGCTGCCGAGGGTGGAGGCGGTCGAGGACAGGTTGACGATCACGCCTTTCGTGCTGCTCTTCCTGAACGAGCGCACGGCGGCGCGGCAGCAGTGCATGGTCCCGTGCACGTTGGTGCGGAACACGGCCTCGATCGCGGCCGGATCGGCGTCCATGAAGGGGCCGATGCGGCCGGTGATGCCGGCATTGTTGACCAGGGCGGCCGGCGCTCCCAGTTCCGTCTCCACACGCGCGAACAGCTGTTCCACTTCCTGGACCTGCCCGATGTCGGCCTGGATCGCCAGCGCCCGGCCGCCGGCCGCGGCGATCTCGCGCACCAGCGCTTCGGCGGCCTGGGCATCGCGCTGGTAGTTGACGGCGACCGCGTAGCCACGCGCCGCCGCCTGGCGCGCCACCGCGGCGCCGATGCCGCGTCCGGCGCCGGTGACGATCAGTACTGGTTTCATTCATGCCCCCTGACTTGTTGTCGCATCGCGATTGTGGCAGTGTGTCCGCAGGTTCCGTTTTGGGCAAGCCCCCACCAACACAGGAGGAGCAGGGATGAGTTCTTCAGCACCGCCGGCCGTCGAGTTCTGGTTCGAGTTCGGCAGCAACTACAGCTATCTCACCGTGATGCGCATCGAGGACCTGGTGCGGCGCGCCGGGCTGCGGCTGGCGTGGAAGCCCTTCCTGCTCGGCCCCATCTTCCGCGAGCTGGGCTTCGAGGCGGCGCCTTTCGTGCAGCAGAAGGAGAAGGGCGAGTACGCCTGGCGCGACGTCGCGCGCCGCGCCGCGAAGTACGGCCTGGCGTTCAGGCATCCAAGCGAATTCCCGCGTCAGAACGTGCTGCCGCTGCGGGTGGTGCTGGCCTGGGCCGATGCGCCCTGGATCGGGGAGTTCTGCCGCCGCATCATGCTGCGCAACTGGGTGCGCGACCTGGAGATCGCTTCGGAAGAGGGGGTGCTCGAAGCCCTGTCCGGCCTGGTGGACGACCCCCAGGCGGCGCTGGCCGCGGCCGTGAGCGAGGTCAACAAGCTGGCGCTGCGTGAGCAGACCGCGGAGGCGCGCCGCCGCGGCGTGTTCGGGGCGCCGACCTTTTTCGTGGGCGACGAGATGTTCTGGGGCGACGACCGCCTGGAGGACGCGATCGGGTTCGCGCTGGCGAAGCGCTAGAAGAATTCGGCGGTATCGTTGGCCGCCACGGTCTGCAGCAGGCCGTGCGCGACCAGCTCTTCGTAGTAACAGGCGCGGTTGCGGCCGTTGGCCTTGGCGTAGTACAGCGCCTGGTCGGCGTGGCCGAGCGTGACCACCGGCGAATCGCTGGCGCTGACGCTGGTGAAGCCGACACTCACCGTCACCTGGCCCACCTGCGGGAACGCGTGGCTCTCGACGTTGGTGCGGAAGCGGTCGATGATCTTGCGCGCGTTGTCGAGGGTGGTGGAGCGCAGCAGCACCACGAACTCCTCGCCGCCGAAGCGGAACACGCGGTCCTGCGCGCGGAAGGAAGACTGCAGCAGGTTGGCGATCAGGATCAGCACCTCGTCGCCGTACAGGTGGCCGAAGCGGTCGTTCACCCCCTTGAAATGGTCGACGTCGACCACCGCCAGCCACTGCTTTTCCTCGCTGCCGTGATGGCGCCGCTCCGGGTGGCCCGGTACCAGCAGTTCGCTGTCCGAGGCGTGCAGCATGCGCGCCAGCTGGTCGTCGAAGGTCTTGCGGTTGAGCAGGCCGGTGAGCGAATCGCGCTCGCTGTAGTCGAGCAGGGTCTGGAAGTTGCGGTAGACGCTGACGATGCCGCTGATGACGTGAATGGCTTCCGGCGTGAACGGGCCCTGGTGCGCGATCTCGAGGCAGGTGCCGGCCTTGTCGCCGAACCAGACCGGCAGCCACAGGTAGTGCAGGGCGTCTTCGCCGGCCGATGGCGCCGATTCCGCGCGCGAATCGTGGTTCTCGAGGCAGTGCGCCAGGGCGGGGTAGCTCGCGATCGGCTCGCCCGGGCTGGCGCTGTCCTGGGGTTCTTCCGGGCAGGCCACGCCGCCCTGGCGGATGCAGGCGCGCGAACGCACGAACTTCTGGCCGCATACCGTGGCGATGCTCAGCACCCGCGTCTGCACCGCCTGCCCCAGCTCCTGCACCGCCGAGATCACGGAGATGTCCAGCATCGTGTGATCGCGGTGGCCGGTCATGTCGACCATGTGTCGCAGCAGGGTGTCGTTCACGGGAGCGTCGTCAGTCAAAGGCACGGGGCGTGGTACCGATGGTGCCGCTTTTTTGAGCGGCGAAGCGAAACAGGATAATCCTTTTTTGTATTACGGGCAATTATTCTTATCAATATTTATTCATTTTCCGGCATCGCTCTTGCGCCGTTCCGCCTCCACCCCCCGGCAGTCTATTCCTCGTCAGAATTTTCTGTTTCCACTAGGAAAAGTTGACTGTGGTCAAGTTGCCGCATGGAATGATTCGTTACAGTGAACTCACTGGCCAACGCAACAAAGCAGTAGCGCCGGGGCCCCGGCGCAGCCAGTTTCCACAAACACCATAAGGAGTTTGTGATGAACACGATGTTGTCCGCCATCAAGACCTTCGTTGCCGACGAAAACGGTGTGACCGCCATCGAGTATGGACTGATCGCCGCGCTCATCGGGGTCGCGATGGCCACGGTCGCCAAGACGCTTGGCTCCGAGATCAAGGACACGTTCCAGGACGTCGTCAACGCGCTGACCGGCACCACCTCGACCTGATCGTCGTGCCCCCTCGTGGCGGTAAGCAGCCCCGGGGGGCTTTTTTTTGGAGCTTCATCATGGTTGTTGCACCGTATCTCGATACCTTGCTGTTGCTGATGGTGGTGGCGAGCGCAGTCAACGACCTGGCGAGCCGCCGCATTCCGAACCGGCTGCTGCTGGCCGGGATCGTGGGCGCACTCGGCCTGCACCTCGCCTCCAGCGCACCCTTGGCCGGCGTGCTGGCCTGGCTGGGCGGCATGGCCACCGGCCTGATCGTCTTCCTGCCGTTTTACCTGATCCGCGGCATGGCTGCCGGGGACGTCAAGATGATGGCCGCCGTGGGCGCCTTCACCGGTCCGATCGAGGCCCTGCACATCGCCATCCTGGCCTGGTGCGCCGGCGGCGTCATGGCGCTGGCGATCGTCGCCGTGCGCGGACGCCTGCTACCGGTCCTGGCGAATCTCTGGACCATCTTGCGCAGCGCGCTGCTGCGCCTGCCGCTCGCGCCGGCTTTCGGCGCCGGGGGCCAGGACAGCGTCGGTTCCATGCCTTACGGGGTCGCAATTGCTGCCGGGACAATGATCATTTTGATAAGCCGCTATGGCTAATTCGGGGCCGGGTGGCCCTTTGTTGGCCGTCAAAGGCCGGCCATGGACGCTCGCTAGAATCAAATCAAGTTCTCTCGAACACTTGTATTGAGCAGGAGGTGGCAATATGGAAGCGCTAACGGGAGCCCCAGCGGTTTACACGGCGACGGATCCGGCCTCGAGCGGTCCTGGCGGACAGCTTGCGCCGGTGGACGGCGACGCCGTGCCGGTGCTGCCGCGCCAGGCGCGGACCCTGCGCGACACCGGCCTCGAGCCGCGCTTCGTGACCGCCCTGGTGGTCAAGGCGATGCATGCGGGCGGCAAGACGCCGCTATCGGTGCTGACCGGCAGGCTGCACCTGTCGGTGAGCGTGGTGCGCGAGGTAATGCAGGGCCTGATCGCGGCGCAGCAGGCCGAGGTGGCCTGGTCGGGCGATGCCGACATCGACGTGCACTACCAGCTGACCGCCTTCGGACAGCGCGCCGCCGCCGACTACCTGGCCGAATCGCGTTACTGCGGTCCGGCGCCGGTGCCGCTGGCCCACTACCGCTCGGTGGTGGAGCAGCAGTCGCTGCGCCTGGGCGCGGGTTTGGGCGCGGGTGTAGGCGACGCTGCGCGCAGTTCACCCAACATCACGCCGGGAGAGCTGCGCGCGGTGCTGGGCGAGGACGGCCTCGAGCCGGCGGTGCGCGAACTGATCGGCGCGGCCCTGCACTCGCAGCGCCCGCTGATGCTGTACGGCCCTTCCGGCAGCGGCAAGACCACGCTGGCCAGGAAGTTCGCCCGCCTGCGCCAGGAACCGGTCGCCGTGCCCTACGCGGTGCTGGTCAAGCACGAGATCGTGCAGCTCTACGATCCGGCCCTGCATCCGGCGCCGCTGGCGAACCGGCGCATGGAAGAGCGGCGCAGCTGCGACGCGCGCTGGGCGCTGTGCCAGCGGCCCCTGGTCCACATCGGCGCCGAGCTGACCCGCGACATGCTCGAGCTGCGCGCCGACCCCGGCAGCGGCATGTTCCATGCGCCGCCGCACCTGAGCGCCAACAACGGCCTGCTGGTGGTGGACGACCTGGGACGCCAGCGCATGCCGGCCGGCGAACTGCTGCACCGCCTGCTGGCGGCCTTCGAGCATGGGCGCGACCACGTGGCCGTGCCCGGCGGCCCGGCCCATGCGCTGCCTTTCGATGTCAGCCTGGTGCTGGCCACCAGCCTGGCGCCCGAATCGGTGCTGGACGAGTCCTGCCTGCGCCGCATCGGCTACCGGATCGCGATCGGCCCGCTGCACGAGGCCGGCTACCGCGCGCTGGTGCAGCGCCAGGCGCGCCTGAGCCGGCTGGAGGCCGACCAGGCCGCGCTGGATTACCTGGTGAATGAACTGCACCGCCGCACCCGGCGTCCGCTGCTGGCGGCATATCCGCAGGAGCTGGTGCAGCGCATCCTCGATTTCGCCGGTTTCACCGGACGCACGCCGCGCTTCGACGTGGACAGCGTGGCCCAGGCCTGGAGCAGCCTGTTCGGCGCAGGCTCGCTCCCGCTTGCAATGGGAGACCTGCGATGAAAAACCAACGTGCCGTGATCGTGATGGCCCTGGCCGTCGTGTTCGGCCTGGCCGCGGTGGCGCTGGCCGCCCAATGGCTGCTGAACGCCCCGGCGGACAGCGCGGGCCGGATCGCGGTGGCCGCGGCCGACATCGATATCGGCCAGCGGCTGGCGCCCGAGATGGTCAAGCTGGTCGACTGGCCGGCCGACAGCGTGCCGAAAGGCGCCTTCGCCGACCCGCAGAAGCTGGCTGGCCGGGTGCTGCGCACCAGCGTGCTGGCGGGCGAACCGCTGAGCGAGGCCAAGCTGGCGCCGGCCGGCACCCTGGGCGGCCTCTCGGCCCTGATCGCCGAAGGCAAGCGGGCCATCACGGTGCGCGTCAACGACGTGATCGGCGTGGCCGGCTTCGCCTTGCCCGGCAATTACGTCGACATCATCGTCAGCACCGAAACCGAGGCGCAGCCGCAGGCCCAGGGCGGGCAGCGCGAGCGCCATATCTCGAAGATCGTGCTCGAGCGCATCCTGGTGCTGGCCGTGGCGCAGGAGGTCAGCCGCGACGAGACCAGGCCCAAGGTCGTCAATGCGGTGACGCTCGAGGTCACGCCCGAACAGGCCGAGAAGCTCGACCTGGCGCGCAGCGTGGGCACGCTGTCGCTGGCGCTGCGCAACCAGGTCGACCCGGCCGCGGCCGCGACCCTCGGGGCGA
>CBIHLT010000199.1:0-9617 GCA_966210615.1 uncultured Massilia sp.
CAAGGCATTCCCGTGCCGCGCGCATGGCAAGTCTGTTAAGGTGGCGGTGCGATCAGACTGAACCGGAGCAAGTACATGGGAAAGAAGTACTGGTTCCCGGCGAAACCGCCGGAAAATGGCTGGAGATGGGGATTCCCGCTGGCCTGGCAGGGCGAGGTAGTATTCGCCGCCTGTTTCGTGCTGCCGATCGGCGGCGCGATCCTGTTTGCGATTCCCTATCCGGGCCCTTGCCTGGCCGGCGTGTTCGCGTTGAGCGCGCTGCTCGTCACGGGCTGCTGGATCGCGGGCGAGCCGCTTGGCGCTGTCTTTCAGCGGGAAACGCGCCGATGAGCGGTACCGTCTTCGCCATCCCAGCCGTCGGCCTGTCGGCATATTTGACACTCATCGGCATCACCTGCCTCGCCGCCGCGCTGCCGATGCTGCTGGCGCGCAAGCGCAGCCTGAAAGCCAACCTGAAGAGTGGCGCCGTGGCCGGTGCGCTGGTGCTGCCGGTGACCCTGCTGCTCGCGCTGGGCCTGTCGAAGAACACGCTGGAGGTGCGCGACGGCCAGGTCGTGGTGCGCGCCAGCTATTTCTATGAATACGCGCGCGACATCGGCGAGTTCGACCTGGCGCGCGCCCGGCACGGCAGCCTGGCCTCGATCGATGCGGCCCAGCTGGGCTTGCGCAACAACGGCATCAGCCTGCCGGGCTATGCCGCTGGGCGTTTCACCAGCGAGGACCAGCAGCCGCTGTTCGTGGCCATGACCGATCACGAGCGGGTGGTGTACTTGCCGGCCCGGCAGGGCCAGTCGCTGCTGGTCAGCGTCGAGCAGGCCGACCAGCTGCTGGCGCTGCTGCACGGGCGCGCGGCCGAGCGGCGCCAGCTGGCGCGCCATCCGTGAGTCTCACGACGAAGCTTAGAAGCCGATCCTGGATTTGCCCGGCACGGGCCGAAGCCGGATGTCGTCCACGGTGAGGTGGGCGCGGCCATCCGCCACCGCATAGCCGAGACTGTCGAGCAGGGTCTTGCGCAGGTCGCGCGGCGACACCGGCGCCAGCCTGTCGAGCACGCCGTCGGCCAGCACGTCGTCGAAGCCGCCCAGGTTCAGTTCCTCGACCAGGCCGCGGTACATGCGCTGGGCGATAGCGGCCGCCTGCGCCAGGGTCGGCTTGGGCACCTCATACACCGCCATGCGGTTGAGTAAGGGCGAAGGGATGCCATCCACCGAATTGGCGGTCAGCACCCAGAAGATCTGGCTGGCGTCGACGTCGACGTCGATGAATTCGTCGCGAAAAGCCTTCGAGGTTTCCGGTTCCAGTAATTGATAGAGTGCGGCCAGCGGATCGGACTGCGTGGAGCCGCTCGCCTTTTCCACTTCGTCCAGCACCAGCACCGGGTTGGCGTACTTGCCGCGCACCAGGCGCTCGGCCACCTTGCCGCACTTTGCGCCACGCCAGCTGGCCGAGCTGCCGGTGATGACGAAGCCGGCCGACAGGGCGTTCATGCTGATCAGTTCGCATTCGGTGGACATGGCCCTGGCCAGGCGCTTGGCGAAATGGGTCTTGCCCACGCCGGGCCCGCCCAGCAGCAGGATGGGCATGACGTTGAAGCCCTTGTCGCCGGCATGGGCCAGGCGCAGGTAGCGCGCCAGGTCGTCCAGCACTTCATCGAAATTGGGGCATTCCTCGAACAAGGGTTCGAGCGCGTCGACGGAAGAGGGAGTGGTGACGAAGCGGTCGGCCCCGGTCTCCAGCATGCGCTCGTAAAACGCGTCGAGTTCCGGGGAGCGGCCGCGGTTGCGATCCAGCGCTTCCTGCACTTCAGTCAGGTCGTAGACCGCGCGGGTACGGGCGAGGGTGATGCTCACGGCTGTCTCCTTGGCAACGGACCAACGGTCCGCCAGTCTGGCCCGCTCCGCCTGGCTCCGCCATCCTGCCGAGCGAGCCAGAGGCAGGTGGGTCATCGCCTTGGCTTCATCCTAACTCGTCCTCAATAGGGCTGCAATTCCATACAGTGTAATTCTGCAAAGGAATTGTTGTTTCCATGCGTCAACTTCGCACGGGCGTTGAAGTTAATCAAACGTAAACATCATGTTTACAAATGAAGCACTACCTTCACAGCGTTGTGTAAGTGCCTAATTTTACGAGACATTTTGGCATTTCATTCCATCAACACCTGTTCCTAAGTCATTGGTTTCATTAGCAAATTTTGATTTTGCCAAGTGTGAATTCGCTTGACCGTCAACATTGCTTCCACTAAAGTGGGAAACAGTGTGAAAAAGTGTCGATTTGTGGGAGGAAATCCCTCCGCAAGGCGCCTACAACAACACCATTACAAACCCTCTCCAAAAAGCTAGGTAAATACGTGTTTCAGGGCGCGTCAGCGATCAATCTCGATGCAAAGGGCCGGATGTCTATCCCGGCCAAGCACCGTGACGCCCTCGTTTCGCAGTGTGAAGGCCGCATGACGCTCACCAAACACCCGCACGGTTGCCTGCTTTTCTTCCCCCGTCCCGTCTGGGAAGAGCACCGCAAGCAGATCGCTGCCTGGCCGATGTCGGCCCGTGCATGGCAGCGCATTTTCCTTGGGAATGCCGTGGATGTCGAGCTCGACTCCGCCGGCCGCGTGCTCATTTCGCCCGAGCTGCGCGCAGCCGTCGGGCTCGACAAGGAAGTGATGATGCTCGGCATGGGCACCCACTTCGAGATCTGGAATGCCGCCAAACTGGCCGAAGACGAGGCTGAGGCCGTCGCCGGTGGCATGCCCGATGTTCTTTCCAACTTCTCGTTCTGAGGCGCCGATGACGGAAACAATCACGGTGCCCGCATTCCAGCATCGCACGGTGCTGTTGGACGAAGCAGTGGACGCGCTCAACCTCGAGGGCGCACGCACCACCGGTACTTATATAGATGGCACCTTCGGCCGTGGCGGTCACAGCCGGCTCATCCTGTCGCGCCTGGGCGACGGCGGACGCCTGTTCGCCTTCGACAAGGACCCGCAGGCGATCGCCACCGCCCAGCAGGTAAGCGACCCCCGCTTTGCCATCGTGCACGACAGTTTCGCAACGATGCAGGACGCGCTTGCCGCGCGCGGCATCCAGCAGGTCGACGGAATCCTCCTCGACCTGGGTATTTCGTCGCCCCAGGTGGACGACGCGGCCCGCGGTTTCAGCTTCCGCCAGGACGGCCCCCTCGACATGCGCATGGATACCACGCGCGGCATGTCGGCAGCCGAATGGATTGCCACCGCGCCCCAAACCGAACTCGAAAAGGTGATACGCGATTATGGAGAAGAACGGTATGCTTTCCAGATTGCAAAGGCGATTGTTGCTCGCCGGGCAATCGAGCCAATTTCGACCACACGACAGCTTGCCGCAATCGTGGCAGACACGGTCAAGACCCGCGAAAAGGGCAAGGACCCTGCGACCAGGACCTTTCAGGCTGTCCGGATTTTCATCAATAAAGAGCTTGAAGACCTTGAAACAGGTCTGAGCGCGGCCTACGCCATGCTGGCGCCGGGCGCGCGCATGTCGGTGATCAGTTTCCATTCGTTGGAAGACCGCATCGTCAAGCAGTTCTTCGCGTCCAAGGCCAAGGTGGCCCAGCCGGACCGCCGCCTGCCGATCCGCGCCGTCGACCTGCCGCAGCCGCTGATGAAGCTGATCGCCAAGATCAAGCCCTCGGACGAGGAAGTCGACGCCAACCCGCGCGCCCGCTCGGCGGTGCTGCGCGTGGCCGAGCGCCTGGCGGGAGGGGCGGCATGAACGCCAAGCTCAACATCGTCCTGACCGTGCTGCTGGTCGGCTGCGCCCTGTCGGTGATCAACGCGCGCTACCAGGCGCGCCACCTGCTCATCGAATACGAGCGCCTGCAGCAGCAGTCGCGCCAGCTCGACATCGACTGGGCCCAGCTCCAGCTCGACCAGTCGACCCTGGGCAAGAACGAGCGCATCGAGCAGATCGCGCGCACCGAGCTGAACATGGCGCCGCTGACCCCGGCACGTACCCAGTACCTGACGGAAGGGGCCCGATGACGCGCGGCGCAACGAAAGCAGGCAGCGCGCGGGTCGCGGCATCCAAGGGCGTGGCTTTCTCGAAGAGCCCGGTCCTGGCCGTGCGCCTGCCGGACTGGCGTTCGCGCCTGGTCCTGTTCGTGCTGTTCGCGGCCTTCGCCGCGCTCGGCGTCAGGGCCATGTGGCTGCAGGGCATGTCGACCCAATTCCTGCAAAAGCAGGGCAAGAGCCGCTACGAGCGCACGCTCGAGCTGCCGGCCACGCGCGGCCGCATCCTCGACCGCAACGGCGCCGTGCTGGCGTCCTCGCTGCCGGTCAAGGCCGTGTGGGCCATTCCCGAAGACCTGCTCAAGAATCCGCCCGAGAAGATCAGCGCACTGGCGCGCCTGCTCGACATGCCCGAATCCGACCTGCGCAAGAAGCTCGATTCGGACCGCACCTTCGTCTACCTGAAGCGCCAGGTCGAGATGCCGGTCATCGAACAGATCGAGAAGCTCAAGATCGAGGGCCTGGACACCCGCAAGGAATACAAGCGCTTCTACCCGCAAGGCGAAGTGATGACCCACATGGTGGGCTTCACCAACGTCGAGGACGTGGGCCAGGAAGGCATGGAGCTGTTCCACCAGAAGAACCTGATGGGCGTGCCGGGCAGCCGCCGCGTGATCAAGGACCGCCTCGGCCACATCGCCGAAGACCTGGGCATGTTCCGCGAGCCGCACCAGGGCAAGGACCTGACCCTGTCGGTGGACAGCAAGCTGCAGTACATCGCCTTCACCAGCGTCAAGAACGCGGTCGAGAAGTTCAACGCCCAGGCCGGCGGCGCCGTGGTGCTGGACGTGCAGACCGGCGAAGTGCTGGCCATGGCCAACTACCCGACCTACAACCCGAACGACCGCTCCAAGCTCACCGGCGCCCAGCTGCGCAACCGCGTCATCACCGATACCTTCGAGCCGGGCTCCACGCTCAAGCCGGTGACCGTGGCGCTGGGCCTGGAAAAGAAGAAGATCACGCCCGACACCGTGTTCGACGTCTCGGGCGGCCGCATCACCGTGACCGGCCGCACCATCCGCGACATGCACCCGAAGGATCATTTGACCGTGGGCGGCATCATCCAGAAGTCGTCCAACGTCGGCACCGTCAAGATCGCCCAGCTGCTCGAGCCGCAGGACATGTGGGAGCTGTACACCAAGCTGGGCTACGGCCAGGCGCCGCGCTTCGGCTTCCCTGGCGCCGTGGCCGGCCGCGTGCGTCCGTGGAAATCGTGGAAGCCGATCGAATACGCCAACATGTCCTTCGGCCACGGCCTGTCGGTGTCGCTGCTGCAGCTGGCGCGCTCCTACATGGTGTTCGCGCGCGACGGCGACATCATTCCGCTGTCCTTCCTGAAGGTGGACGAGCAGCCGGTCGGCCAGCAGGTGATCTCGCCGAAGACCGCGGCCCAGATCCGCACCATGCTCGAATCCGTGGTCGGCCCGGAAGGCACCGCCTCCAAGGCCCAGGTGGCCGGCTACCGCGTGGGCGGCAAAACCGGCACGGCCGAGAAGATCGTCAACGGCCGCTATTCGAAGACCGACAACATCGGCTATTTCGTCGGCATCGCGCCGATGTCCAAGCCGCGCTTCGTCATCGCCGTCATGATCGATAACCCGAGGGGAGCCTTGCGCACGGGGGGCAGCGTGGCCGCGCCGACAGCAGCCGACCTGGCCTCGAATGCGCTGAGGGCGGCGAACGTTCCGCCCGATTCCTCGGTCACAGACATCATCATCCCTGAACATCCCCTAGAGGAGAGTATGTGATGGCGCCCCGCCTGAACGACATCTGCCTGTGGATCCAAGCCGCCGCCGCACCGGGCGGCCGTCTCGTTTCTGATTCCCGCCGCGTCGCGAAGGGCGACGTATTCTTTGCCTATCCGGGCGAAGCCGCCGACGGCCGCGCCTACATCGCCGCCGCCGTCGAGGCCGGCGCCGCCGCCGTCGTCTACGAAGAAAACGGCTTCACTTGGGACGCTTCCATCGATGTGCCGCATGTCGCGGTCGCCGACCTGAAGCAGAATGCCGGCCCGATCGCGCACGCCGTGCTCGGCCATCCGGACCAGGGCATGTTCACCGTCGCCGTCACCGGCACCAACGGCAAGACCTCGATCGCCCTGTGGACTGGCCAGTGCCTGGCGCGCCTGGGCGAAACCGCCGCCGTGATCGGCACCCTGGGCGTCGGCCTCATCAAGGGCAAGAGCGAACCGGCTTTCGACGTCACCGGCTATACCACCCCGGACGCCGTGCTGCTGGCCCAGAAGCTGGCCGAGCTGCGCGACGCCAAGGCGACCGCGCTGGCCATCGAAGCCTCGTCCATCGGCCTGGTCCAGGACCGCGCCGCCGGCATGCACTTCGACGTCGCGATCTTCACCAACCTGACCCGCGACCACCTCGACTTCCACGGCGACATGGCCAGCTACGAAGCCGCCAAGGTCAAGCTGTTCGAGTGGGACGGCCTGAAGCACGCGATCGTCAACCTGGACGACGCGGCGGGACAGCGCCTGGTCGCTCACCTGCGCAAGAACTTCCCGCTTCTTTCCGTGGCCGGCTACACCATCAAGCCTGAAACCGGGCAGCCAGCCATCGAGGGCGTCGCCATCCTGCGCGCCACCGGCATGCGCAGCCGCCATGCCGGCACCGAATTCCAGGTCGAGACCCCGCAGGGCAGCGCGCTGGTGCGAACAGGGTTGGTGGGGCACTACAACGTCAGCAACGCCCTGGGCGTGCTGGGCGCGCTGCTGGCCAGGGAGGTGCCGCTCAAGAACGCGGTGGAAGCCATCGAGGCGCTGGCGCCGGCCCCGGGCCGCATGCAGCAGATCGGCGGCCAGGATGCGCCGATGGTCGTGATCGACTACGCCCACACCCCGGACGCGCTGGAAAAGACGCTGGAAGCGCTGCGCCAGGTTGCCACGGAACGCGGCGGCCAGCTGTGGTGCGTGTTCGGCTGCGGCGGCGACCGCGATCCGGGCAAGCGCCCGCAGATGGGCGCCATCGCCCAGGCGGCCGACCAGGTCCTGGTCACCAGCGACAATCCGCGCAGCGAAGAACCGGGCAGCATCATCGCCCAGATCGTCGCCGGCATGGACAAGCATCACCCGCACTCGCGCTACCAGACCGTGGAAGACCGCGCCGCGGCCATCCTGCTGGCCGTCAAGCAGGCCGCCAAGCAGGACGTGATCCTGCTGGCAGGGAAGGGCCATGAGCCCTACCAGGAAATCAAGGGCCGCAAGATGCCGTTCTCGGACGCGGACCATGCTTCGCTGGCATTGACGGCGCGGCTCACCATGTTGAGGACTCACTGATGCGCGGTTCGCTCGCACAACTCATCCCGGCCATGCCGGGCGCGCGCCTGGTGGGCGGCGATGTCGCCTTCGAAGGCGTGTCGACCGACAGCCGCAAGCTGCAGCCCGGCATGCTGTTCGTCGCCCTGCGCGGCGAGGTCTTCGACGCGCACAACTTCCTGGGGCAGGTGGCGTCGAGCGGCGTCGCGGCCGTGGTCGTGGAAGAGCTGCCGGAGGGCTGGACCCTGCCGGCCATCGTGGCGCCGAATACCTTGACCGCGCTGGGGCAGATCGCCAACCAGTGGCGCTCGCAGTACGCGATTCCGGTGATCGGGGTCACGGGCAGCAATGGCAAGACCACGGTCAAGGAGATGATTTCCTCGATCCTCGCGGCCGCCTTCGGCGAAGACCGGCGCCTGGCGACCCAGGGCAACCTGAACAACGAGATCGGCGTGCCGCTGACCCTGTTCCGTCTCGGCGCACAGCACAAGGCTGCGGTGATCGAGCTGGGCATGAACCATCCGGGCGAGATCGGCCGCCTGAGCGCGATCGCCGCGCCGACCGTCGGCCTGGTGAACAACGCCCAGCGCGAGCACCAGGAATTCATGCACACCGTCGAGGCGGTGGCGCGCGAGAACGGCTCCGTGCTGCAGGTCCTGCCTGCCGATGGCGTGGCCGTGTTCCCGGGCGACGACACGTATACGGACCTGTGGCGCGGTCTCGCCAAATGCGCTGTCCTGACTTTCGGCCTGACAAACGATTGCGACGTACGCGCGACCTACGCCTCAAACGGTTTCGGCAGCGACCTGCACATCACGGCGCGCGGACAGCAGTTCGGCATCAAGCTGGCGGCCGCCGGCGAACACAACGTGCGCAATGCGCTCGCGGCCTTCGCCTGTGCGCTGGCGGCCGGCATCGACCAGGACGCCATCGTACGCGGCCTGGAAAGCTTCGCGCCCGTCGGCGGCCGCCTGCAGCGCAAGCAGGCGACCAACGGCGCAACCGTCATCGACGACACCTACAACGCCAACCCCGACTCCATGCGCGCCGCCATCGACGTGCTGGCGTCCTACCCCGCGCCGCGCATCCTGGTGGTGGGCGACATGGGCGAGGTAGGCGCGCAAGGAAAAGAGTTTCACGAAGAAATCGGCGCCTATGCCCAGGGCAAAGGCATCGAGACCGTGCTCGCGACCGGCGAGCTGGCGCGCCACCTGGCCGCGTCGGGAGCACAGCACTACGAGCAGTTCGACGATTTATTGGCAGCACTGGATTCAACACTGGGCGGCAACGCGGGTGCCAAATGCGACGTAACTGTCCTGGTGAAGGGCTCGCGTTTCATGAAGATGGAGCGCGTGGTCCAGCACCTGACCGGATCAACCCCTATTGGCAAGGACGCCCACTAACATGCTTCTCTGGCTTGCTCAATACTTCCAGGACTACATCGGTCCGCTGCGAGTATTCAACTACATCACCTTCCGCGCGGTGTTCGCGACCATTACCGCGATCACCATCGGCCTGCTGTGCGGCCCGGTCGTGATCCGCAAGCTGACCGAAATGAAGGTCGGCCAGGCGGTGCGCACCTATGGTCCGCAGACCCACCTGACCAAGCACGGCACCCCGACCATGGGCGGCGTGCTGGTCCTGATCGCGATCGGCGTCTCGACCCTGCTGTGGTGCGACCTGTCCAACCGCCTGATCTGGCCGGTGCTGGTCGTGACCCTGGGCTTCGGGGCCATCGGCTGGGTCGACGACTACCGCAAGGTGGTCTACAAGGACCCGGAAGGCATGCGCTCCGGCGAAAAGTATTTCTGGATGTCGCTGATCGGCCTGTCCTCGGCCTTCTACCTGGCGTTCTCGGTCTCGGCCGCGAACCCCTGGGAAGTGGCGCGCCTGTTCTACGCCTGGGTCGAATCCGGCTTCTCGATGGACCTGCCGCCCAAGGCCGACCTGATCGTCCCCTTCTTCAAGTCGATCAGCTATCCGCTCGGCGTGTGGGGCTTCATCGCGCTGACCTATTGCGTCATCGTCGGCACCAGTAATGCGGTCAACTTCACCGACGGCCTGGACGGCCTGGCGATCATGCCGACCGTGATGGTGGGCGGCGCCCTGGGCCTGTTCGCCTACCTGACCGGCAGCGTGACCTACTCGAAATACCTGTTCATCCCCTACATCCCGGGCGCCGGCGAACTCCTGATCTTCTGCGGCGCGATGGCGGGGGCAGGGCTGGCCTTCCTCTGGTATAACGCGCACCCGGCCCAGATGTTCATGGGCGACGTCGGCGCGCTGGCGCTGGGCGGCGCGCTCGGCACC
>CBIHLT010000200.1:0-9603 GCA_966210615.1 uncultured Massilia sp.
CACTGATTGGTCGACAGGTCGATGCAGGCCAGTTCCAGCGCGACGGTGGGCGCACCGCCCAGCAGCGCCACCATGGAGCCTTCGACGCGCAGCTCGCGGATCTCCTGGTAAGGGGTGGCGATGGGCGCGAGCTCGCCGCCGCGCAGCGCCAGCCGCGCCAGGCGGCTGACACCCGCCTCGATATAGGTGCACACGATCTCGTCCGGCGAGGAGAAGCCGTACAGCGAGCCGCCGAAGGTCCATTGCGGGCCGCCGAATTCCGCTTCGCGCGGGCACAGCGGATGCACCACGCCGTGCTCGTAGCGGTACAGGTTCCACCAGCCGCTGCGGTCGGAGACGAAGTGCAGCACGCCGTCCGGCGACCATTCCGGCTGGCAGACCGATTCCTGGGCGCCGCCCGCGATCAGGCGGCCGTTCACCAGGCTGCCGTCGGCGGCCACGTCGGCCAGCCACAGTTCGGTGCCTTCCCAGGGCATGCGCGGATGGTCCCAGCACAGCCAGGCCAGCTGGGCGCCGTCGGGCGACAGGCGCGGCGCGGCGTAGAAGTCGTTGCCGTCCACGAGTACCGTTTCGCTGCCGTCGAAGCCGACCGCGCATACCGTGTTGTCTGGGTAGTGGCTGCCTGTGGAATGGTCTTCGCGGATGCCGACCAGGCGCTGGCGCGGCGCGTCGACGACGAAGTCGGCGTAACGGCGCTCGCCCTCCGCCGTGACGGCCGCCGGCTGGCCATCGGCGCCCACGCGGTAGAGCCGGTTGTCGCCATGGTGCGAGAAGAACACCTGGCCCCCCGCCACCGCATAGGCGCCGCCGCCGTATTCGTGCACGCGGCTGCGCACATTGAAGGGCAGGGGCGTGAGCTCGGCCCTGGCGGTGCCTTGCCCGCCCATCAGGGTCGAGCGCCCGGCTTCGCTGGCGCGGCCTTCCAGCCAGTAGACGCTGCCGCCGTCGAGGGCCAGCTGGGACAGCGGGGTGGCGCCGGCGGCGACGACTGCCGCCGTGATCGGCGAGATCCAGGCGCCGCAGGGCGCGGTTTGTTTGCTGGTGGCAACGGTCATGGCGGAGTCCTTCGGGTGGGGTGGATTCGCATTATAAGTGTCTGCCCAAGGATGCGATAATAGGCGTTTCCCTTCGATCCGGATTGCCTGTCATGCCCCAATTTGCCCCGCTCCAGAACGACACCTTCCTGCGTGCGCTGCTGCGCCAGCCGACCGACTACACCCCGGTGTGGCTGATGCGCCAGGCAGGCCGCTACCTGCCGGAATACCGCGCCACGCGGCAGCAGGCCGGTTCCTTCCTGGGCCTGGCCAAGAATCCGGATTTCGCCACCGAAGTCACGCTGCAGCCGATCGACCGCTATCCGCTGGACGCCTCGATCCTGTTCTCGGACATCCTGACGGTGCCGGACGCGATGGGCCTGGGGCTGTACTTCGCCGACGGCGAAGGCCCCAGGTTCGAGCGCCCGCTGCGCAGCGAAGAGCAGGTGATGGCGCTGGAAGTGCCGGACATGGCATCGCTCGACTACGTGTTCAAGGCCGTGACCCAGATCCGCGGCGCCCTGAATGGCCGCGTGCCGCTGATCGGCTTCTCCGGCAGCCCCTGGACCCTGGCCTGCTACATGGTCGAAGGCGGCGGTTCGCGCGAATTCCATACCATTAAGAAGATGCTGTACGCGCGCCCGGACCTGATGCACCGCATCCTGGACGTGAACGCACGCGCCGTGGCCCAGTACCTGAACGCCCAGATCGACGCCGGCGCCCAGGCCGTGATGATCTTCGATTCCTGGGGCGGCGCCCTGGCCGACGGCGCCTATCAGGAATTCTCGCTGCGCTACATGCAGCAGGTGGTGAGCCAGCTGCAGCGCGAAAAGGATGGCGTGCGCATCCCGGCGATCGTGTTCACCAAGGGCGGCGGCCTGTGGCTGGACGAGATGGCCGACATCGGCGCGGACGCGCTGGGCCTGGACTGGACCGTCAACCTGGGCCGCGCCCGCGCCCTGGTGGGCGACCGCGTGGCGCTGCAGGGCAACCTCGACCCGGCCATCCTGTTCGCCGCGCCGGAGCAGATCCGCGCCGAGGTGGAGCGCTCGCTGAGCGCCTATGGCACGCCGGCAGCCGGCCATGGCCACGTGTTCAACCTGGGCCACGGCATTTCGCAGTTCACGCCGCCGGAATCGGTCAGCGCCATGGTCGAGGCTGTGCACAGCTTCAGCCGCAAGCAACGCGCCGCCGCTTGACGCAGGACGGGATACCTGCAAGGTATTCCAGCGCAAAGTCTCACTTGTTCACAACTTCGTAAAACCGGGCAAAAATTCCTGTGGACATCTCGGCATCGCCTGTAAAAGCGTAAATCGATGATTTATAAGCGTTTTTTGCATGAGTAGGCGATGTCGTTCCCTTCGAGCCACAAGCTTGTCCCAGAGAATTCGGACCATTTCAGGCCATTGTTCACAAAGTTATTCACAGGAGCTGGAAATGTTGGGAAAAGTGCTTCGTTTACCGTGACTTAGCGCCGAACTTCAAGTAACGCGTGAAGTTTTTGATGCAATGCAGCGAGTTTTCCACCAAGACACCCCTACTTATGCACAACAACGCCATTCCAGCCCAGCTTGTTAATAGGTCTGTGGGCATCCGTGTAAGTGCTTGAAAACAAAAAGAAAAATAGAATTGACTAGAGGAATTTTCAGTTTAAGCTTGATCTAACGTAAACCTTTAACGGGGTCAAGCCCCACGCTATTCACAAAGTTTTCCACAGTTTTGCACAGGGTCCCACTTGCCAGATTGCATACTTGAAGTCGTGCTCGACACGCCGCTCAACAGCAGCTTCGATTACCGCTGGGTTTCCCAGGCGGAAGAAGGGCAAGCCGAGCCGGCGGTCGGCCAGCTTGTGCTGGTGCCTTTCGCGCGGCGCGAGGTGGTGGGCCTGATCGTGGGCGTCAAGCGCGAGACCGATGTGCCGCCGGAAAAGCTCAAGGATGCGCTGGCGGTGCGCAGCCAGCTTTCGCCGCTGCCGGAGCGCTGGATCGCCCTGGCGCGCTTCGCCGCCGATTACTACCAGCGCCCGGTCGGCGAGGTGGCCCTGCCCGGGCTGCCCAAGAACCTGCGCGTGCCAAAGACCGTGGCCCTGGACCGCGCGCTGAAAAAGCTGGCCAAGCTCGATACGGCCCAGGATGTGGCCGCCGCCAACATGCCGGTGCTGAATCCCGCCCAGCAGGAGGCCGCCGCCGCGATCGGCCAGGCGCAGGGCTTTGCGCCGCTGCTGCTGTGGGGGGTGACGGGGAGCGGCAAGACCGAGGTCTATTTGCAGGCCTGCGCCCAGGTGCTGGCGCGCGACCCGCAGGCCCAGATCCTGATCCTGGTCCCCGAGATCAACCTGACGCCCCAGCTGGAAGGGAATATCCGCGCGCGCTTCCCCGGCGCCATGCTGGCCACCCTGCACAGCAGCCTGTCGGAAGGCGAGCGCATGCTGCACTGGCTGGCAGCGCACCAGGGCCATGCGCGCATCGTGCTCGGCACCCGGCTGGCGATCCTGGCCTCGCTGCCGAACCTCAAGCTGATCGTGATCGACGAGGAGCACGACCCCTCCTACAAGCAGCAGGAAGGCTTGCGCTATTCGGCGCGCGACCTGGCCGTGTGGCGCGCGCGCCAGCTGGATATCCCCATCGTGCTGGGCTCGGCCACGCCTTCGCTGGAAACCTGGCACCACGCCCAGTCGGGCCGGTACAAAAGGCTGGAGCTGCGCGAGCGCGCCGTGCGCGACGCCGTGCTGCCGCGCGTGCGCCTGGTCGACCTGGAGCGCGACCGCCCGCGCGACGGCCTGACCGGCGACCTGCTGGCGGCCCTGCGCGCACGCCTGGAGCGTGGCGAGCAATCGCTGCTGTTCCTGAACCGGCGCGGCTATGCGCCCGTGATCTCCTGCGACGCCTGCGGCTGGATCAGCAACTGCACCCGCTGCACCTCCTTCATGGTGCTGCACAAGCTGGAGCACCGCCTGCGCTGCCACCACTGCAGCCTGGAGCTGCGCATCCCGCGCCATTGCCCCACTTGCGGCAACGTCGACCTGCAGCCGCTCGGGCGCGGCACCCAGCGCATCGAGGAGGGCCTGCAGGCCATGTTCCCCGAGGCGCGGGTGCTGCGCATCGACGCCGATTCCACGCGCCGCAAGGGCAGCGCCCAGGAGGCCTTCGACACCGTGCACCGCGGCGAAGTCGACATCCTGATCGGTACCCAGATGGTCGCCAAGGGCCACGACTTCAAGAACCTGACCCTGGTCGGCATCCTGAACCCGGACACCGCGCTGTTCTCGCAGGACTACCGCGCGGCCGAGCGCCTGTTCGCCCAGCTGATGCAGGTGGCGGGCCGGGCCGGCCGGGCAGGGGGCGCGCCCTCGGACGTGCTGGTGCAGACCCGCTACGCCAGCCATCCGCTGTACGGCGCGCTGGTGCGCCACGACTACGAGCGCTTCGCCGGCGGCCAGCTGGCCGAGCGCCGCGAAGCCGGCCTGCCGCCCTTCATGTACCAGGCGCTGCTGCGCGCCGAGGCGCGCGAGCTGGCCACTGCCATCGCCTTCCTGGAGCAGGCGCGCGACTGCCTGCCGTCCGAGACCATCCTGATCAACGATCCGATCCCGATGACCATGACGCGGGTGCACAACGTCGACCGCGCCCAGCTGCTGGTGGAGTCGAGCTCGCGGCCCGCGCTGCAGGCCTTCCTGCGCGAATGGGTGGAGCTGCTGCGCGCCATGAAGCCGCGGGTCAAGTGGTCGCTCGAGGTCGATCCGCTCGATATTTGAGCCTTTGTTGCGATCGGTGAGAATTCGGACGCGGCAAGCTGCCGGAGTGGCCGGTTTCGACCTGGATGAGCCGCCGTGATGATGTGTGAGAATCCGGGCGCCGCGAGCTGCTAGAGTGCAGGGCTGATATACCTACGTTACCCGGAAATTCCATGTTCATTCGTCCTGCCCGCGCCGTCCTTCCCTTGCTGCTGTCCCTGTTGTCCCTTTCCGTATCCGCAGGGGTGATCGACACCCCGGGCGAGAGCGCCGTCGGCAGCATCACCCTGCGTATCAAGGCCGGCGACTGCGCCGGGGCGGTGGACTGGCTCAAGGACGGCCTGAAGGCGGAATACCGCGAGGTGGAACTGCTGGCCGGCACCATGTACGATCTCGGCCTCTGCGTGCGCCGCGACTGGTCGCGCGCCGTCGGCTTCTACTCGAAGGCGTATGCCGCTGGCCTGCCGGAAGGGGCGGAGCGCCTGGCCGCCGGCTATGCCGATCCCGCCAACGGTCCCGACATGGCCGCGGCGCTGTGGTGGGGCCTGAAAGGCCGCTCGTTCCAGGGTTCGGGCTGCGTCGTCGCCAAGGAGGCGGCGGACGATCCCGACCGTTTCGTCGCCGTCCTGTCCAGCTGGAGCCCCCAGCATCTCGCCTATTGCAACTACGTGACCGGGGTGATGTCGACCATCTCGTCCGAGTTGCGTTACCCGGACCTGGCGGTCGACTTCGCCCTGGGCGGCGACTTCACCCTGCATTTCCTCCCGGCCGTGCCGCGCATCGAGATGCAGAAGGGCGAAGCGCGCGAGTATGCGGTGCTCGGCTTCGTCGATGGCGACGCGCTGCGCGACCGCAGCACCAAGGGGGTCGCCAAAAGCATCGAGAAAGCGATCAAGCAGGTCACCGACCGCGCCCTGAAGCGCTATCCGCAGCCGCAGGGTATCCCGGCGAACGCCTGGGCCGACATGAAATACACGTTCGAGATCGTCCACAAGTAAGGCGGGAGCTGAGCCGCCGTGATGATGTGTGAGAAAGCAGGCGCAACAAGCTGTTAGAGTGCCGGCCTGGAAATCCATATAGCACCTGAATACGCCATGCCCATTCGTCCTGCCCGCTCCGTCCTTCCCCTGCTGTTATCCCTGCTGTCCCTGCCGGTAGCGGCAAGGGTGATCGAGACGCCGGGCGAGAGCGTCGTCACCAACATCACCCTCAAGGTCGAGGAGCGCGACTGCGCCGAGGCGGTGGATTGGCTCAAGTACGGCCTGAAGCAGGAGTACCGCGAAGTGATGCTGATGGCCGGGACCATGTACGACCACGGCATCTGCGTGCGCCGCGACTGGTCGCGCGCCGTGGGCTTCTACACCCAGGCCCATGCGGCCGGGATGCGGAGAAGCGCCGAGCGCCTGGCGGCAGGCTATGCCGATCCCGCCAACGGCCCGGACGCGGCCGCCGCGCTGTGGTGGGCCTGGAAAGGCGAGGCCTTCAATGTCGCGCAATGCGGTGTCGGCAAGGACGCCGCCAACGATCCCGACCGCTTCGTCGCCGCGCTGTCCGCCTGGACGCCCGCGCGGCTCGCCTACTGCACCTACGCCGCCGGCGTGGTCTCGACCATCTCCTCCGAACTGCGCTATCCGGACATGGCGGCCGCATACGCCATGGGCGGCGAAATGCACCTGCGCTTCCTGCCCGGGGTGCCGCGCATCGAACTCCAGAATAGCGAGTCGCGCGAATTCGCGATGGTCGGCATCATCAACGGTAACTGGAAGCGCGACCGCGACAGCAAGGAAATCAAGCTCAGCATCGAAAACGCGGTCAGAGCGCTGGCCGAGCGCGCCCTGAAGCGCTATCCGCAACCGAAGGGCATTCCGGCGGACACCGTGGTCGACCTGGCATACACCTTCGAAGTCATTTACAAGTAAGCCGCCTGCCGGCTTCGCGAAAATGGCGTATCGTCATGCTCATGACCCGACCATAGCGGAGAGCAGGATGAACAAACTGGAAGTGGATGTCGCCGTCATCGGCACCGGCACCGCCGGCATGACGGCCTACCGGGCGGCCAGGGCGCAGGGCGCGCGCACCGTGGTGATCGAAAGCGGCGTGTATGGCACCACCTGCGCGCGCGTGGGCTGCATGCCGAGCAAGCTCCTGATCGCGGCGGCCGAGGCGGCGCACGCGATGCAGCATGCGGGCCCCTTCGGCGTGCACGCGGGCGAGGTGCGCATCGACGGGCCGGCCGTGATGGACCGCGTCAAGCGCGAGCGCGACCGCTTCGTCGGCTTCGTGCTCGAAGGCGTGGACGCCATTCCCGACGAGGACAAGCTGCGCGGCCATGCCCGCTTCACCGGGCCGCATACGCTGGTGGTCGGCGAGCATACCGAGATCCATGCCGCGCGCGTCGTGATCGCCACCGGTTCCACGCCGCTGCGCGTGCCGGCGCTGGAGAACGTGGGGCCGGGCGTGGTCACCAGCGACGATGTGTTCTACTGGGACGATCTGCCGCGCTCGGTGGCCGTGATCGGCACCGGCGTGATCGGCCTGGAGCTGGGCCAGGCCTTGCACCGCCTGGGCGTGCGCGTGAAGATCTTCGCGCGCGGCGGCAGCATCGCCCACATCACCGATCCCGAGGTGTTGCGCGAGGCAGGGCGGGTGTTGAACGAGGAACTCGACATCCAGTTCCAGTCGAAGGTCGCCAGGGCCGTGCAGGAGGAGGGCGAGGTGGCGCTCACGGTCAGCGACGCCTTCGGCAAGGAAGCCACGGAGCGCTTCCAGTATGTGCTGATGGCGGCGGGGCGTACGCCCAACGTGCACGACATCGGCCTCGAGCATACGGGCCTGGAACGCGGCGAGGACGGCATTCCCCTGTTCGATGCACGCACCATGCAGTGTGGGAACAGCCATATCTTCATCGCCGGCGACGCCAACAACGAGCGTCCGCTGCTGCACGATGCGGCCGACCACGGCAAGATCGCCGGCGACAATGCGGGCCGCTATCCGGACGTGCGTCCTGGCCTGCGCCGCACGCCGATCGCGGTCGCCTTCACCGAGCCCAACATCGCTACCTTGGGCAAGAACTACAAGACCTTGTGTGCGGGCGGGCAACGCAAGTTCGCGATCGGCAAGGTGTCCTTCGCCAACCAGGGCCGCAGCCGCGTGATGTTGCAGAACAAGGGGATGCTGAGGGTGTATGGGGAGTATGGCACCCGGCTGTTCCTGGGCGCCGAGATGATCGGGCCGCGCGCCGAGCACCTGGCGCACACGCTGTCGTGGGCGGCGCAGATGCGGCTGACGGTGGACCAGATGCTGGAGATGCCGTTCTACCACCCGGTGATCGAGGAGGGCGTGCGGACGGCGCTGCGGGATCTGGCGTCTTGCCTGGCGAAGGGGGAGGGCGAAACCGATGCGGCGGATACGGAGCCTGGGACTTAGGCTCCATGTGCAGTACCTACCGCCGTCTTGGGGCTAACGATCGATCAGCCGCAGTTCAGTTCAGCAAACTGGCATCCAGCTTCCCTTCCGAAGCCAGCTGCCGCAGGATCCGCACCGTATCGATATCCGCTTCCTGGTACGCCGACTTCTTGAACTCGTCGTACATGGCATTGGCTTCGTCCATGTGCTCGCCCGTGCCGTCGTCGTAGCAGAAGCGCACCAGCAGCATGGCATTGGTCGGCGACTCGATGATCATGCGCAGGCTGGAAGCGGCGATCTCGCCCTGGGCCGGCACCTCGACCCGCACTTCCTGCAGCGGGGTCAGGTGCACGCGGTCCTCGATCACCAGTTCGCCGTAGCGCAGGCGGCGGCCGAAGCTGCCGGCCTCGCGGTCCAGGATCTGGCATTCGTCCAGGTGCGGCATGAACATCATCGGCGATTCTGCGCGCAGCACCAGGCCGCGCCACAGCTGCTCGCGCGTGAGGGTGTCGACCAGCGGATTCATCGGATCGTTGATCTCGACAAGATGTTCGAATTTCATGTGAAAGCGTCCTAAAGAAAGCGCGGGCGCCGGCTGCCGGCCGCCCAAAGACCGAATGGTACTCCATCGCGCGCGCCGCCGCCGGGGCGCATTTGCCGCGTCTTGTGTTGCATTCCTGTCCAGCTGCAAGATTTTTCTTTTGTGCATCGCTCCACATGCCGGCCGGATCGTTAAAATGTCATCCTGCCTTCCTGAAACTTTCCCATGTCCAACGCACCAAAATTCGGCCTCAACGGGCCGCAGAGCGAAGCCGTGCTCTATCTCGACGGCCCCTGCCTGGTGCTGGCCGGCGCCGGCTCGGGCAAGACCCGCGTGATCACCCAGAAGATCGCGTACATGATCGAAGACCGCGGCTACGATCCGCGCACCATCGCCGCGCTGACCTTCACCAACAAGGCCGCGCTCGAGATGCAGGAGCGCATCGCCAAGCTGCTCAAGCAGCCCAAGCAGGCCAAGCAGTTGACGGTCTCGACCTTCCACTCGCTGGGCGTGAAGATCCTGCGCCAGGAAGCGGCCGGGGTCGGCCTGAAGGACAAGTTCTCGATCATGGACAGCGACGATTGCTACACCATCGTCTCCGACCTGGCGCTCACTACCGACAAGCAGGAAATCCGCCGCATCCAGAACGCCATCTCGCTGTGGAAGAACGGCCTGGTCGACCCGGAAGACGCGATCCGCAACGCGCGCGACGAGGACGAAGCCATGGCCGGGCGCGTCTACCGCAGCTACCTGGCGACCCTGCAGGCCTACCAGGCGGTCGACTTCGACGACCTGATCCGCCTGCCGGTGGAGTTGTTCCGCAACAACGAACCGATCCGCGACCGCTGGCAGCGCCGCCTGCGCTACCTGCTGATGGACGAGTACCAGGA
>CBIHLT010000201.1:0-9584 GCA_966210615.1 uncultured Massilia sp.
ACGCCGGTCAGGTGGTTCGGCACGATGTGGCCGAGCTTCTCGAACCAGAAGTCGCTCATCTGGTTCAGCACCATGCCCTTGCCCGGGATCGGCTCGTTCATGACCACGTCGAAGGCCGACAGGCGGTCGGTGGTGACGATCAGGATCTTGTCGTCGCCGACGGCGTAGTTGTCGCGCACTTTGCCGCGGCCGAGCAGTGGCAGGGACTGGATAGTGGATTCGTAGAGGCTGTTCATAGAAGGGATATCAGGGAAACAGTGCCGGCGATTGGGGCGCCGGTGTGGGGTGTTCAGGCCTCGAAAGCCTGCTGAATGCGTAATTTTACGTCAATTCGCATACCGCTGCCGCCGACCCGAGGGCCAGCGCATTTTGCCCACCGCCGTCGTCCCCGCGAAGGCGGGGATCCAGGTTTGCGTGCATCTCGGTACTGCTTGAGCTAGCTACTGCGGTGCGAACGTGGGTTCCCGCCTGCGCGGGAATGACGGTTTTGAGGGCGCGGGACGATGCTTGCAGCACTTGTCCGCAGCCGCTGCAAAGCAACTGCGGACACATCTACATCGCTTTTACTGAACGATCTGCGCCAGCTCGCCAGCCTTGTAGCGCTCGGCCATCTTGTCCAGCGGAATCGGCTTGATCTTGGCCGCCTGGCCTTCGCAGCCGAAGGACAGGTAGCGCGCCTTGCACACTTCCATGGCCGCTTCGCGCGCCGGCTTCAGGTAGTCGCGCGGGTCGAACTTCGACGGGTTCTGGAACATGTACTTGCGGATCGCAGCCGTCATCGCCAGGCGGATGTCGGTGTCGATGTTGATCTTGCGGACGCCGTGCTTGATGCCTTCCTGGATCTCTTCGACCGGCACGCCATAGGTTTCCTTCATGTCGCCGCCGAATTCGCGGATGATGGCCAGCAGTTCCTGCGGCACCGACGACGAGCCGTGCATCACCAGGTGGGTGTTCGGGATGCGCGCGTGGATTTCCTTGATGCGGTCGATCGCCAGGATGTCGCCGGTCGGCTTGCGGGTGAATTTATACGCGCCGTGCGAGGTGCCGATCGCGATCGCCAGCGCGTCGCACTGGGTCTTGGCCACGAAGTCGGCGGCTTGCGCCACGTCGGTCAGCAGCTGTTCGCGGGTCATGGTGCCGTCCGCGCCGTGGCCGTCTTCCTTGTCGCCCTTCATGGTTTCCAGCGAGCCCAGCACGCCCAGCTCGGCTTCGACGGTCACGCCGATCGAGTGCGCGAACTTGACGACTTCCTTCGAGACTTCGACGTTGTACTCGTACGAAGCCACCGACTTGCCGTCGGCTTCGAGCGAACCGTCCATCATCACCGAGGTGAAGCCCGAACGGATCGCGGCCATGCAGACCGCCGGCGACTGGCCGTGGTCCTGGTGCATGACGACCGGGATGTGCGGATAGGCTTCGACGGCGGCGTCGATCAGGTGGCGCAGGAAGGCTTCGCCTGCGTACTTGCGGGCGCCGGCCGAGGCCTGCATGATCACCGGCGCGTTGACCGCGTCGGCGGCAGCCATGATGGCCTGCACCTGTTCCAGGTTGTTGACGTTGAATGCCGGCAGGCCGTAACCGTGTTCGGCGGCGTGGTCCAGCAGTTGACGCATTGATACGAGTGCCATGGGTTTACTCCCAAACAATTAAGAAACTAGTTCGTCCAGCTCGCCGACGCGCACGATCTTGAGCGCGTTGGTGCCGCCGGCCTGCCCCATCGGCGAGCCCCAGGTCACGACGATCAGGTCGCCCTTGCGGACCATGCCTTCGCGAATCAGGACTTCTTCCGCGCGGCGCAGCACGGCGTGGCTGCCGCCTTCCTGCAGAAGATGGAATGCTCGCACGTTCCGGTACAGGGACGCCTTGCGCTGCGTCGCCTGCAGCGGGGTCAGTGCGAAGATGGGGGTGTCGATCGAGTGACGGCTCATCCACAGTGCGGTCGAGCCCGATTCGGTCAGCGCCACGATGGCCTTCACGCGCAGGTGGTGCGCGGTGAACAGGGTGCCGTAGGCGATCGACTGGTCGATGCGGGTGAACTGGACGTTGAGGAAATCGGCGTCACGCTTGTTGTATTCGGATTGTTCCGCTTCCAGGCAGATGGCGGCCATCATCTCGACCGTTTCCACCGGATACTTGCCCGATGCAGTCTCTGCCGAGGTCATCACGGCGTCGGTGCCGTCCAGCACGGCGTTGGCCACGTCCGAGACTTCGGCGCGGGTCGGCACGGCGTTGACGATCATCGACTCCATCATCTGGGTCGCGGTGATGGCCAGCTTGTTGGAGGCGCGCGCCATCTGGATCATGCGCTTCTGCAGCGCCGGCACGGCGGCGTTGCCGACTTCGACCGCCAGGTCGCCGCGGGCGACCATGATGCCGTCGGAGGCGTCCAGGATTTCCTGCAGCACCGGAATGGCTTCGGCGCGCTCGATCTTGGCGATCATCATCGGCTTGTGGCCGTAGGGTTCGCCGGCGATGTTGGCCAGCTGGCGCGCCATTTCCATGTCGGTGGCGTTCTTCGGGAAGGAGATCGCCAGGTAGTCGGCCTGGAAGCTCATCGCGGTCTTGATGTCTTCCATGTCCTTGGCGGTCAGGGCCGGCGCGGTCAGGCCGCCGCCCTGGCGGTTGATGCCCTTGTTGTTCGACAGCTCGCCGCCCACCTTGACGGTGGTGCAGATCTCGTGGCCGTTGACCTTGTCGACGACCAGCACGATCAGGCCGTCGTTCAGCAGCAGCTTGTCGCCCGGCTTGACGTCGCGCGGCAGGGCCTTGTAGTCGAGGCCCACGCGTTCCTGGTTGCCCAGCTCGCCGTTCTCGCCCCATTTCGCGTCCAGGATGAACTTGTCGCCATTGTTCAGGAGGATCTTGCCTTCTTCGAACTTGCCGACCCGGATCTTCGGCCCCTGCATGTCGGCCATGATCGCCACTTCGGTGCCGCATTCGGCGGCGGCGCGGCGCACCAGCGCGGCGCGGTCGATATGGTCCTGGGCCCGCCCATGCGAGAAGTTCAGGCGCACGACGTCGACGCCGGCGCGGATCATTTTCACGAGGATGTCGAAGTCGGTCGACGCCGGGCCGATGGTGGCTACGATCTTGGTGGCGTTGTACAGGGGGCGCGCAGCTTGCATGGGTTGGAATCCTTGATTCTGAAAAGAGAAGCGCAGCTTTCTAAGCTGCGCTGGCACTTACTTGGCGTTACGCTGGAGCAGGATCTCGACTGCCGGCAGGGTCTTCCCTTCGAGGAACTCGAGGAAGGCGCCGCCGCCGGTGGAGATGTAGCCGATCTGGTCGCCGATGTCGTACTTGGCGATCGCGGCCAGGGTGTCGCCGCCGCCGGCGATCGAGAAGCCTTCCGACCTGGCGATCGCCATGGCCAGGGTCTTGGTGCCTTCGGCGAACTGGTCGAACTCGAACACGCCCACCGGGCCGTTCCAGACGATGGTGCCGGCCTTGGCCACCTGTTCCGCCAGCATGGCGGCGGTCTTCGGGCCGATGTCCAGGATCATGTCGTCGTCCGCCACCTCAAGCACGTCCTTGATCGTGGCGGCGGCGGTCGGGCTGAATTCCTTGGCGCACACGACGTCGACCGGGATCGGCACCTGGGCGCCGCGCTTGGCCATCATCTCGATGATCTGCTTCGCTTCGCCGACCAGGTCGTTCTCGACCAGCGACTTGCCGATGTTCAGGCCGACGGCCTTCATGAAGGTGTTGGCGATGCCGCCGCCGACGATCAGGTTATCGACCTTGTCCGCCAGGCTTTGCAGGATCGACAGCTTGCTCGACACTTTCGAACCGGCCACGATGGCCAGCAGCGGACGGGCCGGCTGGCCCAGGGCCTTGCCCAGGGCGTCCAGTTCCGCGGCCAGCAGCGGGCCGGCCGCCACGACCGGTGCAAATTTGGCGATGCCGTGGGTGGTGGCTTCGGCGCGGTGCGCGGTGCCGAAGGCGTCGTTGACGTAGACGTCGCACAGCCTGGCCATCTTCTGGGCCAGTTCGTCGCTGTTCTTCTTCTCGCCCTTGTTGACGCGGCAGTTTTCCAGCAGGACCACCTGGCCCGGCGCGACATCGACGCCGTCGACCCAGTCCTGCTTCAGCCCGACCGGCTGGCCCAGCAGCTCGGACAGGCGCTTGGCGACCGGCGCCAGGCTGTCTTCCGGCTTGAACTCGCCCTCGGTCGGACGGCCCAGGTGCGAGGTCACCATCACTGCCGCGCCGGCCTTCAGGGCGGCCTGGATCGCCGGCACCGAGGCGCGGATGCGCGTGTCTTCGGTGATATTGCCGGCATCATCTTGCGGCACGTTCAGGTCAGCACGGATGAAAACACGCTTGTTTTTCAGCGCGTCGCGGTCGATCAGGTCTTGCAGACGGGTGAAGCGGAGAACGGCGTCCATTGGTCAGCGGTGAGATAGTGAAAAAACGTCATTGTACATTAGGCAGGCGGGCCAAAAACGTGTAACACGCGCAACAGTGTAAAGACCACCATGCCGAAAACAATCGTCAGGAGCATATTCCGACGCCAGAGGTAAAAACCGAGCGCCGCCAGGCCGGCGAGCAGCTTCAGGTTCGACCAATCCAGCTGGGTCTGACCTTGGGCGTCGATGAGGATATCCGGCGCGATGATCGCCGCCAGCGCGCAGGCCGGGGCATAGCGCAGCATCTCCTGTACCCGTGGCGGAATGGTGATGCGGTGCCCGATCAGCCAGAACGAGCTGCGGGTGGCGGCGGTGGCGACGCACAGCACGCCGATGACGGTCCAGATTTCCCAGTCAGCCATGATGCGCCTTTCGCTTGGTGAAGGTCTCTTCGATGAACATCGCGACCACCATGCCGACCACGACCGCCAACAGCAGGCCCAGCTTGTAGGGCAGCCCGTAGGCCAGCACGGCCACGGCGCCGGCCACGATGACGCCGCACAGGGCGGCATGGTTGATGGTGAGCGGCACCATGATGCACAGGATGGCCAGGGTGCCGGCAAAGCCCAGCCCCCATTCGGTGGGCACGGCGCTGCCCAGGAAGATGCCGATCAGGGAACCGATCTGCCAGGCGAACCAGTTCGGGATCACCAGGGCCTTCAGGTAGGACAGCTTGCCGGGCGCCGGCTCGGCGGTCGGATAGCGCTGCAGGAACATGGCCACGGTCAGGTCGCCGGACACGTAGCCGAGCAGGAAACGCTGCTTCCAGGGCAGGTGCGCGAAGTGCGGCCCCAGCAGCGCGGAAAAGATCACGAAGCGCAGGTTGACCACCAGGGCGGTGGCGAAGATGACCCAGATCGGCGCCTGGGCGGCGATGAGGGGCAGTGACGCGAGCTGGGCGGAACCGGCGAACACCAGCAGGGTCATCCCCACGGCCTGGGCCACGCCCAGGCCGCTCTTGACCATGGCGATGCCCACCACCAGGCCCCAGGCGGCGATGCCGAACAGGGTCGGCAGGCCGGTCTTGAAACCTTCGTTCCAGGCCTCGCGGTCCTGGCTGCTGCTCGAAGAAGGCAGGCCGGACTGGTCGCCGTCCTTCATGTGGTAATCCTGCAACGCCCGGATCGGGCTGCGGCGCCGGCGGCGGACTGGAAACGCTTGGGTGGGAAACGCATCTGGAGGGTGGAGCCGGGCGTGGCGCGGCAGCGCAAGGGCTCGAATGTGATCAGCCCGTTATTTTAGCGGCCATTCCGGCAACGAGTGCGAATCCGTTAAAATCCTGTCTTTGCCAAATATTCCTAGCGGAGAGAAACAGATGAACCAAAAGACGATGCCAGTGGTGGAGCTCGAGGCCAAAGACCTGCCGGCATATTGCCCGAATCCGGCAATGCCGCTGTGGTCCTCGCACCCGCGCGTCTTCCTCGACTTCGACCACCACGGCGAAGCCAAGTGCCCCTACTGCGGCACCCAGTACCGCCTGGCGCCGGGCACCGTGCTGAAGCACCACTGATCGCCCCCTTCGCGGCGCCCTCGCGCGCCGCCCTCACATGAACTATCGCGCCCCTTCCTGGCTGCCGGGCGGCCACCTGCAGACGATCTACCCGGCGACCTGCGTCGCCAAGCCGGAGGTCGCCTACCGGCGCGAGCGCTGGCACAGCCAGGACGGCGACTTCATCGACGTCGATTTCGTGGACGGCCAGCCCGGCAAGCCGCTGGTGGTGCTGTTCCACGGCCTGGAAGGCTCCTCGCACAGCCACTACGCCCGCAGCCTGATGGCGGCCCTGAAGGCGCGCGGCTGGTCGGGCGCCGTGCCGCATTTCCGCGGCTGCTCGGGCGAGCCGAACCTGGCGCCCCGCTTCTACCACTCGGGCGACGCCCATGAAGTCGACTGGATCGTGCGCAAGCTGCGCGCGCGCCATGCCGGCATCCTGTACGCCGCCGGCGTTTCGCTGGGCGGCAACGCCCTGCTGCGCTGGCTGGGCGAATCGGGCCACGGCGCCGAGATCGTCGACGGCGCCTGCGCCATCTCGGCCCCGCTCGACCTGGCGCGCGGCGGCGAAGCACTGTCCTCGGGCTTCAACATGGTCTACACCCGCATGTTCCTGCAGACGCTCAAGCCCAAGTGCCTGGCCAAGCTGGAGCAGTTCCCCGGCCTGTTCGACCGCGAGGCCCTGATGCGGGCGCGCGACCTGTACGCCTTCGACAACGTGGTGACGGCGCCGCTGCACGGCTACCGCGACACCGACGACTACTGGCACCGCGCCAGCGCCCGGCACGTGCTGGACGCGATCACGGTGCCGACCCTGGTGCTGAACGCGCGCAACGATCCCTTCCTGCCCGGCGCGCATTTGCCGCAGCGCGCATCGCAGGCGGTGACCCTGGAGTATCCGGAGCACGGCGGCCATGTCGGCTTCGCGGCGGGCCCCTTCCCGGGACGGATCGACTGGCTGCCGCAAAAAATCCTGCATTTCTTCGACCAGCTTGCCGCCACCCGCGCGCCGGATGCCGTGCAAGTGTGCGATGCTGGCTAACGCATTGGAGCGCCCCGTGGACGACATCGTAAAACAGGCAATGGCCAAGTGGCCGAACGTGCCGCACTGCTACGGCTGGCTGGCGCTGGATGCGCGCGGCGGCTGGCGCATGCGCGACGAAGCCGCCCAGCGCGCCAATGCGCCGGGCGACCGGCTGACCAACCCGGCCCTGGTGGGCTTCATCAACCGCAACTACCTGCACGACGAGCGCGGCAACTGGTATTTCCAGAACGGGCCGCAGCGCGTCTACGTCAACCTGGAAGCGACGCCCTTCATCGCGCGCACCGACCCGCAGCAGGGACTGGTACTGCAGACGGGGCAAGTGCTGACCCAGGTCGAACGGGTATTCCTGCTCGATTCCGGCGCGCTGCTGTTCCAGGCGGGCGAGGTGGTGGCGCAGCTGGACGACCGCGACATGGCGCAGGTGCTGGGCATGCTCGAACTGGATGGCCGGCCGGCCTCGGACGAAGCGGTGATGGCGTGGCTGGACAAGGGCGCCGGCGCGTTGGCGCTGCCGTGGAATGGCGCCCGCATCGCGCTCGAACGCCTCGGCGCGGCCGAAGCGCCGCAGCGCTTCGGCTATCAGGCAAGGCCGAGCGCCTGAGCTCAGCGCTCCTTCTCTTCTTCCTTCTCCGCCTTCTGGCGCGCCTGCAGCTCGCGCTCGCGCGCATCGATCACCGCCTGGTCGTAGAACGACACGTCCTTCGCCTTGCGCGCCAGGTTGAGCTGCTCGACCGCTGCCGGCAGCGCGCCGGCCAGCACATAGGATTCGGCCAGCGACATGTGCTGCAAGGCGATCTTGCCCTGCCTGGCATAGGCCTTGGCCAGCAGGTCGTGCAGCTTGGTCTCTTCGCGGTACTGCTGGACCTGGTCGCGCAGGTAGCGCGCCGCCTCGTCCAGCTTGCCGGCCGCCACCAGCACTTCGGCGTACTGGTGCGCGATCGCGCGCGACAGCGGGAAGCGCTGGCGCGCCTGTTCCGCCTCCTGCACCGCCTGCTGCAGGACTTCCGGCGGCTGGCCCTGGGCCATCTTGATCTCGAGCGACAGGCCGGCAAGGATCGTGGCGCCGTCGCCCACGTTCGGCGCGCTGGTGAACACGCCTTCGCGCGGCTTGACGGTGGCGCGCGCCTTGTCGAGCCAGCCCTGGGCGCCGGCCAGGTCGCCCTGGCGCAGCGCCAGGTAGGCCAGCCCGTACTGGGCGCTGGCCTGCTGCTGGCGGTGGCTTTCCTTGAGCTGGGTCTCGAAGGCCGCCTTCGCTTCGCGCCTCCCCTGCTCGCTCAGGTCCTGCAGCACGCGGGTGCGCGCCCGCACCAGGTGGAAGTCGAGGCTGTCGATGCGCTGCTTCTTGGGGATCTCGCGGATGCGCGCCTGCATGTCGGTGATGCGCTCCTGGGTCAGCGGGTGGCTGCTCAGGTTGCTCAGGCCGGCCGGCAGTTCGCCATACAGCTTGCTCGCGCTTTGCAGGCGCCGGAAGAAGGCCACGATGCCGGTGGTGTCGTAGCCGCCCTTCTCCATGATCTGGAAGCCGACCCGGTCGGCCTCGCGCTCGGCGTCGCGGCTGAAGTTCAGCTGGCGCTGGATCGCCAGGCCCTGGCCACCCATCAGCACGCCCATCGCCGCGTCCGAGCTGGCCTTGGCGGCCAGCGCCGCCAGGATCATCGCCGCCAGCGGCAGCAGCACGTCCTGCTTCTGCTGGCCCAGCATGCGCGCGATGTGGCGCTGCGACACGTGGCCGATCTCGTGCGACATGACGCCGGCCAGTTCGGATTCGGTCTGGGCGGCGATGATCAGGCCCGAGTGGGCGCCGATGAAGCCGCCGGGCAGCGCGAAGGCGTTGAGGGCGGCGTCGCGCACGGCGAAGAACTGGAAATCGGCATTGGTCTCGCCGCGCGCGCCGGGGACGACGGTGACGAGGGCGTTGCCGAAATTGTTCAGGTATTCGAAGATGACTTCGTCGTCGAGGTAATCGCGGTCGCGCCGGATGTCGCGCATGATTTCCTCGCCCAGCTTGCGCTCGAGCACGGGCGACAGGTCGCCGCGCGCGGTGTCGCCGAGCGTGGGCAGGCGGGTGCTGTCGGGTTTCTGGAGCGGTTCCGCCGGCGCCGCAATGGCGAACGCGGCCGACGTGCAGAGGGCCAGGACAGTCAATGCGGGGCGCCAGCGGCGCGCTTTGGCTGGTCGGGAGCGTAGTTTCACAATGCTATGATACCTCCATCCGCGCGCAACTTGCTGCCCTGCGAACCACTTTGTTTCCCCAAATTATCGACCTTGCAATGACTACCGAGACCCCGACCGCAGACCATCTGACCCACTTCGACGCCACCGGCCAGGCCCACATGGTCGACGTCGGCGCCAAGCAGGACACCCACCGCATCGCCGTGGCGGCCGGCACCATCCGCATGAAGCCGGAGACCCTGGCCCTGGTGATGTCGGGAACGGCCAAGAAGGGCGACGTGATCGGCATCGCGCGCATCGCCGCCATCATGGCCTCGAAACGCACCAGCGACCTGGTGCCGCTGTGCCATCCGCTGCCGATCACCAGGGTGGCGGTGGATTTCGAGATCGACGAGGCGGCCAATAGCGTGCATTGCCGGGCGCAGGTCGAGACCATCGGCAAGACCGGGGTCGAGATGGAGGCGCTCAC
>CBIHLT010000202.1:0-9512 GCA_966210615.1 uncultured Massilia sp.
ACCACCAGCGCTTCCTCAAGCCGCCTTCGCCAGGCTGCGCTGCCCCTTCCCCGGCAAGGCCTTGCGCGCCACCGGCGCCGCAAGCGCCTCCTGCCCGCGCGCCAGCTTGAAAGTCCCCACCAGCTGCGACAAGCCGCCCGCCTGCTCGCGCATCGCTTCCGCCGCGGCCGCCGCCTGCTCCACCAGCGCCGCATTCTGCTGCGTCACATGATCCATCTGCACGATCGCCTGGTTCACCTGCTCGATGCCGGAACGCTGCTCGTCGCTGGCCGCCGAGATCTCGCCGATGATGTCCGATACCCGGCGCACGCTGGCCACCACTTCGTCCATCGTGCGGCCCGCCTGGTCCACCAGGCGCGAACCCGCTTCCACGCGCGACACCGAGTCGCCGATCAGTTCCTTGATTTCCTTGGCCGCGTTGGCCGAGCGCTGCGCCAGGTTGCGCACCTCGCCCGCCACCACCGCGAAGCCCCGCCCCTGCTCGCCGGCGCGCGCCGCTTCCACCGCGGCATTGAGCGCCAGGATGTTGGTCTGGAAGGCGATGCTGTCGATGACGCCGATGATGTCGACGATCTTGCGCGCCGACTCGTTGATCGAGCCCATGGTGGTCACCACCTCCGACACCACCGCGCCGCCGCGGGTCGCGGTCTCGGCGGCGCTGGCGGCCAGCTGGTTGGCCTGGCGCGCGTTGTCGGCGTTCTGCTTGACGGTCGAGGTCAGTTCCTCCATCGAGGACGCGGTCTCTTCCAGCGAGCCGGCCTGCTGCTCGGTGCGCGAGGACAGGTCCTGGTTGCCGGCCGAGATCTCGGTCGACGCGGCCTCGATGCGCTCGGTGCCGCCGCGTACTTCGGACACGATCGCCACCAGGGAGGCGTTCATGTCCTTCAGCGCCCCCATCAGCTCGCCCGTCTCGTCCCGCGAGCGCACCTGCACCTCGGCGCTCAGGTCGCCCTCGGCCACCTGCCTGGCCAGCTTCACCGCGCGGCGCAGCGGAACGCTGATCGAGCGCATCAGCTGGAAGGCCATGAAGCCCGCCATCAGCACCGACAGGATGCCGCCGCCGATCAGGACCCGGCTCATGCTCTTCTGCAGGCCGAGCGCTTCTGTGCGGCGCTGTTCCAGCAGCACGGTCTCGGCCTTGCCGATCTCGGTGAGCAGGCTGCGCATGGCGTCCATGCCGGCCTTGCCCTTGCCCTGCTGGACGAAGGCGACCACCTCGCCGACCTTGTCGTCGACGCTGGCGCGGCGCAGCGCGATCACCGGATCGATGGCCTGGGCCAGCCAGTTGCCCTGGAGCTGGCCGAGCAGCTTGAGGCGCTCCTGCTGGGCCGCGTTGTCGGCGGTCAGGGCCAGCGCCTTGTCGAGATGCTCGCGGAAGGCCTGCTTGCCGGCCTGGTAGGGCTGGAGCGAAGCGTCGTCGCCGGTGAGGGCGTAGCCGCGCTGGCCGGTTTCGGTGTTGACCAGGGCTTCCGTCACGGCGTCGACTTCGCCCAGCACCTCGTAGGTGTGGAGGTTCATGTCGTTGGCCGTGGCAAGGCGAGCGAAGTTGGCATACGAGATGGCGACCATGAGGACGGTCATGCCTGCCAGGACGCCGAAGCCCAGGTAGATCCGGGTGGCGATTTTGAGATCGGATAGCTTCATGTGCAGTCTCAGAACTGTTCGTCTAGTTGGAAGATGGCTCGTCTCCGGGAGCCGCCGTACCTGAAACAAGGACCAGTGGTACTCGATGATTATTACTTGAACATCGGTTACAGGGAAGAAAAATATTGAATGGGTGGAAATGATGTTGCGCGTGTTCATGCAAACTTGGGTCCCCGCCTTCGCGGGGATGACGGGTTTAAGGACGTGTCCGGAGTTACATACGTGAAGGTTCACGCATTCCAAACCAACGTCATCCCCGCGAAGGCGGGGACCCAAGTTCCTATGCACATGGAAGGCGCAAAAAAAAACGCGAGCCAATGCTCGCGTTTTCACTCAGCCAAAGCCAGTCTATTTCTTCGCAGCCGCCGCCTTCCTGGCCGGCGCCTTCTTCGCAGGAGCCTTCTTCGCAGGAGCCTTCTTGGCCGGCGCCTTCGCCGCCGCCTTGCGCGCCGGCTTCACGGCCTCCGCCGCACCGTCGGCGCCCTCGGCGCCGTCAGCCGCCGCCGCCTTGCCCTTGGCCCCCGGCTTGGCCTTGCGCTCCTCGAACTCGAAGCTGATCTTGCCGTCCTTGCCGCGCACCAGGAAGGCCTTGAAGGCCCGGCGGGTGCGCTGCGAGACGAAGCCCGGCAGCAGGTCGGTCTTGCCGTCGTTCAGCAGCTTGGCCATCTGCTCCGGCAGGATCTCCTGCTGCAGGATGATGCGGCCGCTGCGGAAGTCGCAGGTCTTGGGCTTGGCCACGCTGTGCTCGCACACATAGGCCAGCGGCATCTCGTACACGCCGCCCTGGCACTTCGGGCACGGGCCGAGCGGAGTCTGGGCGCTGAAGTCCACGCCCTCGCCCTCTTCGCCCTCGTCCTGGTCCTGGCCGAAGTCGAACTCCAGCTTGAAGTTCTGGATGTCCTCGTCGCGCACGATGCGCAGGATCGCCGCGAACGGACGGCCCATCTTGGAGCGGAAGCCCTGCAGCGGACCGATGGTGCGGTTCTTCAGCAGTTCCTCGACCTCGTTGATCTCGAACTGGCGGCTGCCCGGCGTCTTCGACATCGAGAAGTCGCACTTGGTGCAGGCGAAGCGGCGGTAGTTTTCCTTGACCACGCCGCTGCAGTTCGGGCAAGGCGTCTGCAGGGTCGCGTACTCGCCCGGGATCGTGTCGTTGTCGTATTCCTTGGCGCGCTTGACGATGATCTGGGTCATCTGCGCGATCTCGCGCATGAATTCCTCGCGCGAGATTTTTCCCTTCTCCATCTGGGCGAGCTTGTATTCCCACTCTCCGGTCAGCTCGGGCGCGGTGAGTTCGTTCACGCCCAGACCGCGCAGCAGGGTCATCAGCTGCGACGCCTTCGCGGTCGGCATCAGCTCGCGCCCTTCGCGCAGCAGGTATTTCTCGGTCAGCAGGCCTTCGATGATGGCCGCGCGCGTCGCCGGCGTGCCCAGGCCCTTGCCGGCCATGGCGTCGCGCAGCTCGTCCGAGTCGACCAGCTTGCCCGCGCCTTCCATCGCCGACAGCAGGGTCGCTTCGGTATAGCGCGCGGGCGGCTTGGTGACCAGTCCGTTGGCGCTGAGCTTGTCGGCCAGGACCTTCTCTCCCTTGGCCACCGGCACCAGCGTGGCGCCGTCCTTGTCGTCGCCGGTGGTGTCCTTGCCGTACACGGCCAGCCAGCCGGGGTTGGTCATCACCTTGCCCTCGGTCTTGAACTGGTGGCCCGAGACCTCGGTGAAGCGGGTGGTGACCAGGAACTCGGCCGCCGGGAAGAACACGGCCAGGAAGCGGCGCGTGACCAGGTCGTACAGCTTCTGTTCCGGCTCGCTCAGGTTCTTCGGGATCACGCCGGTCGGGATGATGGCGAAGTGGTCCGAGATCTTGGTGTTGTCGAAGATGCGCTTGTTCGGCTTGACCCAGCCGTTCTTCAGCACCTGCTTCGAGAACTGCTGGTAGTTGTTGGTGTCGTTCAGCGCTTCCATCGTGCTCTTGACCGTGCCGACATAGTCTTCCGGCAGGTGGCGCGAATCGGTACGCGGATAGGTGAGCACCTTGTGCTTTTCGTACAGCGCCTGGGCCAGGCCCAGGGTGTTCTTGGCCGAGAAGCCGAAGCGGCCGTTGGCCTCGCGCTGCAGCGAGGTCAGGTCGAACAGGGCCGGCGCCATCGAGGTGGTCGGCTTCGATTCCTCGGTGACCACGCCCTGCTTGCCGCGGCAGGCGGCAACGATGGAGTCGGCGGCGGCCTTGCTCCACAGGCGCTCGGCGCGCTTCTCGGGATCGTTCTCGTCCTTCTTGAAAGCGGTGTCGAGCCAGCGGCCTTCGTAGACGCCGGCGGCGCACACGAACTCGGCGCGCACTTCCCAGTAGTCGCGCGGCACGAACTTCTTGATCTTCTCTTCGCGCTCGACCACGATCGACAGGGTCGGCGTCTGCACGCGGCCCACGGTGGTCAGGTAGAAGCCGCCCTCCTTCGAGTTGAAGGCGGTCATGGCGCGGGTGCCGTTGATGCCGATCAACCAGTCGGCTTCCGAGCGGCAGCGCGCGGCGTCGGCCAGCGGCAGCATCTCTTCGTCGGTGCGCAGGTGGGCGAAGCCCTCGCGGATCGCGTTTGGTGTCATCGACTGCAGCCACAGGCGCTTGACCGGCTGCTTGGCCTTCGCGTTCTGGGCGATCAGGCGGAAGATCAGTTCTCCTTCGCGTCCCGCGTCACATGCGTTGATCAGGGTGGTGACATCCTTGCGCTTGATCAGCTTGTTGAGCACCTTGAGGCGCGACTCGGTCTTGGCGATCGGGTTCAGCGCGAAGTACGGGGGAATCACGGGCAGGTGCTGGAAGCTCCATTTGCCGCGCTTGACGTCGTATTCTTCGGGCACCGTGATCTCGAGCAGGTGGCCGACGGCGGACGAGAGAATGAATTCGTCGGATTCGAAGTACTCATCGTGCTTGGTGAAGCCGCCCAGCGTCTTCGCGATGTCGTTCGCGACCGAGGGCTTCTCCGCGATGATGAGGGATTTGGTCATAGGGTTTCTCGTCGTACTTACTATATAGAGTGGGTTGGCTCGGCTTGCGCATCATACATGTTTCGAGCCGGACGGCCTTGTTTGCCGTAGTGTCTGATTGGTAACAGTCTGTTTTGAGCGGCCAATGATAAGCGGGTTCTCGCCGTCCCTGCAAGTAGGCCTTGTGCCGGACTGGTGCGGGACGATGGTGCGAAATGGCCGTGCGGCTGCCCGGAAAACGGGCAGCGCCAATGAAAAACGGGGCTGAAGGCCCCGTTTTGCTGTGGTGTGAAACTTTGTGCCGGATCAGTGGAGCAGACGCGGCGTCTGATCGTCGTCGTCGCCGAACAGGTCGTCGAACATGAGGGCGTCGGGCTCCTTGCCCTGGCTCCACATGAGCATCAGCACGATGATCTTGAGCTTGCCCAGGGTGACGGGCGATTCGTCGACCGCCAGCGCGCGCTCGATGACGATCTCGCGCTGCACGGGGCCGAGCACGCCGGCACTTTCCAGGAACTGGATGAAGCCGATCGCTGCGCTGCCCAGCTCGATGTATTCCTCATCCACGTAGTAGCGGGTACCGGTGGAGGCTTCGATCTGCTCGGCGGTCGCCATCTCGGTCAGGCCGGTCAGCCAGTCGAGGGCTTCCGAGATTTCAATGTCGTCGAAACCGACGGCGGACAGCTTGCGAGCCAGGGCTGCCGGCTCGGGGCAGGCGTCGGGACGGTAGTACGTCTCGTAGAGATAGACCAGGATGTCGAACATAGTGACGCTACTGTAGCAGTTAAGTTCGTCGCGGCACAAGTCTGGCACGCACGCTACACCCCTCCTCGAAAAAAACGTTGTTTCACGGCCTTATCCGTTCAATCAGCTTACTCGATTCCCAATGAAAACAAGAGCATACATTTCGCAAACACCCTCTGGCAAAGGATAGATCTTTGCAACTCAGCAGTATGTTTTCCTGCCGCTCGATGACGCTCAGCGGCACACCCTTTGCACCCGTCCGCCAGGCAGCTGTTCGACCAGGCCGGCCAGCTCCAGGGCGAGCAGGCGCCCACCCAGCAGCCCGGCATCGCCGCCCATCTGTTCCAGCAAGGCATCGATGCCGACCGGGTCATGGCCGAGCACGGCAAGCAGCTCGTCGTCCGGCGCTTCTTGTTCGGCCGCGGCCGGGACGGCCAGCGGCGAGCAGCGCATGGCCGCCAGCACCTCGTCCACGGTCTCGACCAGTTGCGCGCCTTCGCGGATCAGCTGGTGACAGCCCTTGGCCAGGGCCGAGTGGATGGAGCCGGGAATGGCGAACACTTCCCTGCCCTGCTCGGCGGCCAGCTGGGCCGTGATCAGGGAGCCCGAGCCGGCCGCCGCCTCCACCACGAGCACGCCGGCACTCAGGCCGCTGATAATGCGGTTACGGCGCGGAAAATTGGCGGCCGCGGGAGGCGTGCCGAGGGCGTACTCGCTGACGATGCAGCCTTCCATGGCGATGCGGTGGGCCAGCTCGCGGTTGCGCGCCGGATAGACGCGGTCGATGCCGGTGCCGATCACGGCGATGGTCGAGCCGGCGCCGTCGAGCGCGCCCTGGTGCGCGGCCGTGTCCACGCCCAGCGCCATGCCGGACACGACGCACAGGCCGGCTTGCGACAGGGCCCGCGCGAAGCCTTCGGCGTTGGCCCTGCCCTGCAGGCTGGCGTTGCGGCTGCCGACGACGGCCACCAGGGCTTGCCCCAGCAGTTCGATGCGCCCTTTTATATAGAGCAGCAGCGGCGGGTCGGGAATATTGGCCAGCGGCGCCGGATAGGCCGGATCGTGCAGCGTCAGGATGTGATGGGAGGGATGCCGCAGCCAGGCCAGCGTGGCCTCGACCAGATGCGCCAGCTCGGGCGATGGCGGCGCGCACAGGGCGCGCGCCTGGGCAGGTGTGAGGGTGTCGGCCAGCGCATCCTGGCCGGCGCCGAAGATGGCTGCCGGAGCACCGAGGCGCTCCAGCAATCGCCTGGCAGTCCGGCCCCCGATCCCACTGGCCTGTCCCAGGCGTATCCAGTCGGCAATGGCGGCGATGGAAGCAGTGGTGTGGGGGTCCGTGTCCTGCACGGCGGGCTTACTCCGGTGATTTGGCCACGTCGCCGACTTGCACCGGCTCCGTCACTTGCATGATCAAGCCGTACGCAACGTTCTTGAACACACGGAAGATGAACAGGTTGCCGTATTGCTCGTCCGGCAGCTTGATCTGCGACTTGCCGAAGCCCAGGATGCCCTTGCTGGCCGGGTCCGGCACCGTCTTCCCGAGATGATAGAGCTGCAGCACGGCGCCGACATCGAGTCCGTCAAGCGAACCCCGATTGACAGTGACGACCTGGCTCTGCCCGGCATAGCTGACGCCGGCATAAATCGACATCACGCGCGCGTCGACCGGCTGCAGGGGCGCATGCGGCACGTAATTGCGCACCGGGGTCGGCGGCGCCGGCACCAGCAGGTCGCCCACGCCCATTTCCTGCAGGGTGTCGGTGACGCGGAAGGTGTGGGCGCCAACGCCCGGCTTCGCTTCCGTCACCAGGGTGACGGTGCCGAGGTAGGCGGCTTCGTGGGCCAGCACCCTGCCGGTCTGCGGATCCTTGAGGATCGTACCCGGGCGGAACACCTGGAAGCTGCTGCCGCCGCGCAGGTCGCCCTTGACATAGACCTTGTCGTCCTTGCCCAGGTAGACGCGGCCTTCCTGCGAAGCGATGATGCGCGGCGCGGCGGCCAGCTCATTGTCCTCGACCACGAGCGGCTGGGTCAGGTAGGGCTCGATGGCGCCGGCCGGGATCGACTGCAGGGCGTCCCGTTCGAGCGCTTCGGTACGCAGCTGGGGCGACAGGCGGACCAGCGGCGGCTGGTTGCCGCCCTCGCCGGCGCCCGGCGGCGTCAGGGACAGGCGGCCGCGCGACCGGTCGAAATAGATGACCTGCCCCGGATAAATCCAGTGCGGGTTGCGGATTTCATCACGGTTCATGCCCCACACCTGGGGCCAGCACCAGGGGTTCAGCAAAAAGGTGGCGGAAATATCCCATAGGGTATCGCCCTTGACCACGACGTGCTGGTCGGGGGCATTGGGACGGAAGCTGCAGCTGGCCGGGGCCACCGGGCTTGGGCTGGGTGCGGCCAGGGCCGCGCCGGCCGCGGCACATGCGACGAGCGCCGCCGCAGCAGCGCGGGTCACGACTGTGCTAAAATTTTTCATCGAAGACGTCCGTAAAATGGCGCGTTGAGACCAATTGCTGACTGTCCGGGATGCATCCCGCCCAGTCACGGCACGAGAAACAGGACGAGCAAGTACGATGCGTCCGTTCCCGGTTTCCTTAAAAGGTTGCCGTAGTGAATCAAATTCTGCACACAAATCCTTGAACTAGCAAGACAAACCGCGTCCTGCCAGGCGCTTCGTGTGTTGCGTTTATGTCTGTGCCACGACTCCGACCCTGAATACTGAACCCACTTTATTACCTGATTGATATGGCCTTACTGAAGATCCTCCGCTATCCCGACCCGCGCCTGCACAAGGTGGCCAAGCCGGTGACCGAATTCGGCACCGAGCGCCTGCGCAAGCTCGTCGCCGACATGGCCGACACCATGTACGACGCACCGGGCGTGGGCCTGGCGGCGACCCAGGTCGACGTGCACGAGCGCGTGGTCGTCATCGACGTCACCGAAGATCAAAGCAAGCTGATCGTCTTCATCAATCCGGAAATCACCTGGGCCAGCGACGAAAAGCAGGTCTACGACGAAGGCTGCCTGTCGGTGCCCGGCATCTACGACGGCGTCGAGCGCCCCGCCAGGGTCAAGGTGCGCGCCTGGGACGTCGAGGGCAAGGAATTCGAGCTCGACGCCGACGGCCTGCTGTCCGTCTGCATCCAGCACGAGATGGACCACCTGATGGGCAAGGTATTCGTGGAATACCTGTCGCCGCTCAAGCGCAACCGCATCAAGGCCAAGCTGCAGAAGGAAGAGCGCGGCCTGGAACGCGAGGCAGCCCAGCGCGCCGGCGGCCGCCGTTGATGAAGCTCGTCTTTGCCGGCACCCCGGAGTTCGCCGCCGTCGCCCTGCGTGCCCTGCACGAGGCCGGCTTCGAGATTCCCCTGGTCCTGACCCAGCCCGACCGTCCGGCCGGGCGCGGCATGCAGCTGCAAGCCTCCGCGGTGAAGCAGTACGCCCTCGCGCACGGCATGGAAGTGCTGCAGCCGCTGTCGCTGCGCATGGATAGCAAGGACCCGCAGCGCGCCGTGGAAGCGCGCGCCGCGCATGAGCGCCTGCAGGCGCTCGACTACGACGTGATGGTGGTGGCGGCCTATGGCCTGATCCTGCCGCGCAGCACCCTCGACATCAAGCCTTGCATCAATATCCACGGTTCGCTGCTGCCGCGCTGGCGCGGCGCCGCGCCGATCCACCGCGCGATCGAGGCGGGCGACGCCGAGACCGGCGTGACCATCATGCAGATGGAAGAAGGCCTGGACACGGGCCCGATGATGCTGATCGAGCGCGTGGCCATCGAGGACACCGACAGCACCGGCAGCCTGCACGACAAGCTGGCCGCCCTGGGCGGGCGCATGATCGTGGACGCGCTGCGCAAGATGGCGGCGGGCCAGCTGGAAGCCGTGCCGCAGCCGGAAGAAGGCGTGACCTACGCCGCCAAGATCAGCAAGGACGAAGCGAAGCTGGACTTCGGCCTGTCCGCCGAGGCGCTGGCACGCAAGGTGCGCGCCTTCAATCCCTTCCCCGGCGCGCAGGGACTGGTGGAAGGCGTGGCGGTCAAGATCTGGAACGCCCAGCCGCTTGCCGGCAAGGGCGAGCCGGGCCGGGTGCTGGCGGCCGATGCGCAGGGCATCGTGGTGGCCTGCGGAGAAGGCGCGCTGCGC
>CBIHLT010000203.1:0-9399 GCA_966210615.1 uncultured Massilia sp.
TCAACAATGCACGAATGATCACCGACTCATCGCTCATGCAAGGCGCAAAAAGAAAATCCCCCTGCGGCGCGAAGCCGCAGGGGGATCTGGTACCGGGATGCGCCGGCCCGGCTTAGTTGAGCGTCACCGACTGGCCGCCGACGGTCACGGTGCGCACCGAACCCGAGGTGCTGATGTTGACCGCCGGGCGCTTGCAGCCGACGTCGAGCAGCACCAGGAACTCGGCGGCCGACTTGCCGTCGTTCTTCAGGTAGAAGGCGCCATGGTCCTCGACCACATTGGTCTTGGCGCCCGGGCCGATCCACTTGGCGAAGGTCGCCGCGGTGTTCAGCGAACGCACGCAGACCATCTGGTTGCCGGCCGCCACCTTGACGTTCAGGCTGTTCTCCACCGTCATGATGACCGGGGTGTGCATGTTCCACTCGTAGGTACGGGCCACGGTGCTCGCCAGGCGGTCGCGCACCAGGATGGCGTTGCCGGCGTTACGCAGGTGCCAGACCTGGCGCTTGGCCATGGTCAGCTGGCCACCGTAGGACGGGGTCGCATCGCCTTCCGAGTAGTCGTAGGACGGCTGGGCCGAGAAACCGGTGATCTTGCCGTTGCGCTGCAGCTGCTCGCGGTAGCCGTTGACCAGCTGGCCCTTGCCGCCGTCGAAGGTGATCGCGTTCTGCGAACGGGTCTGGTGATACCAGTCGCTCCAGTACGGCGAGCCGTACCAGTCGTACCAGCCGGCCTTGACCAGCAGCGGCTGGCCGGCGACCGACAGCAGCAGGCCGTTCTGGTCGCCGTGGCTGTGGTTGAACGAGCCGTACGGGCTGGACTTGAAGAACAGCGAGCTACGCGCGGTCGATGCCAGGTCGCTGTGCATCGCCACCCAGCCGATGCTCGGGTAGAAGGCCGAGTTCGACGGGGCCTGGTAGACCTTGGTGTCGCTGACCGGCAGCGGGTACTGGGCCTGCAGCAGCGACAGCGAGTCTTCCATGCCGCCCAGGTTCTTCACGTACCAGGCCGCACGCGGCGACCACATGCGCGAAGCGAAGGCGCGGAACACGCGGTGGTCCGGCTTGGTTTCCGAGGCGTCGCCGAAAGCGTGGGTACGCGCGCCCGGCGGGATGAATTCCATCGCGAAGTCCAGGAAGCCCAGGGTCCACGGCTTGGCGAAGAAGTTCACGCCGGTAGCATGGGTCAGCGGATCCCACAGGGCCAGCAGGTAGCCGGCGGCGTACTCGGCGTAGGCGGTGCCGTTGGCGTAGCCGCCTTCCGCGCCGCTCCACGGCGACGGGCTGTTGGCGTAGGCGCGGAACGAGAAGTCGAACCACTTCTGCGCTTCCGGGATGTCGCCCAGCGACAGAGTCGAGATCAGCACCATGAACACCAGGCTGGTGTTGCCGTGCGAGTCGAACGGGTACTGGTCCAGGCGGCCGTTGTCGCCCGCCAGGTTGTTATACATCTCGGTCGCGCGGGACTTCACCGCGGTCAGCCAGCGGGTCTTGCGGGCCGAATCCAGCGAGCCGGCCAGGATGTCCATCGACTTGACCAGCGACCAGGCGATCTGGCGGGTGGCCTGGTCCTGGTTGGCGTAGCTGGTCGGGCCGTTCGGGTCGAGCGAGGCCAGCTCGTCGCCGCGCTTCAGCGCTTCGTTCAGGTAGACAGCTTCGCCCTTCAGGCGGTACATGATGGCCGCTGCTTCCAGCTGGCGGCTGGCTTCGTTGATGCGCTGGCGCACGTCGGTCTGCTGGGCGGCCATGGCGGCGGTCAGCGGCGAGCTGATGACGATCGACCAGCGCGAATCGGACAGCGCGGGCACGGCCGTGACCTGGGCCTTGACTTCGTTGCCCAGGCGGCTCACGTAGGATTCCAGCTCCAGCTTCTTGGCCGAGCTCCAGGTCGAGAACGGGGTGAACGAAGCCGGCAGCGAACGGGGACGGGCCTTCGACAGGATGCGGTTGCGTAGGGTGGCGTTGTCCGGCACTTCGAACATATTCGACCTGCTGGTAACCGAGAAGGTGCGCGGCGACGACCACTCGCTCGAGCCGCTCGGGCGCACGCGCCAGGTGTAGTTGCCCAGGGCCAGGGCCTTGGAAGGGAGGTACCAGTTGCGTTCCACGGTCACCTTGGTGGACGAGCCGCCGACTTTGGTGATCTCCAGTTCGTAGGTGGCCGGGCCGGTGTTGTGGCGGGCCCAGGTGAAACCGGGCGGGTTCTGCGCCTGCACCTGGTTCATTGCCGGGCTCGGCTTGACGATCAGGGGATCGGTGGACTCGACCCAGTCGGCGCGTGCGCTCATGCACACAAACAGCGATGCCATTGCCGCAGCGCGGACGAGACCATTCCGGTGAAATTTCATGCAGAAGCTCCGAGAAAAAACTTGAGATTTCTTGAGGGTGGCGCCGCAGACCGGGCGCGTGTGTCAACTACTGTGGCGGACGTCTGATGCGCCCCGTCAACGAAAAGAATGGTACCCCAATCTTTTATTGAGCACGGGCAAATTTCCCAAAGAAATCAAATTTTTTTGTTTGCCTCACAGAAATACCACGCAAAAAAATCAATTTTTGCCGAATAATATTTCAAGCTTCGTAACGACCGTAAGCTGCCTGATAACGGTCGTTCTCGGCTTGAAAAGACAGTAAGGCAAAGCTGTCATCTTTGCCATGCACGGACTCCCTGCGCCTCGGTTTCCAGTGCACGCATGCGCTTCATGTATCTCAAGCAATAGATGCCGAAGGCCAGCGGCGCCTGCTTCATGTAGCGTTTGCGCACCTCGAACTCTTCCCTCCTCGCCTTGATCTTGTTGGCCGACGACACGCTGCCGGCATGGTCGCGGAACACGGTCAGCGGCGTGTCGAGCATGGCCGGCTGGGCCACCGCGCCCAGGCGCAGCCACAGGTCGATGTCCATCGCGTACTTGAGCTTTTCGTCGAACATGCCCACGCGCTCGAACGCCGCGCGGCGGATGAACACGGCCGGGTGCGGAATCGAGGCGCGCCCGGCCGCGAACGAGCGGTAGGAGTAGCGCGGCATGGCGTAAGGCGGCACCAGTCGGCCGTCCTTGAGCACCTGGATGTTTCCGTACAGCCAGTCGACCGGCCGGCCGGCCGCGCGCGCCTCCTCGAAGCGGCGCGCGACGGTCGACAGCACGTCGGGGCCGGCGTAGTAGTCGTCCGAGTGCAGGTGGGCGATATATTCGCCCCGGGCCGCCTCGATGCCCTGGTTCATGGCCCGGCTGATGCCGCCGCCGACGTCGCGCAGCACCCGCTTGTTGCCGGGATAGGCGGCGATCATGTCCAGGGTGCCGTCGGTCGAGCCGCCGTCGACGAAGATGTGTTCGAACTCCTGGCAGGTCTGGGACTGGACCGAAGCCAGGGTCTCAGCCAGCGTGGCGGCGCTGTTCCAGGTGCAGGTGACGATCGAAAAGGTGGGTGTGTTCGGCATACAGCTCCAGTAGTCGCGGTAGCAGCCGCCCGGCGTCGGCCCCGAAGGACGGGGCCGGCGCCACGCGGCGCGGTGGTTCGGCAAGCTGGGCGCAGACGCGCTCGACCAGCTCGTCCATGGAAGCGGCCAGCTGCAGCTGGCCTTCATACAACTGGTATTGCGCGAGCTCCGGCGTGCCGCCGCGCGCCATCGCCACGCACTGGCGGCCCAGGGCCAGGGCCTCCAGCACCGTGGTGCTGCAGGCTTCCTCGCACAGCGAAGGCACCACGCACAGGTGGGCGCGCGCGCTCAGGGCCAGCGCGTCGCGGTAGTCCTGCCAGCCGAGGAAGCGCACCTGTTCTCCGCCATACCGCTCCTCGAGCGCGGCGCGCTGCGGGCCGTCCCCAACGATGTGCAGGCGCGCATGGGCCGGCAGGCGCCCTTCGGCGGCGGCCAGGAATTCGCCGAAGCCCTTGCCCTTGTCGACCCGGCCCACCAGCACGACATCGCCATGCCCTGGCGCCGGCGCGGCCTGCGCGATGCCCAGCAATTGCGGATAATCGACGAAGTTGTGGATCACGCGGCAGCGCGACAGGTCGGCACCCGGCACCGCGCGCAGGAACTGGCGGCGCAGGAATTCCGATACGAACACCGTCTTGTGGCGGGCGAAAGCGCGCGCCGTCTGGTCGCGGTAGCCGTTGACGGCGATCGCGGTGACGGTCTTGCGCACCGGTCCCGCGCGGCGCGCGATGCAGGCCGAGCAGTCGCCCGGCACCAGGTTGTCGCACACGGCGCCGTCGCGGAAGCGCAGGTGGGTCAGGCACTCGCTGCCCTGGTCGTGGCGGGTCTGTACGTAGTTGACCTCGTCATCCACGTACAGGCCGACCATGGGCAGGTGGCCGTGGTAATGCACCACGTCGAAGTCGCCGGCGTGGGCGTTAATGGCGCGTCCGATCTTGCGGGCAAAGTAGGGGCGCTTGAGCGGATTGAACACGCCCAGCTGCAGTTCCTTCCAGCCCGGGCGGGCCTGGTCGAAGCCGGGGTGGAAGCGCCCGCGGAAGCCGATCTGCGCCGCGCAGTGCTCGCGTCCGCGGTCGTCGCGTCCCAGGATCTCGACGTGGTGGCCTTCGGCCAGCAGGCGGTTGGCGAGCGTCACCACGTGCTTGCCCAGTCCGCCGATCTGTTCGCCCGGCAAATCCTCCGACACCATCAAGATCCGCATGTCCGCTCCATCTTTCAGCCCCTCGCCGGCTGCCATCTTGCCTTCACGCGCGACCAGGCCAGCAAGCGGTCGTCACGCTCGATCACGAACAGGAAGCCGTGGGCTCCCAGCAGCATGACCGTGGCGCCCAGGATCACGATGAAGTCGAGCGGGCCGGCGTCGAACAGCTGTTCCGCCGCGGTGGCGGCGATCGCCACCAGGGCCACGCCGGCCAGGCCGGGCGCATAGCCCTGGCTCAGCAGGCGCGCCAGGCTGGTCGGCACCGTGCGCCCGTGCACGTAGAGCACGAAGGCGGTGGTGAACAGCAGCGAACCGGCCAGGTGGCCCCAGGCGGCGCCGTCGATGCCCCAGCCGGCCACGCCGATCCAGACGATCAGCAGCCCGCAAGCGGCGCGCCCCAGCGCGAACATGCCGGACACGCGCGGATGGCCCATGCCGTCGTTGACCAGGGACGGCAGGTTGGTCAGCGAGTCGACGAATTGCGCCAGCGCCATCACGGCCAGCACCACGGCGCCGTGGCGCGCGAAGTCCTCGTTCATCCAGTAGCCCAGGATCTGGTGGGCGAACACCGCCACCAGCACCAGGATGGCGGCGTTCACATACACCACGTAGCGGGTGGCCTTGACGTAGACCTGGTCCAGGCGCGCCAGCTCGCCGCGCGCGGCCAGGGCGCTGGCGGCCGGGAAGAACACGCCGGACAGGCGGAAAGTCAGCCCCAGCACGCGGTTGGCCAGGGTCGCCGCCACCGTGAAATAGGCCAGGCCGGTCACCCCGACCAGGGCGCCGATGATCAGCTTGTCGGCATAGGCATAGGACAGCGAGGCGAAGCGCGCCAGGAAGGAATAGGCCGAGAAGCCCAGCAGTTCGCCGCGGATGCGCGTCCCCGGCCAGCGCCAGGCCAGGCCGGGCAGCAGGCCGCGGATGGCGCGCCACAGCATCAGGCAGTGCAGGCTGCTGGCCGCCACGCGCAGCAGGATCACTTCGAACAGGCCGTAGCCGAGCATCAGGACGCCCACGGTGGCCAGCGGCACCAGGGTGCCGAAGGCCATCTCGACCCGGCTCGAGATGTCGTAGCGCATCAGGGACTGCGGCACGCTGTTGAGGTAGTTCTGCAGCTGGCCCAGCAGGAAGCCGAGGGCCGCCAGCTCCAGGGTCGCGGCGGCTTCCGCGACCAGGCGCGGCGGAACCGGGAACACCCTTGTAACGAACCAGTCCGCCCCGAGGAACAGGCCGCAGGCGCCGAGCAGGCCGATGACGAGGTAGGTGGCCAGGCCGAAGGAAAAGGTCTCGGCGATCTTCGCGTCGTCGCCCCGGGCGTTGTGCTCGGCGATGTACTTGACCGAGCCGGCCGTGACGTTGATGTCGATCACGGCGAAATAACCCACGATGGCGGTGATCAGCGAATACACGCCGTAGTTGGCCTCCCCCAGCCCCTTCACCACCAGGGGCACGGTGCCGAGCATCACCAGCGCGGGGACCGCGGCCCCGAGCAGGTTGGCCCAGGCGTTGCTGACCAGGCGCAGCTTCATCACGCCGGCACCAGGTGGGGGCGCGGGGCGGCGGGCTTGGGCACGCTCCGGACCGGCGCCGGGGCGAGCTTCGCCACCGCCATCGCCAGGTAGGGCAAGGCCAGGCAGAAGGCCAGCATCTGCGTGGTGCGCACCTGCGGGAAAGGCGTGCCGACCAGCAGGTCGGGGATCATGAAGGCGATCCCGGCCACCCCGGCCGTGCCGATCCCCAGCAATTCGGGGGGCAGGCTGCGCAGCGCGCGGCGCGCGAACAGCACGAAGGCGGCGATGGTGCCGATCAGGAGCGCCATGCCCAGCAGGCCGCTCTTGAGGGCGATGTGCAGCACCCCGCTGTGCAGGAACAGGCCGCCGTCCGGATTGTTTTGCCAGGGGATGTACTGGTAGCCGTTGTAGCGGCCCCAGGAACCGATGCCGGTGATCGGCCTGGACAGGAAATCGGACAGCGCCAGCTTCAGCTCCAGCACGCGGTGGCTTTCGGGGCCGAAGCGCTTCGACTGCATGTCGTAGACCAGGCCGGACAGCCCTCCTCCCGCGCCCTTGGTCTGGGCCAGGCGGCGCACTGCGACATAGGCCAGGGCCGCGCCGACCAGCGGCAGGCCGGCCACCGTCAGGTGCAGGCGGCGCTTCACCGGGAAGCGGAACATCACCACCACGAAGGCCAGCAGGAAGCCGATCCAGGCCGAGCGCCGGTAGGAGAGCACCACGCACAGCGCCGTGCACACCAGGGTCATCCATTCGACGGCGCGCCAGAACTTCGGCCGGTCGAACTTGTGCGCCTGGAACAGGTGGACCGCGGCGATGGCGAAGGCGACCGTGCACAGCAGGCTGTCGTTGATGTCGAAAAAGGTCAGCCGGATCTTGATCGCGTTCATGTTGGCGTAGACATTGTTCGGGTCGCCGCCGAAGGCCGCCCAGCGCACCAGGCCGAACAGCGCGCGGCCCAGGCCGGCCAGCATGATGAAGTGGGCCAGTTCGATCACCTGCTCGCGGGTGCGGAAGGACAGCAGGACCAGCGAGATCAGCGGCGCCATCCAGACGATGTTCGAGAAGCCCGAGGGCGCCAGCGCCTCGGCCACGGTGACGCCGGACACCGTGGCCACGGCCACGTGGCCGGCCAGCAGCACGAACCAGCCCAGGAACCAGGGCCGCAGGTTGCAGGCCGGGGCCGGGTAGCGCTGGAAGGTGGCGGACACGCGGGCGCAGGCCCAGGCGCCCAGGATGTACCAGAGGATGACGCCGAAGAACAGCATGCCCGAACCGCGGCTGTAGATGCTGCGCGAGGCGAACACCGCGAGGTTGCCGTAGCTGGTCGAGTTCACCCAGAAGAACACGCACAGGTAGGGATAGACCAGGAAGCGCGGCCACACCATCCCGACCCCGAAGCCGACCACCGCCGCGATCGACAGTCCGATCACGGCAATCCAGGGCAGCGAGTAATAAATGTAGATCAGGAAATCGTTCAAGTCGGCCGTCCTTCCTCAGCCCTGGGCCGGGCCGGCGCCCAGCAGGCGCGCGCGGTCCCTGGGCGCCATCACCGCCAGCATGTCGGCGACGAAGCGGTCCTGCACCCGGTAGGCGGCGGACTCGTTGGCGCCGAGGGTCGAGACCCGCACCAGCATGCCGTCCGGGATCTCGCCCGACAGGCCGTAGGCCAGGCGGCGCAGCTTTTGCTGGACGCCGGCGCGGGTGGCCTGGTTGCCGATGGTGATCCAGTAGGTGATCGGCTCGTTGCGCTCCTGCAGGCGCGCCACCAGACGCTTGACCGGCACCTCGCCGAAGCGGGTCGGCAGCACGCCCTCGCCTTCCTTCATCATGGCGAAGCCCTGGGCCACGTAGCAGACCTCGGGCAGGTGGATCTGCAGCGACTTGCTCTGCTCGCCGCCATAGGCGATCGACAGCATCACGCGCTGGCCCTGCGGGTTGATATAGGTGCGCGACAGGGTCTGGTCGTAGATCTTCTCCAGCATGCCCTGCTGCTCCGGGTCGGGCGTGAGCGGCACCACGCTGGGGTCGATCTGCCAGTCGCCGAAGCGGGCCGGGATCATCTGCTCCAGGCTGAACTGCTCGTGCGCCTGCAGCGTGCGCGCCTTGGGCGTCAGGGCCACGGTCAGGGCCGAGGTGCCGGCCATGGCGGCGCCGAGGATCAGGCTGATGGCGAAACGGCGGTTCATAGCGCCTCCTTCATGGTGCGCGGCGCGCCCGGGCCGTGTCCACCACGGTCTTCCCTGCGCTTGAGCCACCACTGCAGGCCGGAATCGACCGCCAGGATCAGCACCAGGGCCGTGACGAACAGCACCATGCCCGCGAAGCCGTGCAGGAAGCCCTGGCCGGCGGCGTCGCCGAAGTAATAGGTGATCAGGGTCAGGGTGATCACGCGGATCACGTTGGCCGCGAAGGAAATCGGGATGATCAGGATGGCCAGGCCGATGTTGCGGAAGGCCGAGGGATGGCGCATCAGGTTCAGGTAGAACAGGCCCAGCGCTTCCAGGGTGAGCAGGGTCTGCAGGCCGGCGCAGGCGTCGGCCACCAGCAGCTGATACTGGCCGATCTGCAGCACCACCCCCGAACGCGAGATCGGGTAGCCCAGACCGAACAGGATGTGCTCGGTGGCCCAGGACACGGCCATCTTCATGGGCATGGTGACGGCGGCCACGAATTCGCTCGGCAGCGGCACCATGAACAGCATGAAGAAGAAAGGGAACCACAGGATGCGCAGGGCCCGGCTGCCGCGCTTGATCAGCAGCACGGCGGCCATCACTACCAGGATGGAGCCGACCTCGAACATGAGGATGCCCTGCGAGCGGCCCAGCAGGTGGATGGCCAGGCCGAATGCCAGTACCGGCCAGCCGGCCCAGCTCGACACGGGCGGCGTGGTGGCCGCCATCACCTCCGGCCACTTGCGCCAGATCAGCCACAGGGCCAGGAAGAAGATGATGGGGCCGTGTCCCTGCTCCTCGCCGATCCAGGCGCCGGTGAACAGGCTGTAGAAGGTCGGCCCGAACAGGATCGCCAGGCCGGCGATGATGGGCCACCATTCGGGAAGTGCGCCACGCAGGTCGCTCATCCGATCTCCCGCGTCCAGCGGGGCGTTCGCATGCACCTGGGTCGCCATCTCAGAACTCCACCACCACCGAGCCGACCACTTCCGCGCCCGCTTCCGTCATCTGCTCGGCCATGCGGCTCATGTTGGCGATGCGGGTACGGTGCTTGCAGGCCACCAGCAGCACGCCCCCCGCC
>CBIHLT010000204.1:0-9249 GCA_966210615.1 uncultured Massilia sp.
GAACAGCACCAGCCCGATCGCCAGCAGGACGCCGGTCACGGCCAGCAGGATATCGCCGTCGTGGATGGTGGAGAAGGCGGCCGAATAGGCCAGCGCCAGGGCCCAGACGGCGGGACGGCGGTCGTGCGCGGCCTGGCCGCCCAGTACGCGGCGCGTATGCAGCAGGTAAAAGCCCCACATGAACAATTCCCACACCGGCATGCGCAGCAGGTCGGGTTCGGTGAAGGCGAAGATGCCCTGGGCCAGCGAGGCCGCGTTCATGCCGGTGAAAAACACGCACACGACCGCGAAGAACACGGCTTCCACCCTGGTGAGGCGGCCGAAGCTCAGCGCCCACAGGACCAGCAAGGCTCCCAGCTTGCCGAGGTTGGTCGGCACGAAGGCGAGGATGGCCATGACCAATGGCACTTGCAGCAACAGAAGGAGCAAAGGCGGGGCTGGAATTCGCATGACGGACAGTAGACTATGTTTCCGTCAATATTGTCAATAAACTCAGTTCGCCAAACGAAAAAAAGGCCTCCGAAGAGGCCTTTCCCGAGGGAAGGAAGACGCTTAGTCTTTCTTCTGGCGGCGGCGCAGGGCAGCGCCCATGCCGACCATTGCCAGGCCCATCAGCGACAGGGCGCCCGGTTCCGGCAGGGCATATGCCTGGCCCGGATCGTCGATACGTGCACCCAGGATGTTCTCGCCGCCGTTCCAATTGGTGTTGGCGTTGTAGCTGTTCTTGAAGCGCAGGTCGCGCAGGCCTTGCCAGCTCGAGAACCAATCCGAGTCCAGCTGGTCGGCCCACAGGCCGCCGGCCGACATGTCCACCGATGCGTAGGAGTCGGCCTGGCCCGAGAAGCCGTTGCTGCTCGGAACAGTGGTGCCCACGATGGTGTTGTTCGGGTTGCTCACGTCCATGCCGGTGTCGAAGAACAGGCGGGCCAGGAAGGTGCCTTCGGTGAAGCCGGTGGCGCAGTCGAAGCCGCAACGCACGCCCGGGTTGATGGTGTCCAGGGTGGTCTTGGTCATCGAGCTCAGGTCACGCCAGTACAGGTCCATGTAGCCGCTGGTTGCCGGGAACGGGTTGGTCGGCGAGGCTTCGCCTTGCTCGATGCCGTAGAACATGCCGGTCACTTGACCGCCGCTCAGGCCGTTGACGAAGAAGATGTCGCCGGTCGGATCGATCTGGTCGTTCGGGGTGTTGACCGAGCCGCGCTCCATGGTCGACACGGTGAACACGCCCCAGTTGATTTCGTTGGAACCCGCCCAGGTCGTCGCGCCGTTGATGGCGATTTGTTCCTGGCCCGAGAATTTCAGGTAGATCGGGCCCGGTGGCAGTTGGGTAGCCGGTGCGGCATATGCGCCAAAGCTCATGGCAGCGCCGAATGCGAGAGCGAGAATCTTTTTCATGCTTTCTCCAAGATAAAGAAGTTCGTTTGATTAATAACGACACCGACACCTTCTCTTTAGCAAACCGTGTGCCAGCCTTTAAAGATCCCCGCTAAGTGGTTGAAATTACATGTTTTTTGACAATGTTCACAATTTCGCATGGCCGTGCTGACTCTGCTATTGTAAAAAATTTCGACAAATAATTAACAAAAATAAATAATTGTTACGTGTTAACGATAGCGCCCCGGCGCCAGCAGGTCGTGGGGGTCGAGTTCGCGGCGCAGGCGCTCATGCAGGCCTTGCGAATCTTGCGTCAGGGCAGCGAGCTCAGGCATGGCGGAGATCGCCAGGCGATAAGGGAAAAAGCCCTGCTCGCGGCCGCGCAGGATCAGCTCGCGGTAGCAGGCCTGGGCGGCCTCCACGGCGGTCGGGGAATTGCGGTCGAACAACAACGGCACGGTACTGTCGAATAATTTGTCACTCAGGGAAGTAAAGGTCAGCAGCGGCTCCATGCCGTGCTTGCGCGTGATGGCGCCGACCATCTCGACATAGGCGCGCGCGCCCTGGGCGCGCATCGGCACCAGCGGGGCGTACCAGATCAGGCCGCAACCATCGCGGGCCGGATTGCGCGGCGCGCGTCCGTCGCCGGAGCCGGCCGGATTGCGCCAGTAGGCCAGCGGCAGCGCCGTCTCGTTGGGACGGCCGCCGGCCAGTTCCAGCGAGCGCGCCAGGGTGGCGGCGGTGCTGGCCAGGCGCTGGCCGGCCGCGCCCGGCATCCAGCCCGCGAGCCGGCGCAAGGTGTTCGCATTGTCCTGGCTGAGGAAGAGCATGCGGCTGGCCACGCCCTTGAGCGCGGCCCGGATCTCCTTCTGGGCCGCGGCCACCATGCGCCTGGTGCCGTACAGGGTGCCGAAACCGGTCCAGGGGAAGATCTGGTACTGGCGCCCCAGCTCTTCCACCAGTGCGGGCGGCATCAGGCCGTCCGGCCCCAGGCGGTCGGCCGGGTAAGGCGCCGACATCGCCAGCACCCGGTGCCGGTTCATCAGGTTCAGGCCGGCCACGGTGCCGGGCAGCCTGCCGAGGATGGCGCGGATGCGCTCGATCGCCGGTTCCAGCAGGGCGTCGTCCTTCAGGCTGAACAGGCAGACCTTGACCACCTCGGGGCGGCGCGCCAGCAGGATGCTCATGCGCGTGACCACGCCCAGCCCGCTCTGGGTGAACAGGCCGGCCGAATAGGCGCCGATGCCCCATTTGAACAGGCGCGCCAGTTCCTCCCCGCCGGCTTCGCGCATCGCGGTGCGGTAGCGGCTGCCGTCGGCCAGCACCGCTTCCAGGTCGGTCACGGCGCCGAAGTGGTCGGTATGGGGCGTGACGCCGTAGCCGCGCTCGAGCGCATTGCCCAGCAGGCTGCACTCGGGCCCGGCGCCGGTGGTCGGCACCATGAAGGGGTAGTTATTGCTGTCGAGGAAATCGGCCAGCATGCCCTGGGTCACGCCCGGCTCCAGGGTCGCCACGCCCATCTCGGGGTCGAAGTGCAGGATACGGTTCATGCCGGACAGGTCCAGGATCACGCAGGCGCCGTTCACCGCCAGCGCGCTGCCGTAGCCCCAGTTGCGCCCGGTGCTGATCGGGTAGACCGCCACCCGGTGGCGCTGGGCGATGCGCATCACCTCGGGCAAGCGGGCTCCGTCGAGGATGCGCAGCGCGGCCGGGACGCTGCGTTCGATGCCGGTGGTATCGCGCCCGTAGGCGGCGGTGGCGGCTTGCCGGGAAAGGACGTGTTCGTGGCCGAGCGCGGTGCGCCACTCGGCGACGGCCGCCTCGAGCGCGGTGTGGGTTGTTTCCATGCCTCTTCAGGCGGATTGTCCGCCCGCCTGCAATTGATGATTGAGTTGATCGATGAGTTCGGTGGCCGCGCTGACGATCTGGCCGGATGCGAAGCCGGCCTTGGTCATTTCGCGGAAGAAGGCGCGCGCCAGGATGCGCGCCACGTCCTCCGGATTCTGGTAAGCGGTGCGCACCTGCTCCCCCACCTTGAGCTGGGCTTCCTGCAGCAAGGCCAGCTGGGCGAAGCGCGAATCGAGCACGCGCTGCAGCTGGGCCACCTGGATCGACTTGCCGATCAGGGTGGCCACGATGTCGAGCAGGGGCAGGTCGAGCGGGTCGAAGCCTGCCCCGGACACGTTGACCACGCCAATGATTTTCTCGCCGATGCGCACCGGCGCCGACATCAGGGCGCGGCCGGCGGCATCCGGGCGGCGCGCCAGCAGCGCGAACCGGGAGCGGCCGATGTCTTCCACCAGCAGCGCCTCGCCGCTGGCCAGCACATGGCCGCAAATGCCTTCCCCGGTGCCGATCGAGGCATGCAGGGCGGCGTCCGGCAAGTCGCCGTGGCGCGCATACAAGCTCATCCGCATTTCCTCGCCGCTGCCGCTGTTGATCAGCATGATCGAGCAGTGGTCGGCGCCCACCAGCAGCGCGGCCTGCTCGGCCTGGCGCTGCAGGCTTTCCTCCAAGCTGCCGCCGGCCAGGAACTGGCGCAGGTCTTGCAAGCGTACCAGCTTGTCCGCTGTTTCCATGTGTCCTGTCCGCGAATTATGTTGGATGAATCGCAAGGGCCGAAGGGGCAATCTGTTAATAGTATGCCATTCCTCCGCAGTGCACCACCCCTCAGGCCGCCTCGGCCTGTCTTGGCGAAATGAAGGCCTTGTGGAACAGGTGGCGCGACAGCATCAGCGGCGGCATGCGCAGCCAGTTGCCGCGTATATAGAGCGCGCCGTGCGCGAGCGCCACCGCCGGACCGCCGCAGCTGGGGTGCGGCGGCCTCAGGGCGCGCAGGAACAGCGCGTCCATCAGCGCCAGCAGGGCGCCGTTCGGCCGTCCGCCGCCCTGCTCCGCCTGGGCCAGCACCGCCGCCGGCACCGGCGTGCCCAGCATGCGCGCGCAGTAGCGCAGCGCATAGAACAGCGGGCGCGCCAGTTCCAGCTCGCGTGCGCGCGCCGCCAGGCCTTCCCAGAAGCCGGGCCGGGCGCCGAAGTGCAGCGCCAGCCGGTGCAGGTCGAACAGGTCGCGCAGGCCGTGATTGAATTCCCCGTCCCAGAACAGGTGCACGGCGCTGTGCAGGAACATGTCATGCGGGCCCAGCGTCCACAGCCCTTCCCCGCCGGGCACGGGAACGGCGGCGGCGCGCAGCTTGTCCGGATCCGGCCGCGCGGGCGCGGTCTCGGGCAGGATCGCGTGATGCACGTCGATCGCATTGCCGCGGTGGATATGGACCATGGGCGGCAGCTCGTGCATCCACTGGCGGTAATAGCGCTGGTCGTAGGCGTCGTGGTGGGTGGTGGCCCAGCCCGCCAGCATCAGGGCGGCCTCGACCCGGCCCAGCTCGTCCTTGGGCACCAGGATATCGATGTCGGAAAACACGCGTCCGCGCCCGGCCGGCAGCGCGGCCAGCGCATAGGCCGCGCCCTTGAGCAGGATCACCGGCAGGCCCAGGCTGGCCAGCGCCTCGCGGATGCGCGCCACCTCGAAGCGCACCGCGCGCGCATGGCGGTCGGACACGGCCCGGGTCCATTCCAGGTGCTCGCGCGGCGCCGGCGGCACCGCGTCCAGCAGGCCGCCGTCTTCCAGCAGGGACAGCACGGTCGCGCTCATCCCGGCGCCGGCGGCCTGGCGCAGCAGCAGGTCCCATTCCCGCGGCGCGAAGCGGATGGCGGCGGCGGGGTCGCGCAGTAGCGACAGCAACAGCGGCTGCCTCATGCCTGCTCTCCGTTTGCCAGGCGCTCGAACACGGCCATCGCCTCGTCCAGATTGCTGTAGCTGAATTCCAGTCCGGCGCAGGCGTCCGCCAGGGCGCCCAGGGTGGCGAAGCCGCGTTCGCCGAGCAGGGCGTAATTGAAGGCGTTGTCGGCCACCCGCATGAAGGTCTCGGCCTTGCCCAATGCCTGGAGGCTGGTGGCGGCACCCGCTTCGTAGCGCGGAAACACCACGGCGCAGGGACGGGCCGCCTCGGCGGCGCGCGCCACGCTCTGCGGCGGCGCCTTCATGTGTCCGATCGTGCCCTTAGCCGTGCCTTCCACCGGCGGCGCGAACACCGCCTCCGGCGAAAAGGCCCGGATCACCCCGATCGAGGCGTTCTTCAGGCTCACCGGGCGCGGCACCGGGACGATCGCGCCGTCATGGTGCCGGATCAGGGTCAGTTCGTCCGACAGCAGGCGCCAGCCGCGGCACACCAGGGCCGCGCACAGGGTGCTCTTGCCGGAGCCGGGCGGGGCCGGCAGGATCACGGCGCGGCCGTGCTTTTCGACCACGGCGCCGTGCACGATCAGGTAGCTGTGGGCGCGGTTGGTCACGCACCAGTTGAGCACCCATTCGAGCATCGGATAGGCCTGGGCCAGGGGCAGCGGCTTGAAAGGAGTCAGGCCGTCCTGGTCGAAGCGCACCTGGGGCCGGAACCAGCGGCGCAGGCCGCCCGGCTGGCGCAGGTTGACGTGGAAGTCGGCAAAGCCGCCCGGCTCCGCGACCGGATAATCGGCGTACAGCAGCGCGATCCCTTCCGCCAGGTGGGGAATATTGCTGGTGATGCGGCTGGTGAAGGGCCCGGTGCGCAGATCGAGGCCGGGGCCGCGCAGGCGCGCACGCAGCTGCGCGGGCGCGAGGGACGACACGGTCAGCATGGTTCGACGAGATGCAGGCGGTTCAGGTCATGCAGGAGGGCGGCGAGCTGGCCGGGATCGACCTCCCCGGCGTCCTGCGCGTGCAGCGCGGCCGCCAGGGTGGCGGGACTGGCCGGAGCCTGCGCCAGGGCGTCCAGCAGCCACAGCGCGGCATCCGACAGCTGGTGGGTGGCGCCGGACAGGCTGTTGAACAGGACCGCCCCATCCTCCCATTCGCGGCAGGCGAGCGACTGTCCGGGCACGACGCGCCACAGGCGCGCGTCAGGCTCCACCGTAGGTGGATTCCAGGTAGCGCTTGGTCTGTTCCGCGGTCCAGTACACCTTCGGCGCCGGGCTGTACTGGCCGGTGGCCTGCAGCTCGGTCCACATCTCGACCAGGGTGGCGACGCTCAGGAAGCTCGATTTCCCGGACAGCACGTTCAGGTAGTTGGCGACCAGATGGCGGCCCAGGTTGTAGCGGTCGAAGGATTTGTCGACCAGGACTTCCATCATGGTCGCCTTGCCGTAGGTATCCTTGTTCGTGCCGTAGCAGGGGAAGACTTCGGCGAAAGTGATGGTGCGCGAGCACGGCCAGGCATGGTGGGCGCGGCTCCAGTAGCCCGGCGAGCGGCCGATGCACGTGGTCTTCGGACCGTAGGTGCTGTCCAGGCCGCCGGACAGGGCGGCCGAGGGCGCCTCGCAGATGGCGCCGGCTTTCATCGCCGCCCTGCTCTCGAGCGTCCACAGCACGCCGGCCGCGCCCAGGCCAGCCTTGCCCAGACGGCGGCGGGCCGCTCCGCGGGCATCCAGAGTCGGGGGAGGTGTTTGGTCGGGTTGGTGTTCGGTAGCCACGTCGGGTTCCTCGAGTTTTGATCGCCGGTCGGCGCCTGCCTGCACGGTAATGCAGACAGTTGCAAAAAACGTGCCCGACTCTTCCGTAGCTTTCCTTAATGCATTGCATTCAGGAAAAAAGTCGTTACGAAACAGGCACGTAGCCGCCGCAGGCGGTTTGCGCGCTCAAGCCATTGTAGTTTGGGAACGCCCCGTTTTGTAAAAATTATCGACAGCCGTTCAGAAGAAGCTTTCCGGCACCACCAGGATGTCGCCCGGGCGCATCATCACGTTCGCCGAGATGTCGCCATCCTTGAGCAGGGCGTCGAGGCGGACGGGCAGTTTTTCCTGCTTGCCGTCGACGGTGCGCACGATGGTCGCCTTGTTGCCGGCAGCGAATTCGGTGACGCCGCCGACCGCGATCAGCACATCCATCAGCGACATGTCGCGGCGGTACGGCAAGGCTTGCGGACGCGCCGCCTGGCCGATCACGCGGATCTGTTCGCTGTAGTTGCCGATGAAGTTGGTGACGATGACGGTCACGACCGGCTGCTGGATGAACTTGGCCAGGGCCTGTTCGATGTCGCGCGCGAGCTGGGTCGAGGTCTTGCCGGCGGCCGGCAGGTCTTCCACCAGCGGGGTGGTGATCTTGCCGTCCGGACGCACCGGGACCGACATCGACACTTCCGGATTGCGCCAGACGATGATGTTGACGCTGTCGCCCGGGCCGATCAGGTAGTCCTGGTTGACCGGCGCCATCATGGCCTGGCTCGGGGCGCCCTTGCTGGCGCAGCCGCCCAGCAGCAGCAGACAGCCCGCAACGCCGGCGGCCGCGGCATATTTCATCAGATGCATCAGTTTGCTCACGTCGACTCCCTTCGCACGGCAGCGCGCGGCGGCTTGCCTGCGCGGCATCGTCTTGCGATCCAAAAATGTTATTCAGCGATTAACAAGCGTGGTTATTGTATAACAGCAGCCTGCCGAAATGCGTGCACGGTTGAAATACTTCCATTTTTATCACTTGCGCTGCAACAGGGCGTGCACGTAGCGCGCCGGGATGGCGTAGGTGATCCCGCTCGGATTGCTGATCGCCGTCTCCTTGAGGCCCTTCACGAACACGGCATTGATCACCCCCAGCACCGTGCCGCTGGCCGGATCGTAGAGCGGGCTGCCGCTGTTGCCCGGGTAGGCGGTGGCGTCGAGCTGGAACACCTGGAAGGAGGAGCGCTGGAGCTGGGCGATGGCGCGCACATCCAGGCCGCGCGCGCTCAGGGACGGCCGCACCACCGGCGTGACCGCCGCCAGCAGGGCGCGGTGGGTGGCGGCGTAGAGGCCGAGGTTCATCCCCAGCGGATAGCCGGTAAAGGCCAGGTCCTGCCCTTCCACCGCCTTGTCGGAATCGCCCAGGCTCAGGGCCGGCAGCGGCGTTCCGCTCAGGCGCAGGTGGGCCAGGTCGTGCTCGCGGTCGAGCGCCACCAGGGTGGCGGGGCGGAAGGCGATCTGCTCGCCCGCGCCCACCACCACGCCCAGCTCTTCCAGGCGCGCCCCGTTCAGGGTATCGGGCACCACGTGGGCATTGGTCACCACGCTCAAGCCGTCGCCCACCACGAAGCCGGTGCCGACGAACACGGTCGCCGGGCTGCGGGTCTTCTGATAGGTGCCAACCCCGACCACGGATTTCTTCACTGCCGCCGCCGTTTCCGGCAGGCTTGCGGCCAGGACCGGCAAGGCCAGCAGGCTCCCCAACACGACACAGGCGGCGCGCCGCCCCAGCTCAATTCTTGTCATACGCCTATCACATTCATTCGGTACATCTGTGCTCGCTCAGGAGCCCGCGCGTGCCAATCGTGCAGGCCCTTTCCCATTTTAAACATTACAATAAGCATGTTTAACATACAGCAACAAACTTATTGCTTTGCTACTAGCTTCATCCCCACCTGCGGTCCGTGGAACCCAAAAGGGTTTAGAAAAATACAATCACCCGAGCTTGCGAATGTTTGCGATAATGCAACAGAAACGGGATGAAAAACCGTGTAAAAACCGGTAATTTTGTTGCGGTGCAGAAGTTCTGTTGCAAACAGTTTGCACTCTGGAGCAGGAAACGCGCAATTTCAAAATAGGTAATTGCAATTGCTTAGGGTACAAGCGATCATGCAAGATGTTTATTGGTTGAGCCCGATTGTCGGGCACTCACTGGCGAGACAGACAAGATGGCCGAAATTACTGCCCTGATTCTTACTTTCCTGAAAGCCATCGGTAAATACCGCTGGCATGCCGTCGTCATCACCTGGGTCGTCGCCCTGGCCGGATGGGCGGTCGTGTTCAAGCTGCCGAACCAGTACGAGGCCTCGGCCCGTGTCTACGTCGACACCCAGAGCATCCTCAAGCC
>CBIHLT010000205.1:0-9203 GCA_966210615.1 uncultured Massilia sp.
GCCGGACGACGGCCCCAGTCCCCCCGGTGCGGGTCAGGCATGAGCGAGCCGACCCGCCCGATCCACCAGCCGAGAGTCGCAGCCGACGGCAGCCTGGTGGCGCATACGGTTGCCACGCCCACTTCCTTCAAGGTGCGGGCGCGCGTGACGGTGGGGTCGCGCAAGGTGATACCGGTGATTTTCGTGCCGGGGATCATGGGGTCGAACCTGAGGGCGAGAAAAGAGGTGAAGTCCGGGCCCGGTGCCGTGCTCAAGGCGGGCGAGCCCGCCTGGCGGCCGCCGAACGGCATGGTCGATGCCGCCCGCGAGCTCTTCAAATGGTCCAGGCGTACGCCCGCGCAGCGGCAGCGGGTTCTCGATCCTGGGATACTCGAAGTCGATCCCGATGGCGAACTTGCCTACCCGGCCTCGATGCTCGACGAGTCCGAGATGCGCGAACGCGGCTGGGGAGAGGTACATGCCTCCTCGTACGGCAGTGTCCTGGTCGATCTGCAACGCCGCCTGGACAAGACCTATCGGCGCGGACCGACCGGCGAGCGGGAGGTCCGCTCGTACTGGAAGCGCGTCATGCAAGTGGAGCCGGAGCGCTGGGGCGTGCGGAGCTTTCAGAAAATTACCGAAACGGAGCTTGAAAAATACGCGAACTACCAATATCCGGTCTACGCCTTCGGTTACAACTGGCTGGAGTCCTGCGAGGTGTCGGCCCAGCGTCTCCGCCGGAGGATAGACCAGATCAAGACATTCTGGATGGAGCGAAAGCACGAGTGCCGTCATGTCATTATTGTCACGCACTCCCTGGGCGGCCTGGTGGCGCGGGCATGTGCACGCTTGAGCCTGCGCTCTGGCAAAGATGCCGATATCGCGGGCATTATCCACGGCGTCATGCCGGCACTGGGCGCACCGGTCGCCTATCGCCGCATCGCTTGCGGCACCGAGGGCGGCAGGTTCACCAACACCCTGGGGGACAAGGTCAAGGCAGATGCCTTCGCGGAGATTGCAGGCGCTTCACCCGCCGAGACCACGCCGATCATGGCGCTGTCGCCAGGCGTATTGCAGTTATTGCCAAATCATCTTTACCCTAGGCCATGGCTACAGATTAAGACTGTCCGTACCGTGAATCGTCGGGATGAAGTACGCGATCTGCTGGCGCTTCCAGCCGGGAATCCCTACGACTTCTATCGGGATCTGACATCCTGGTATCGGATGATCGATCCACGATTGGCAGACCCGGCGCGACGGTACGCGAAACTGAGCGGCGGGGTCGAGAAAAAGATTGTTGCAGCGATCGATGCGGCGGAACGCTTTCACACGGAGCTCCTGGTCGACGAAGGAAAGGACAAACCCTTCTATCACCCTCATACGTATGCTTTCTACGGTGCAGATACCGCGCTGCGCTCCTTCGGGCAGATCAGATGGGTAGCCCGCGAGCCTGCCAGCACCAGCACTGCGCTGACGCCTGCCAACGTCCGCTCGGGGCAGCATGTTCAATCCGATTCCGAAGGGGGCCGTGAGGTTGAAATCGCCAAGGGGCTGCGTTTGAGGTTTGCCATATGGCCACAAGACGCACAGGGGGACGAAACCGTTCCCGTACAGTCGGGCTCCGGCCCCCAGCCCCATGTGCGCCAGATCTTTGCCCCGGGCGGATTCCGGCATCAGGACAGCTATCAGCATGAGGACATGCTGCTGTTGACCCGACATCTCATCGTGAAGATTGTGCAGGAAATCAAATGAAACGGCTTGGGGGCCGGCGAATGCGAATCCTTGGTGGTGTGATGGCGTTGGGACTGACGCTGGTCTCCTATTTCGCCAACTCGGTGCAAACAGGTCAAGATCAACGAAGAGTGGCGACTATGATGAGCAAGATGAAGACCGTATGTGTAGGACGCTTCTTGATCGATATTCCCGCCGAAGCGCGCTTCAGCCTGGAGCGGGGGCTTGTGAGCGGCTATGACATCTCCACGACCACGCATGAAACGGACGGGGAATTCGCGGCGCGTCTCCGTCAGTTTGAAGCGGAGCTCGCCGCCTCGCGTAACGAGGATGGCCGCCCCAGTCTTGAATCGGGCAAAGTGCTGGCCTTCGGCGCAGGGCAAGGAAAGGTATTTGTGTACAACCGGCACCGTGCGAGAACTTTCAAGGAAGATCGCATTGTGACGATCGAGGATGTGAGCGTACGCGGCATGCTTCGTTTTCCCGGACTGAGCATTACGGCCAGCGCGGAAGGAATGGCGCCGGACAGTGGCGAAGACCTGGCGCGCGTCCTGGGACGCATCCGGCCGCTGGTATCGGACGACGTTCCCGTGGAGCCGGGTTTTTGCCTCGATCATGCGATCGTGCGCGATCCCTATCCGGATCCCGAACGCGAAAGTGTCGTGATGTTCGCTGGATTTCCAGCGCATCCAGACGTGAATATCGTCCTCTCCACCATGGCCGGCACCGCGCCGGCGCCTGGCTTATTGGCACGCAACGGGGCCGCAGCCGAACGATTGCCGCTCTATCTGCGGCTTGCTTTCACAACGCTACGCGAGCGTCCCCGTACGATTAACAGCTTGCCAGGTGAAGAATTGATGCTGCGTGTGCGCGAGACGAATTTCACGACCGGCTATGATCTCCAATGGGAGATGGCGGGAAAGGAAGACGACATCCTTGCTCCTTTGCTGACCCTGGAACTGGAGTCGGGAACCAATCCGGTCAGCGGCGGAAAACCGGTCCAGTCTTCGTTGTCCGAGCAAGTGATGCTGGAATTGTGGGAACGTATGTCGAGCAGCATACGGATACGTCCCACTGTCAGCGGCAAGCATGCCGGGTCGACGCCGCCGGCGCTTCCATTGGGCACCAATGCGCTCGCGGGCGAGGCCTGTCCGGAGTCAGGCTGGTGGCAATGTGGCGACGGCGGCGATGGTATCGGTGTGTTTGGCGGTGAACGCCAGTTCCTCAAGAAGGGCCAGCGCATGCCGCAAGCGCTCTTGCTTCCGCCGGCAACGCTGTGGCAGCGCCTGCGCGGCATGCAGCCCAGCTACGAGAGCAGGCATCCCACATTATGGACGCTGGCCGATAAGCGAAGCAGCGCTCGCGTTTCACCCCCTGCCGGGCTTGCGCAAGCATTGCCTGGCGCGGATGCGGGCTACATTCCTGCCGGCGCCACCCCGGGCGCGAGCATCGAGGCGCCGATCGGGAGTGTCGCGAAAACCGGCGCGGCTTGTCCGGCCGGTGGCTGGTGGCGCTGCGAGGACAGCCATGCGCTCGATGGAACACGCTGGTTCGCGGCAGGCAGCGTGCTTCCTGCGGCGACCTTCCGCACCCAGGTGCATGGACGTGGCGCCGGTCATCCCGCATTGATTCATCGCCGTAGCGCCTGGCAACTGGTTCGCCTCGCCGAGGCGCCATTGGAAGTGGATGGGCCCCGCACCCGGACGGGATTCCCGGATGCGCCCGCCCCGCAGCTTTCCTAGCCCGCCTGCAGCCGGCACGATCATGACGGAGAGCGATGCATGGCGCGATGGGCGTCCACGCCTGGCCGCTGCCAGGCCGGGTCGGCCCGCGCCTGGACGGGGAAAAATGCGCGTTTTCACGCGCCGGCGTACCAGGATTCCCGACCGGGATCCTGTGATGCCCGTCCGCAGGCCTGGCTTCACGACAGGCTACCCGTTTCAATGGACATGGTGGGGACCGTGCCTTGGGCCGCGGTCGGAGTCGCCCAGGCGCGGCGTCCAGGCGCACTGCCGCGGCCAAGCGGGCCGGTCGATGGCTTGACCCGGACCGATGCGCACCGCCATCCTCGCCTTTCTCGGCGGCGCCTGCTTCCTGCAAACGCGAGCGGCCTTACCTGGTCACACGGTCCTCCTGATCTGCCTGGCCGCCGCCGCGCTCGGCGCCATCTTGGTGCGCGGCCACGTCCGCCACGTGCTCGTCGGCAGCCTGCTGGGCTACCTGTGGGCCGCTTCGGCCGCGCATATGGCGCTCGACCGGATCCTGCCAAGGTCGGACGAAGGCCGCGATGTCACCGTGATCGGCACCATCGACAGCCTCCCGCACCGCTTCGACGGCGGCGTACGCTTCCACTTCCGTATCGAGCGGGTCGCCACAGTGGACGCCGCCATTCCCCGGCGCGTCGCGCTCTCCTGGTATGGCCCGGCGGCAAGCGATCCACAGTGCTTGCAGCCAGGCGAGCGCTGGCGGCTCAAGGTGCGCCTGCAGCGCCCGCACGGCAACGCCAATCCCCACGGCTTCGACTACGAGGCCTGGCTGCTGGAGCAGGGCGTCCGCGCCACCGGCTATGTGCGCCCTGCAGGCCCGGAGAATCGCCGCCTCGACGCCTGGGTCCCGGCGGCGCGCAGCATGGTGGAGCGCACCCGCGCCCTGCTGCGCGACCGCATCACGGAAACGCTGCGGGGCAAGCCCTACGCCGGCGTGATCGTCGCCCTGGTGATCGGCGACCAGCGCGGCATCGCGCAATCCGACTGGGACGTCTTCAACCGGACCGGCATCGGCCACCTGGTGTCCATCTCCGGCCTGCACATCACGATGCTGGCCGGCCTGGCCGCATGGCTGGCGTCCTTCCTGTGGCGGCGTTCCTTCTTCACCGGCGCGCAGCTTCCGCTGGTCCTGCCCGCCCAGAAAGCCGCGGCGCTGGCCGGCGCCGCGACGGCCTTCCTGTACGTGCTGCTGGCCGGCTTCGGCGTCCCGGCCCAGCGCACCTTCACCATGCTGGCCGTGGTCGCGCTGGCGCTCTGGATGGGCCGCATCACGGCCGCCTCCCATGTGCTGTGCCTGGCGCTCGGCGTGGTGCTGCTGCTCGACCCCTGGGCGATGCTGTGGCCCGGCTTCTGGCTCTCGTACTGCGCCGTCGCCGCCATTCTCTACGCCAGCGTCGGCCGCCTGGACCGCAAACAGCCCGGCTGGCGGGGCGGCCTGCTGCTGGCGGCGCGCACCCAGTGGGCGGTGACCGTGGGACTGGTGCCGCTTACCTTGCTGCTGTTCGGCCAGGTATCGCTCGTGAGCCCGATCGCGAATGCCGTCGCCATCCCCGTCATCAGCCTGTTCGTGACCCCGCTCGCCCTACTGGGCAGCGTGCTGCCGTCGCCGCTGGCCGACGCGGGGCTGGGCGCCGCGCACGGCGCCGTCGCGTTGTTGGCCGCCTGCCTGGGCTGGCTGGCCGCGCCGCGCCTGGCGGTGTGGAGCGCCCCTGCGCCGGAGCCGTGGATCCTGGTGCTCGCCCTCGTCGGCGCCGCATGGCTGCTGGCGCCGCGCGGCTGGCCGCACCGCTGGGCGGGGCTGGCGGCGTGGACGCCTCTCCTGGCCCAGCTGCCTTCGAGCCCGCCACGCGGCGAATTCACCGTGACTGCCTTCGATGTCGGCCAGGGCATGGCGCTCCTGGTCGAAACCCACGCCCACCGCCTGCTGTACGATACCGGGCCGCAATACGCGCCCGGCGCCAACGGTGCGACGCGCGTCATCCTGCCCTACCTGCGCGGACGGGGCATCGGCAGGCTGGAGGGGATGGTCGTCTCGCACAGCGACGTCGACCACGCCGGCGGCGCGGCCGACATGCTGGCGGCGCTGCCGGTCGACGCGCTGATTTCCTCGCTCCCGCAAGCGCATCCGGCGGTGAAGGCAGCCAGGCGGCATACCCGGTGCAGGGCCGGCCAGCAATGGGACTGGGACGGCGTGCGCTTCGAGATGCTCGGGCCGGACCCGGCCAGCTACGGCGATCCGGCCCTCACATCCAATGCGCGCAGCTGCGTGCTGCGCATCAGCGCCGGCGGCAAGGCGATGCTGCTCGCCGCCGACATCGAAGCCGCCCAGGAAGCCGACCTGGTCCGCCGCTTCCCGCAGGCCCTGCGCGCCGATGTACTGCTCGCCCCGCACCACGGCAGCGGCACTTCCTCCACGGCGGCCTTCCTGCAAACGGTCGGGCCCACGCTCGGGGTATTCCAGGTCGGCTACCGCAACCGCTACCGCCATCCCAAGAAGGAGGTCTATGCGCGCTATGCCGAGCTGGGCATCCGCCGCCTGCGTACCGACGAGGCCGGCGCGGTGACCCTGCATTTCGGCCGCACCCTGTCCGTGTCCGAGCAGCGCCGGGAACAGGCGCGCTACTGGCACGGCAAATAGCGCCTAGTCCGCGAGCAGCCGGTAACCGAGCCGGTACACGGTCTGCAGGCAGGAGCGCCCGTCCTTCATCCGCCCCAGCTTGTGGCGCAGGCTGCTCAAATGGACATCGACATTGCGGTCGTGGCGCGCCAGCGGCCGCCCCAGGGCCTGTTCCGACAGCTCGTGCTTGCTGACCGGCCGCCCCGGATTGCGCGCCAGGACTTCCAGCAGGCTGAATTCGGTGCTGGTCAAGCCGATCGGCTGGCCGTTCCAGTAGGCACGGCGCTGCTCCGGATGGACGGCCAGCCTGCCGACGGTGAGCGCCATGCCGGGAGGCGCGTCCAGCCCATGGCTGCGGCGCAGGATGGCGCGCACCCGCGCCGCCAGCTCGCGCGGTGTGCAGGGCTTGCCGACGTAGTCGTCCGCCCCCAGTTCGAGGCCCAGGATGCGGTCGGCATCGTTGGCGCGGCCGGTCAGCACGAGGACGGGGATGCTGCTGTGGCTGCGAATCCGGCGCAGGGTGGCGATGCCGTTCATGCCGGGCATCATGACGTCGAGCACGGCAATCGCGTATTCCCCGGACAGTGCGGCGCGTGCCCCGGTTTCGCCGTCGTGGGCGCAGCCGACGGAAAAACCGTCGCGCTGAAGATATTCGGCGAACAGGCCAAGCAGCTCGACGTCGTCGTCGATCAGCAGTACGGGGCTCATTCCAAAAATCATAACAAAAACGCCGCCCGCATGATGTACGGGTGGCGCCGACGCCCGCTGCCGACCATGCGCGGGGATCAGCCGCGCGGCAGCGAGATCCTCACCTGCAGGCCGCCGCCTTCCCGGTTCGCCGCCGAAATGTCGCCCCCATGGGCATGCACCACGCGCTGGGCGATGGCCAGGCCGAGGCCGTGGCCGTCCACGCCCGTCCCGGCCGGGTTGGCGCGGTAGAAGGGCTCGAAAATGTGGGCCAGCCCGGCCGGCGCGATGCCCGGACCGTGGTCCAGGACCTCGACCCGCGCCATTCCCTGCGTGCCGGTGACGACCACCTTGACCAGCCCACCCGCCGCGCCATGCTTGACGGCGTTGCGGATCACGTTCTCCAGGGCGCTCCACAGCAGGTCCGGGTCGCCATCGACGTTCACGCTGCCTTCGGCTTCGACGGCGATGCGCGGCGTGTCGTCGGGATCCGCCTCGCCGGCTTCGAAGCGCGCATCGTCGACGATGGCGTCCACCAGTTCGGTCAGGTCGACCGCTTCGCGCCTGGTCACGCCGTCGGAGGCCTCCAGGCGCGACAGCGTCAGCAGCTCGCCGACCAGCTTGTCCATGCGGACGCTCTCGCGCTCGATGCGCTCGAGCGAGGAGGCGATCCTGTCTGGCTGCTGGTGCGCGAGCCCGACCGCCGCCTGCAAGCGCGCCAGCGGCGAGCGCAGTTCGTGCGAGACGTCGTGCAACAGGCGGCGCTGGCCGTCCATGAGCATGCGCAGCTGGCCGCTCATGCGGTCGAAGTCGCGCCCCAGGTCGCTGAGTTCGTCGCCGCCGGTAGGCTTGTCCGTGAAGCGCGGCGCCAGGTCGCCGGCCGCCGCCGCGTCGAAGGCGCTGCGCAGCGCCCGGATCGGGCGCGCGAAGTACCAGGCGAGCAAGGCGGCGAACAGCAGGCTGGCCAGGACGGCGGCGACGATGCCGGCCGCCTGGCCGACACGCCGGCCCCAGCCCGGATCCATGCCGGGGCCGCCGTGTCCGCGCAGGACGCCCGGCGGCGGGCTGTAGCGGCGCGAGACCAGGGCCAGGTAGCGGCTGCCGTCCGGGGCGAGCAGCTGGCGCACGCCGCGCAGCGTCTTCCCTTCGCGCAGGCTGCGCTCCGCTTCCTGGACCAGCTCGGGCGGCACGGCGCGGCCGAGCAGGTCGCGGCGCCCGGCGTCGAGCACGAAGACCTGCGGCCGCTGCAGTTCGCCCAGCATGCCGCGCAGGGCGCCGATGCCGCCATGCCTGAGCGTGGCGCTGGCGGCGTCGAGGACGATGGTGGCCGGCGGGCCGGTATCCAGCACGGGCGCCTGGTGCTGGCGCGCCTGGTCGCGCAGCCAGAAGGCGCCGCCGATGCCGATCGTGGCCGCCACCTGGGCGAGCAGGATCGAGAAAAAGAACTTCCAGAACAAGCGGCCCATGCTACTCCCGGATCAGCTGGTAGCCCTGGCGGTAGATGGTCTGCAGGCAGGAGCGGCCGTCCGACAGCGGGCCGAGCTTGTGCCGCAGGCTGCTCAGGTGGACGTCGATGTTGCGGTCGAAGCGCGCCAGCGGACGGCCCAGGCCCAATTCCGACAGTTCGTTCTTGCTGACCGGCCGGCCCGCGTTGCGCGCCAGGACTTCGAGCAGGTTGAATTCGGTGCTGGTCAGGTCGAGCGGGGCGCCGTCCCAGGTGGCGCGGCGCTGCTCGGGGAACATGGTCAGCTTGCCGACGCCGAGCACTGCGCCGGGCGCGGTGTCCGGCTGCGGGTGGGTGCGGCGCAGGATGGCGCGCACGCGGGCGGTCAGCTCGCGCGGCGTGCAGGGCTTGGCGACATAGTCGTCCGCGCCCAGTTCCAGGCCCAGGATGCGGTCGGCGTCGTCGCCGCGCGCGGTCAGCATCAGGACCGGGATACGGCTGGCGGCGCGGATCTGGCGCAGGGCCTCGATCCCGCTCATGCCGGGCATCATGACGTCGAGGATGACGATGGCGTGCTGGCCGGCCAGCGCCGCGCGCACGCCGTCCTCGCCGTTGTGGACGCAGGACGCCTGGAAGCCCTCCTGTCCGAGGTATTCCGCGAACATGCCGACCAGTTCGACGTCGTCGTCGATGAGGAGTACGTGATTCATGGCGCAAGGATAGCAAAGAGCGGCCCCCGGCTCCTTGTCGGTCCGGGGAGATTTACCTCGTTTTACGCCGCTTGTCGGCGTTTTACATGGGGCCGCAACAGAATGGCGGCTCCGAACCGCCTGAGGAAACCACGATGAACAAGATCTCCGTCCACCTCGCGGTCGCTGAGGCAGCGCTGCTGCGCCCCGGCGGCCGGGGTGGCGGTCTACCTGTGGCATTGCACCCGCGAGGGCGGCTATTCGATGTACTCGGACGGCATCGCCGGCGA
>CBIHLT010000206.1:0-9117 GCA_966210615.1 uncultured Massilia sp.
TATTTGCGCGAGAAGCCGGTGTCGTCGTCCATCTTGCGGTCGCCGGCCAGCTTGTTGGCGCCGGCAGGGCTGCGCGGCAAGCCGCCGATGGTGTCGTTGGACTCATGGACCGCAGGATCGCGCTGCATGCTGCCGCCTGGCTTCCAGCCGGGGTTGTCGTTGCGCGGACCGCTGTTGCCCGGGCTGCGCGGCAGGCCACCCGACACATCGTTCGACAGATGGACATCTTCGGTGCCCTTGTCGCGGGCGTGTTCGCCAGTCTGGGAGCCGTCGCGGTCGGCACTGTATTGCGAGTGGCCGCCGCTTCGTTGCTCGTTGGCGCCTTCCGCCTGGGCGGGCTGGCCGCTGGCGGTTTGAACGCTGCTGGATTGCACCTTGCCCGACTGAGCGTTACCCGACTGCATATTGCCGGGTTGTGCGGTGCCCGACCGTACGCCACCCGATTGCATGCTGCCCGACTGGACGCTACCCGACGGCGCGCTGCCCGATGGAGCGCTGCCTGACGGCGCACTGCCCGACGCTGCGCTGCCGGATTGCATGCTGCCGGACTGCGTGCCACCGGACTGCATGCCGCTCGACTGTTGAGACTGACGCGGCTGCTGTTCCGCCTCGCCGGATTGCCTGTTCTGCGGCCCGGCCTGCATCGCATTGCGCGGCGCATGCACACCTGGCTGGTCCCGTCCATAGAGTTCTTCATGCGGCGTGGCCGACAGGTCGGCCTCCGAGGTGCGCAGCGGCGATTCGCCGACGACCTGCGGTGCATCGTAGTGCTGGTGATGGTGCCCCAGCGAGCCACCCTGCAGCTCCGGCTGGGCGGCGTTCTGCGGATTCATGTCATGCGCGGCCTGGCTGTTGCCCGTATGCGGGTGGACGTCCACCCCGGTGTTCCTGGCGCGGCGGCCGACCGGCTGTTCCAGCAGGCCCCAGGCTTCCGAATGGATCTCCATCTGGCGCTGGTGGCTGTCGGTGATGCCTTGCTGCGGACCCGAGCCGCCCGTCTGCTGGCTCTGCATCGAGCCGCCGTGCAGATCGCCGCCGGTGACGGGGAACTTGCTGTCGTCACGGTTGAACCAATTCTGTTCCGACGCACCCTGGTTCACATCCGCCTGCTGCGTGCCGGCCGGCCCCGTACCCGGCTGCCCCTGCTGCATGGTGGCGCCATTCGGGTAGGTATGATCATTCGGCCCGCTCGTGGTATTAGCTTTCGATCCCGGGGTCCATTTCTCATTGGCGCCATTGTTGGTCTGGTTATTGGTTTCGCTGCGTTGGTTGGCATCCATCTTGGCCTCCTGTTGGAATGGTTGGCAGCGCGACACGTGCACCGCCTGATATTGCCATGATGCTCGTCCCTCCCTCCTTACAGTATAGGAAGACGTAGGGGGGCTGTGTAGGACTGCTTCTGACCAGTTGGCGCAAAGTTTATTGACGACTGGAAGTACATTTTCGCAACTGCATTTTCTGTCGCGCGTAGTCCTACAAAGTCATCTGAAAACGTCCTATACCCTCATCCATCACGCGTGCCTAAGATGACTTCGACCCTCGCTCATCGGCGCTTGCCGCAAGCTGGGTTAAGCCTGCCGCAGGACGCGGCGGTTTCTAAAAGCGAACAGGGAGAAGACCATCATGGCCTCAAGCAATCAAGGTAGTAAACAGGGCGGCAATCAGGGCGGCAGCAGCCAAAGCAGCGGTACCCGCAATCGCGGGTTCGCTTCGATGGATCCGGCACGCCAGCGCGAGATCGCCAGCCAGGGCGGCAAGGCCGCCCATGCGAAAGGAACGGCACACGAATTCACTTCGGAAGAAGCACGCCGTGCCGGCAGCATGAGCCACGGCAATCGCCAGTCGGCCAGCGCCAGCGCCGGCGGCGCTTCCCGTACCAGCAGCAAGAGCGGCGGCAACCGCCAAAGCTCGTCGAGCGGCAACCGCGGCGGTTCGAAAGAGTAAGCCGGCAGGGCAAGCCGGCAGAGCAAGCCGGCAGCATATGCCGATCAAGCAGCCTGCCAGCCGGCGCCGGCAGGCTGACGCCAGCATTCCAACGGGAGCCTTCATGGCTCCCATGTTGTATTTGGCCTTCCCTTTGCTACATTCTCGTTCGACATTGGCTTTCTGACCACACAAAACGCCGATGGGATGCGGTAGAATCGCTGCGCCTTTTTCAACCTTCCCTAAGGAACAACGTCGTGAAACCAGCGGTTATCCGTCAAGTCAAAAGCCTGTCCATGTCGTGCGACCGCGTCGGCAACCTGTTGCTGACCAAGTTCTCCACCCAGGGCGCCAACGACCTCGCCATCCACGTTCCGGCGAACGTCGTGTTCTGGCTGCTCAAGCATCTGCCGGTGAACCGCGATCCCAAGCTGGCCCCGCCGCCCCCGGGCCCGGCGATCACGCAGCATGACTGGGATAATCCGTACACGCCGCGCGTCCAATACGTGAACTGCAAGGAACTGCCGGGCGCGATCCGCATGCACTTCGTCCTCGACAGCAAGCAAGACCTGACCGTGGTGCTCGACCGCGGCAACGTCGAACTGATGCGCCAGATCATGGTCATGTACACCAAGGACCTGATCGACCTCGAGGCCCAGTAAGCTGGACCAGGCGAAGCGCCGGACGGCAGGGCCGGTCCGGCGGCCGCCCTCTGCCAATCCGCGCATTTGCCCGGTATGATGGCCGGTATTGTTGACCCGGCCACGAAAGGATCCTCCATGCCCATCAAAATCAGCCAGATGTTCGACTCCGGCGCCATCGACGTCGTCCGCGCCGACCACCCCAAGCAGATCGAACTGAATCTGCGCAAGGACTCCCACGCCGACATTCATCAATGGTTCCATTTCCGCCTGCAGGGCGCGCGCGGCCAGGCGTGCACGATGCGTTTCCTGAACGCGGGGCAGGCCACCTACCCGAAGGGCTTCGAGGATTACCAGGTGGCCGCGAGCTACGACACCGAGAACTGGTTCCGCGTGCCGACCTCCTTCGACGGCCAGGTCATGACCGTCAACCATACTCCTGAGCTCGACAGCGTCTACTACGCCTATTTCGAACCCTATACCTGGGAACGCCACTTGCGCCTGCTGGGCGAAGTCGCCGAGAACCCGATCGCGCGCGTGCACGACATCGGCACCACGGTCGACGGCCGCGACATGAACCTGGTCGTGATCGGCAACCCGCAGGCCGAGAAGAAGATCTGGGTGATCGCCCGCCAGCACCCGGGCGAGACGATGGCCGAATGGTTCGTCGAAGGCATGATGGATGCGCTGCTGGACAACGCCAATCCGATCTCGCGCAAGCTGCTGGCCCGCGCCGTGTTCTACATCGTCCCGAACATGAACCCGGACGGCTCGGTGCGCGGCAACCTGCGCACCAACGCCGCCGGCGCCAACCTGAACCGCGAGTGGATGAGCCCGAGCCTCGAGCGCAGCCCGGAAGTGCTGTGCGTGAAGAACAAGATCCACGAGACCGGCGTCGACATGTTCTTCGACATCCACGGCGACGAAGCGCTGCCCTACAACTTCGTGGCCGGCAACGAGATGCTGGAAGACTTCACCCCGGAGCGCATGGCGCGCCAGAAGGCCTTCGTGGAGCAGTACATGGCGGCCAGCCCGGACTTCCAGAACGTCTACGGCTACGCGGCCAGCAAGTACAACGACGAGCTGCTGACCCTGGCCTCGAAATACATCGGCCACACCTTCAAGTGCCTCTCGCTCACCCTCGAGATGCCGTTCAAGGACAACGCCAACCTGCCCGATCCGCACACCGGCTGGAACGGCGCACGCAGCGCGGCGCTCGGCGCGGCAATGCTGCAGCCGATCCTGCAATCGCTGGATTGATGCCATGGGCGTCGAGATCGAGCGCAAGTTCCTGGTAGCCGGCGACGGCTGGCGCGCGCTCGGCGAACCCGTCCTGCTGCGCCAGGGCTACCTGTGCGCCGACCCGATGCGCACCGTGCGCGTGCGCATCGAAGGCGGGCAGGGCGTCCTCACCATCAAGAGCAAGAACGTCGGCGCCACGCGCGGGGAATGGGAATACCCGATCCCCCTGCAAGAGGCCGCCGAACTGCTGGACCGCCTGTGCGAGCGCCCGCTGGTCGAAAAGACCCGCCGCCGCATCGCGCACGCGGGCTTCGTATGGGAAGTCGACGAATTCCTGGGCGAGAACGCGGGCCTGGTGGTGGCCGAGATCGAGCTGCCCTCCGAGGACACCGCCTTCGAGCGGCCGTCCTGGATCGGCCAGGAAGTCACCGGCGACAAGCGCTATTACAATTCCAGCCTGATCCGCAATCCTTATTCCACCTGGACTACGTCATGATGAACATGTCGCGCCGCGCTGTGCTGGCGCTGGGCTGTGCCGCGCTGCTGCCGGCCTGCAGCACCCTCGGCAGCTCCGGCGCCGATCAAGCGGCTTACTTTCCGCCCGCGGGCGACTGGGCCCGCAAGTCTCCCGGGCAGCTGGGCATGGACCCGGCGGCACTGGCGGCCGCGGTGCAATACGCGCAGTCGCACGAGACCACCCGCGCCCTCGACTTCTCCGACCAGGAAGCGACCTTCGGCACGCGCCTGGGCTCGATGCCCTCGAAGCGTGCCCGCACCAATGGCCTGGTGATCTACAAGGGCTATGTGGTGGCCGAATTCGGCGATACCCGGTTTGTCGATCCGACCTATTCTGTGGCCAAGAGCATGCTGGCCACGGTCGCCGGCGTGGCCGTGCGCGACGGACGCATCGGCGTCGACGAGCCGGTCGGCCAGCGGGTGAAGGACGGCGGCTATGCCTCTTCCCGCAATGCGCTGGTGACCTGGAAGCAGCACCTGCAGCAGGAATCCGAGTGGGAAGGCAGCATGTGGGGAAAGAACGGCGACTTCGTCGGCAAGGCCGAATTCGGCGCCGGCGAGCGCAAGCCGCGTGCGCTCAAGGCGCCGGGCAGCTTCTACGAATACAACGACGTGCGCATCAACCGCTTCGCGCTGTCGCTGCTGCGCGTGTTCGAGCAGCCGGTGCCGGACGTGTTCCAGGAGCAGGTGATGGACCCGATCGGCGCGTCCACGACCTGGAAATGGGTTCCCTACCATAACAGCTACGTCGATCTGAACGGCAAGCAGGCGGCCTCGGTCAGCGGCGGCACGCGCTGGGGCGGCGGCATGTGGATCAACAGCTGGGACATGGCCCGCTTCGGCTACCTGTGGCTGCGCGGCGGCGCCTGGAACGGCCGCCAGATCGTGCCGCGCTCCTATGTCGAGGCGGCCCTCACGCCGAGCGGACACGGGCCGGATTACGGCTACCTGTGGTGGCTGAACACCAAGGGCAAGAACCTGCCGGGCCTGCCGGCGAACGCCTACGCGGCGCTGGGCGCAGGGCAGAACACCATCGTGGTCTCGCCCGACCATGAGCTGGTGATCGTGTGGCGCTGGCATGCGGGGAACCCGGCCGAGTTCGCCACCAGGGTCATCGCCGCGATCCGCAAGTAGCACCTTCCGGGCGGCCGGCGGACTCGCGTTCGGCCGCCGGCTTCCGCTTCCGCGCGCCCGGCGCCGGCGCCTGAGCGACGGGGATGTGTATGCGCCTTTCCACACGCTAGGGCGGCGTGCCTTATTTTCTGGCGATTTCATCCATCTGACATATAAAATGAATGGTGGAAATTTAAATTGCCAGAATGACATGATCAACCGAGCCCTCTCCCTCGCCTCCCTCTTATTCTTCGCCGCAAGCGCGGTCTTGCCGGGCGCCGCCTGGGCAGCCGACCTCAAATCCGCCGTGTCGGCCTGCACGCCGGGCAAGGAAGCCCAGCTATCCATGCAGCAGGATGCACGCGGAGAAACACCGCTCAGCATCGATGGCGTGGTCACGGTGTCGCCCCACGAAGCCCGCTGCCTCATGAGGACACTCGGCAAGGAGCTGACCGTGATCGCCGCGGTGGGCGATCAGCTCAAGCTGCCGGGGGCCGTCCCGATGCCTTGGGCTGCCAGTTCCAACCCGGGCGTCGAAGAAAGGCTGGCCGGGGAGCTGGCCAGGCTGACCCAGGGCCGGCGCGCGCAGCCGGTGCTGGTGTACTGCCACCACGTCCGTTGCGCCTTGTCGCAGTATGTCGCGGCCAAGACCGCGAAGGCCGGATACAGCAACGTCTACTGGCTGCGTTCGGGCATGGACGGCTGGCACCGGGCCGGCTTCGCCTTCGAAGGCGAAGCCGAAAAGGATCCGGCCGAACACTACGCCAGCTTGCTGAAGAAATGCGAGTACACGTATTCCGGCGATAACATTGCCGCAGGTGTGATGTCGCTGCCTTCGAACGAGGTGGAAGCCGAAATGGAGGCGAACGCCAAACGGGTCCGGCAGGCGCGCACGCTATGCCTGGAGCAGATCAGGCCCGAGGTCGCGGACCATAAGGGGCGCAAAGCCGACCTGGCGCAGCGCATCGCGGGCAACGATGCCGAGGTGGCGCGCAGCCTGAAGGCGGCGTGGGCCGAGTTCGATGCGAACCCGGCCAAATACCTGACCCGGGTGGTCGACGACGCCCTGCAAGACGGCATGAACACGATGGTCGAGCGCGCGCGGGCGGTCAAGCCGCTGTCGGCCAGCTGCGGCAATTTCAATTACCAGATTCCCTATCTGGACAACGGCGTGCTCGACGCGATGACCCGGCGCACCGACGCCTACCGCGCCTGCCTGGACAAGGCCGAACGGGCGATCAGCGGCCTGGCGGGATACGATGCCGAACGCTTCGTCGAGTATGTGAACCGGGCGGAGCGGATGCAGCCCTATACCTGCTCCGTGCGGCGCGGGCGCAATTGCCTGCCCGACGAAGTGTGGGCCCGCCTGGGACGTGTCGCCAACCGCGAGACCCTGAAAATGATGGAACAGGCGGCCGTCCTGGACAAGAAGCTGTCCGGCGAGATCGGCAAGGAGCGCCAGCGGGTGAACGCGTTCGTCGACAGCGTCAACGTCGTGATCGCCCGCGAGAATGCGGCCATCGAGGCGCGCCAGAACCAGCGCAGCGACAGCGGCTATGGCGGCTACTCCGCACCGCCGGCGCCGCCTGTGACGCCCTACCGCAGGTCGTCGGATGCGAGCGCCTCCGGCATACGTTGAACGGTCGCTGGGGATGGCCGGCAAGTCCTGCCAGCCGCTTCAGCAGGCATGCAGCAGAGGGCCAGGACGGCAGCCGCCGGTGCTGGCCCTTTCGCTTGGGAAAAAAATAATACAAAGTCCGTGCATGTATTGCTAATTTGAACATTTATCGGTAGATTGACTGTTCGGCATCCATCTGCGCCAACGGAAAATCAACCATGACAATAGCACCGTCGCGGCCGCCTCAAACCACTGTATTGTCGTTCGAAACGGGCCCGTCGATGGTCGCCGGCGCCCGCCTGGTACTGGCCGGTATCGTCCTGGTCGCCTACCTGATCGACATTCCCGGGCAGGTGTTTTCCAGCCGGCTGACCTGGGCGGTCATCAGCGGCTACCTGCTCTACAGCCTTGCGTTGTACGGCGCCCCGAAGTTCATGGACCGCCTGATCGCGTCCAGCAGGCAGCCCTGGGTCGATCTTGCCTGGTACGGGTTGCTGACCGCCGTGACCGATCCGGGTACCAGTGGCATCTTTCTGTTTTTCCTGTTCGCCATCGTCGCCGCTTCGTTCAGGCAGGGCACGGTGGCCGGGGTCGGGATCACGCTCGGCAGCGTGGCCGTCTACCTCGGGATCCTTTTCCTGCTGTCCTACCGCTATGCCAGCCTGGAGTGGGCAGCGCTGATCCTGCGCAGCTTCTTCCTGGTCAGTCTGGGCCTGATGATCGCTTCCTGGGGCGGCAAGGAGCTGTCGCTCAAGCGGCGGCTGGCCCTGCTGCGCGAGATCAATGCCTTGTCGAATCCGCGCTTCGGGGCCGAGCAGGCGCTCGGCGCCACCATGGCGAAGTTCCGCGCCTTCTTCGACGCCGACACCTGCCTGATCCTGTTCCACGAGAGCGAGCACGAGCGCCATGTGCTGCGCGAGTCGACCCGCGCCGCGGGCCTGCGCGAGGCCGAGACGGTGCCCGAGGAGATGGCCCGCCTGCTGCAACCCTATACCAGCGAGCAGGCCGTCATCCATGGTCCGGGCGGATGGCGCCTGGAAGGCCAGCGCAGCGAGACCCGGATCTACGACATGCAGCACGGCGGCTGGCGCCTGTCGCGGGGCGGCGAGGGCGCCAACCTGGCCGAGCTGCTGAACACCGCGGCCTTCCTCAGCGTGCCCCTGCAGGCGGGAAAGGACACGGGACGCATCTATCTCTGCTCGAACCGCAGGCGCTTCCGCGACAGCGAAGCCGTGTTCCTCGCCCAGGCGGCGGAACAGGCGTTCCGCCTGATCGAGCACGTCAAGATACTCGACCGCATGGCCTCGGCCGCGGCCGCCGTCGAGCGCAAGCGCATCGTCACCGACCTGCACGACACGGCGATCCAGCCCTATATCGGCCTGAAGATGGGACTGGAAGCCTTGCGGGCCCAGGCCAGCCGGGACAATCCCCTGGTCGGGGCGATCGACAAGCTGCTGTCGATGACCAGCGGCGTGATCGGCGACCTGCGCAGCTACGTGCGCAACCTCGAGCAGCACCATGTCGCTCCCTCGAACGCCCTGCTCGGCGGGTTGCACGAGCGGGCCCGGCGCTTCTTCGACGATTTCGGCATCCGTGTCGAACTCGAGCTGCCCGAGCGGCTCGAGCTCAGCGACCGGCTGGCGGCCGAAATCCTGCAGTTCGTCAGCGAGGGATTGAGCAACGTACGCAAGCATACCGCCGCGCGCCACTGCCGGATTCGCCTGGCGCGCAAGGGCGAGATGCTGAGCCTGGAGATCGCCAATCCCTGGACCGGGACCGGGCCGCAAGGCTTCGTGCCGCGCTCCATGACGACGCGCGCGCAGGCCCTCGGCGGCCGGGCCGAGGTGCGGCTCGAAGCGCAGCATACGCGCATCCACATCACCATTCCGACCTGAACCATGACGACGAACGCGACGATGAGCGGCCAGGCGATCCAGGTGCTGCTGGTGGACGACCACCAGACCGTGCTGTGGGGCTTGCAGCAACTGATCGGAAGCCGCTATCCGGAAATGGCGGTGGCCGGCACGAGCAGCCGGGCCGAGGACGCGCTCCATTTGGCGCGCA
>CBIHLT010000207.1:0-9111 GCA_966210615.1 uncultured Massilia sp.
CTCGAACCCCATCTTCTTCATCGCCTTCGCCAAGGTCTTCGCGGCTTTGGCATACCCCTCCCACGGCGTATTCCCCTTGTCCAGCCTGGTGTGCGCGTTCGTGATGTCCCACTGCGCGCTCGACTTCAGCCCCTCCAGCTCCTCCCACGCGAGCGGCACCGAAATCCCCAAACCGGGCCGCACGCGCGCCGACCAGGCGCACACCGTGGTCGCGCCCTGCCCGTTGCGCAGGTAGTCGATGAAGATCTTGCCCACCCGGTTCTTCGGCCCGCTCTTGAAGGCGAAGCGCTCCGGGAATACCGTGGCCAGGTGCTTCACGATCGCCTGCGAAAAGCCCTTCACGGTATTCCAGTCGTAACCGCCCTTGACCGGCACCACGACGTGCAGTCCCTTGCCGCCGCTGGTCTTCAGGAAGGACGGCAAGCCCAGCTCGTCGAGGAAGGCGTGCATCAGCTGCGCCGCTTCCTGCATCGCGCGCCACTCCACGCCATCGCCCGGGTCGAGGTCGAACACCATCCGGTCGGGCGTGGCGTAGGCCTTGCGCGTCGCGTTCTGGGTGTGGATCTCGACCACGTTGAACTGGGCCGCCGAGAGGATGCCCTGGACGCTGGCGATTTCGAGGAAAGGCTGGTGCTCCGGATCGAGCTCCTGCGGCATGTGCTTCACGCCGGGCAGCTTGGCCACGTCGGCGTGCTTCTGGAAGAACAGCTCCCCGCCCACGCCCTCCGGCGCGCGCACCAGCGAGACCGGGCGCGCCTTCAGGTGCTCCATCATCAGTTCGCCCACCAGCGCGTAGTAGCGGATCAGGTCCAGCTTGGTCGAGCCGGTCCGGGCATCGATCACGCGCTCGGGGTTGGTCACCTTCATGGTGGCGGGCAGCTTGCTGGCGACGCTTTCTTCCATGGCCTTCTCCTCGCTCTTCCCTGCGCTCTTTCTTGCACTCTTCGTCCCGGCCGCGGGCGCGCCGGCGAGATGCTTGGGCACCTCGCGTGTGATGTTCTTCGCCGGCTTGTCCTTGCGCAGCCCCTGGAACACCGGATGGCGGATCGATCCCGTCGCCGTCCACTCCGAGAAACTCACCTCCGCCACCAGGGCCGGCTTGACCCAGTGGTGCTTGCGCCCGGGGACCGAGCGTGGCGGGAAGGGGCTGTCGTCCGTGCGCAGCTTTTCCAGCTCCGCGCTGATCGATTTCAGCGACGAATGGTTGAAGCCCGAGCCCACATTGCCCACATAGCGCAGCACCCCGTGCTCGTCGTGGGTGCCGAGCAGCAGCGAACCGACTCCGGTGCGCGACCCCTTCGGGTCGGTGAAGCCGCCGATCACGAATTCCTGGCGCAAGCCGCACTTGAGCTTGATCCATTCCGGCGAGCGCGCCGATACGTAGCGCGAGCCGCGCCGCTTGCCGATCACGCCCTCCAGGCCGATGCGGCAGGCCGCCACCACCAGTTCTTCCGGATTGGTGCCGAATTCGGCCGAGAAGCGCACCCGCCCTTCCTCATGGCCCTTGAGGGCGCCCTCCAGCAGCGCGCGCCGCTCGACCAGCGGCACGTCGCGCAAGTCGTAGCCGTCGAAGTAAGGCGCGTCGAACAGGAAGTACAGGATGTCGGCGCCGCGCGTGCCGTCGAAGGCCAGCTGCAGCATGCCGAAGTTCGGCTTGCCATTCTCGTCGTGCACGACGATCTCGCCGTCGTACCAGCCGTCCGGCAGCTTCATGCGCTCGATCTCTTCCATGAGCGGCAGCAGGCGCCCGGTCCAGTCGTTGTCGTTGCGGGTGATCAGGCTCACCACGCCGTTCTCGATGCGCGCCAGCATGCGGTAGCCGTCGAACTTGACCTCGAACACCCAATCCTCGGGGTCGGGCGGCGCGGCATCGACCAGGGTCGCCAGTTCCGGCTTGAAGCGCGCGGGCAGCGCGGCTTTCACGGCGCCCTCGGGCATCGTCCTTGCACCGCGCTTCCTGGCCGGGGCGGCCTTTTTCGCCGGCGCCGCCTTCTTCGCCGCGGCCGCACGCCTGGGCGCCGGCGCTTCCTCTTCTTCCCTGAGCGCCTCGAGCTTGCGCTCGGCCGGCCGCTCAGGCATAGGCAGGGCCTTCACGCTGTCGGGCATCTCGTCGACCACCGAGAACTCTTCGCTGGAGCGCATGTACTCGTCCTTTTCCTTGATCAGCAGCCAGGGCTCCTGCCGGTCGTCCTCGTGGCCCTTGAGGCGCACCAGGGTCCAGCGCCCGTGCATCTTGTGCCCGTGCATCTCGAACTTGATGCTGCCTTTCGCGAAACCCTCGTGCGGATCTTCCAGCGGCGTCCAGGTGCCCTTGTCCCAGATGATGACCTTGCCGGCGCCATATTGCTTTTCGGGGATGGTGCCTTCGAAGTCCGAGTAGGATATCGGATGGTCCTCGACGTGCACGGCCATGCGCTTGTCGCGCGAATCGTAGCTGGGTCCCTTGGGGACGGCCCAGCTTTTCATCGTGCCATCCAGTTCCAGGCGGAAATCGTAATGCAGGCGCGACGCCCAATGCTTCTGGATGACGAAGGTCAAGGCGTCGGCGCTGGCCTCGCCGCCTTCGGCCGGCTCCGACGTGATCGCAAAATTGCGCTTGGCTTTATAGAGTTTGAGCGCGTCAGGCATGGTGTCACCTCTCCGGCAATCCGATGCCCCGAGTCTAGGTCCGTCAACCCGGCGCGACTGTTCGGCAGCGAACCTAGCCCGCCGTAACAGGCCGCAGGCGCATTTGTAAGCGGATGTAAATACCCGGAATGCGCGTCAACCGTGCGCGAAACCTCCACGTTGATAGCTCAGTAACACGGGAAACACTTCCCAGCTTGTCATCCACCAAAACGAAGGAAAGACACTATGAGCAAAATCGTCGCTACCCTGTTTGCCGGCCTGTTCGCTACTTCCGTGTTCGCCCAGACTCCCGCCGCCACCAGCACCGCCGCCACCACGCCGGAAGCCAAGGCGGAAGCCAAGGCCGAGAAGAAGGAAGCGAAAGCTGAAGCCAAGCACGACAAGAAAGTGGCCGCGGCCGACGCCAAGGCTGCGAAGGCCAAGGCGGATGCAAAGGTAGAGAAGACTGCCGACAAGGCGGATGCAAAGGTCGAGAAGACCGCCGAGAAAGCCGACGCCAAGATCGAGAAGACCACCCAGAAGGCTGAAGCGAAGGCCGACAAGGTCGCTGCCAAGACCGAAGCACAACACAAATAACAATCCCCGAGAGCTCAAGCCCCCCTCGCTCGAGCCCCGCCATATTTGGCGAAGACAGGGTCCGCCCTGCCTTCGCCCCTCTTTTTCCCGATGGTTCCCCCGCGCGCCTGTGTTCTACAATGCGGTTTTGCCCGCTGCGAAAGGACACCATGCACCGTATCGTCTTCCTCGACCGCGACAGCCTGATCGCGAACGTACGCCCGCCCGCCTTCGCGCATGCGTGGCAGGACCATGCCGCCACCGCCGAGCAGGAAGTGGTCGGGCGCCTGCAGGGAGCCACGGTCGCCATCACCAACAAGGTGCCCTTGCGCGCCGCCGCGATCGCCCAGCTGCCGGACCTGAAGATGGTCGCCATCGCCGCCACCGGCTCGGACAACGTCGACCTCGCCGCCTGCCGCGAGCGCGGCATCGTGGTCTCCAACATCCGCAATTACTCCACCGTGTCCGTGCCCGAACACTGCTTTGCGCTGCTGCTGGCGCTGCGCCGCAACCTGCGCGCCTATATCGCCGACGTCGAGGCCGGGCAATGGGAACGCTCGACGCGCTTCTGCCTGCTCGACCATCCGATCGGCGACCTGGCCGGCAGCCGGCTCGGCATCGTCGGCTACGGCGCCCTCGGCAAGCAAGTGGCCCACCTGGCGCGCGCCTTCGGCATGGAAGTGTGCGCGACCTCGCGCTCGCCGATCGGCGACAGCGGCGTGATCCAGCTGGAACTCGACGAACTGCTGCGCACCTCCAGCGTGGTCAGCCTGCACCTGCCGCTGACGGAACAGACCCGCCACCTGATCGGGGCGCGCGAACTGGGGCTGATGCGGCGCGACGCCCTCCTGATCAACACCGCGCGCGGCGGCCTGGTCGACGAGGCCGCGCTGGCCGAGGCATTGCAGGCGGGCCAGATCGCCGGCGCCGGCTTCGATGTCCTGAGCAAGGAGCCGCCCCTGCCCGACAACCCGCTGCTGCGCCTGCGCCTGCCGAACTTCATCCTGACGCCGCACGTGGCCTGGGCCAGCGGCGGCGCGATGCAGCGGCTGGCCGACATGCTGGTCGACAATATTGAAGCCTGGGAGTCGGGGCGCCCCCTGAACACCCTGTAAGAGGCCGCCGCGGCCGGCGGCTATCGTCCGGTCAGCGCTTCCACGCTGTAGCCCGACACCCTCCAGCTGCCGTCCTTGTCGCGCTGGGTGGTGATCGTTTCGCTGGCCTTCTTGTCCTTCTCGAACTGGGAGGCATACTCGAGCGTCACCTTGCCGCCCTCGGCCTGGGCCTGGGTACGCTTCAGCGTGCGGGACTGCGCGTCGCCGAGGGGCATGCGGACGCCCCCGATCAGCGTGGTCCAGAAGAACTTCGAGGTATTGGCGCGCACGTCGGCGGAACTGCTGTTCCAGGCGCCGGTGTAATCGCCGGCGTCGACCAGTGCCAGCCATTTCTCGGCGGCGGCGCGGGCCGGCGCCGTTTCCCTGGTTTCTTGCGCCATGGCGGCGGAGCAGCACAGCAGCGACACGGCGAGCGTGGCGGACAGGATGGTGTTCACGTGACTCCCTTTCTTGGATGATGCCGGGCAGTGTAGCCGGGCGGGGGTCCGGCCCGCTGCGGCTTCCGACAGACTGCGCGATGCAGGGGATGAACGGCGGGATCCCGCCTCAGGCCTGGACCGCTTCTTCCGTGCTGCGGGCGTCCGGCGCGCGCAGCGGCAGCTCGATGACGAAGCACGTGCCTTGGCCAGCCTCGCTCTCCACACGGATGCTGCCGCCCAGCAGCGAAGTCACGATGTTGTAGACGATGTTCAAGCCCAGACCCGTCCCGCCCTGCCCCATGCGCGTGGTAAAGAAGGGGTCGAAAATGCGCGCCAGGTGTTCCGGGGCAATGCCCCGCCCGTCGTCGCGGAATGCGATCCGCACCATCGTCTCCACCTGCACCGCCGACAGCCTCATCGTGCCGCCCGCCTGCTCGAAGGCGTGCAGCATCGCATTGTTGACGAAGTTGATGATCACCTGCCCCAGCGCCCCTGGGAAACCATTCAGGACGATGCCTGGCGGCACATCGACCACCAGGCTGTGGCCGGCCAGGCGTACCGTGTTCATCATGGTGGCCGCGATTTCCTGGCAGGCCTGGGCCAGGTCGAAGCGGCGCCGCTGGGCGCTGGCCTGGTCGACCGAGACCTGGCGGAAGCTGCTCACCAGCTCCGCCGCGTTGTGCAGGCTGCGCACGATCAGGTCGGACGCCTCGGTGGATGCGGCCATGTAGTCGGCCAGGTCCGAACGCTTGAGCTGGGCCTGCTCGAAGCGCGCCGCCACCGCATGGGTTTTTTCCTGCAGCGTGCTGGCCATCAGCAGGCTGTTGCCGATCGGGGTGTTCAGCTCGTGCGCCACGCCGGCCACCAGGGAGCCGAGCGAGGCCAGCTTTTCGTGCGACGCCAGCTGGGCCTGGGTCTCCTTGAGCTGCTGGTAGGCGCGCGCATTGTCGATCGCCACGCCCACATAGGCGGCCAGGGTCTCGAGCATGTCCAGGTGCACCTGGCCGTAGGCGTGCAGCGCCGGGCTTTGCACCGTCACCGCGCCAATCACCTGCTCGCCGACCGTTACCGGCACGCACAGCAGCGAGCCCGGCGTCTGCGCATCCGCCTGCGCGGCCGCGGCGCCCGGCCCCAGGATGGTGGGCAGCTCGGCGGCCAGGTCGCCGGCCAGGATTTCGCGCCCGCCCGCCATGCACCAGGCCACCAGGTGGCGCCGGGGATCGTCGGGAAGCTCGTAGGCGGGCACGCGCTGCCCGCCGGCCACGACGAAGGGGAAGCCGATCATGGCGCGGTGGGATTGGCGCAGCGCCACCGCGAAGCTGCGCGCGTCCATCAGGGCCTGCACGTGCTCGTACAGGGTGCGCATGATCGCCTCGCTGTCGAGGTTTGCCGTCAGCATCCGGCCGATGTCCGACAGCAACGCGATGTCGCGGTGGGCGCGCTCCACCACCTCCTTCTGGCGCTCGACTTCGCGCTTGCCGCGTTCGGCCGCCTCCTTCTGCAGCAGCAGCTCCGCGGTGCGCGCGCCGACCTCGTGTTCGAGCAGTCCTTTTTGCTGGACCAGCACGCGCACGCGCAGGCGGTAGACCAGGGAGGACAGCGCCAGCACCGCGATCACGGCCAGCGTGCGGAACCACCATGTCTTCCAGAACGGCGGCGTGATGGTGATGGCGAGCGTGGCGGCTTCCTGGCTCCACAGGCCGTCCTTGTTGCTGGCCCGCACCCGGAACACGTAGGGCCCCGGATCGAGGTTGGTATAGGTGGCGAAGCGGCGCCGCGCGTCGGTGTCGACCCAGCCCTGGTCGAAGCCTTCCAGCTGGTAGGCGTAGCGGTTGCCCTGCGGATCGGCGAAGTGCAGCGCCGCGAATTCGAGCGCGAACACCGCATCGCGGTGGGACAGCGTGATCTCCTTGTTGCCGCCAAGCTTGTCCGCGCGCGAGCGGTTCAGGACCAGCAGGTCGGTGATCACGGGCACCGGCGGGAATGGGTTGTCGCGCACCGACTCGGGGCGGAACGAGGTCATGCCGTTGATGCCGCCGAAGTGCAGATGGCCGTCCGGGCTGCGCCAGCCGGAGCCGACGAAGTAGGAGCCGTCGATCAGGCCGTCCTTGGACGTGTAGTTCTTGATCTGGCCGCTGACCGGGTCGAGCCGGGTGATGCCTGCCGTGGTGCTGACCCACAGGATGCCGGTCGCGTCTTCCAGCACGGCCCCGATGGGCAGCGCTTCCTGGCCCTTGGCAAAGGGGTAGAAGCGGAAGCGCGTCCGCCCGCCGGCGGTTTCCATCTTGTGCAGGCCGCCGGCGGTGCCGATCCACAGCTCGCCACGCGACGATTCCTTTAGATAGTACACGCGGCTGTGGCGCAGGCTGCCGGGGTCCCGGGGATCGTGGCGGAAGCGCGTGAAGACGCCGCTGCGGCGGTCGAAGCGCTCCAGGCCCGTCTCGGTGCCGATCCAGATGATGCCCTGGCGGTCTTCCAGCACCGCGAAGCCGTAGTTGTCGCCCAGGCTGGCCTGGTCGTCGGGGTCGTGACGCCAGCCATGGGCGTGCTCCGAACCGGACGGCAATGCGGACAGGCCGCCGCGCGTGGCCACCCACAGGGTGCCGTCACGTCCTTCGCGGATCGCCTGCACGAAATTGGCCGCCGGCCCCGGGCCGAGCTCCACGTGGCCGATGCGCCCCTGTGCATCGCGCCAGGCCAGTCCCAGCGGGGTGCCGATCCACAGGCGGCCGCGCGCGCGCGCAAGCGAGGTGACGACATCGCTGGGCAGGCGCTTGTCGCGCAGCGGCCGTACCCGGCCCGTGCCGCGGTCCAGCCGCAGCAGCCCGGAGCCCGTGGTTCCCAGCCACAGGCTGTCTCCACCGTCGTCGACGATCGCGCGCACCCTGCTGTGGCCCAGTCCCTCGCTCTCCGCATAGCGCATGAAGCCGCCGCTGGCGAGATCGGTGCGGTTCACGCCGCCGTAATAGGTGCCGGCCCAGAGCGTGCCGGTGCGGTCCACCAGCACCGCCTGGACCTGGTTGTCGGACAGGCTGTGCTGGTCGTTCTCGGCATGGATCCAGGAATCGAAGCGGCCGGTGGCCGGGTCGCGCCACTTGATGCCTTCGCTGTCGGTGCCGACCCATAGCTGGGCGCCGCTGTCGTGGTACAGGGTCAGGATGCGCACATCCTGCATGCCGTCGGCCGGGCCCAGATGACGGCGCTGCGGGCCGTCCTCGCCCAGGCGCCAGGCTTCGAGCCCGGCGGCGGTGCCGATCCAGAGCGTGTCGCGCGGGCCCATCGACAGCGAGAGCACCGTGTTGCGCTGGGCGTCGCGCGCCGGTTCCACCGAAAAGTGGCTGAAGCGCCCGCTGGCCGGGTCGAGCCGGTCCAGGCCGCCCTCCGTGCCGACCCACAGATGCCCGCGGCCGTCGGTGGCGAGCGAGGTCACGCGGTTGTCGCGCAGGCTGGACGGGTCGTCGGGATCGTTGCGGTAGGCCCGGAAGCGCTTGCCGGCGGGATCGAAGTGCAGCAGCCCGTCGCTGGTCGCCACCCACAAGGCGCCCTTGGGCGCGGCGGCGATGGCGCTCACCGCGCGGTTGCCGCGGCGCGCGTGGCCGTCGGCCGGCGCGAAGCGTTCGAAGCGGGCGCTGAGCGGGTCGAAGCGCGCCAGACCGCCCTTGGTGCCGAACCACAGACGGCCCTCGGCGTCTTCATGGGATGCGGACACGAAGTTGTCCGGCAGGCTGGCCGGATCGTTGGGATCGTTGCGGTAGACCGTCATGCGGTAGCCGTCGAAGCGGTTCAGGCCGGCCTGGGTGCCGAACCACATGAAGCCCTGGCGGTCCTGCAGGATGCTCAGGGTGGATTGCTGCGACAGGCCTTCTTCGATCGACAGATGCTCGAAGCGCAGGCTGCGCTGGGCGGCGCCGGCCTGCTGCGCCAGCAGCGCGCACAGCGCCAAAGCCGACAGCAGGCGAAGGAGGCGAAGCGGACCGCCGCGCGCGGCCCCGGTGAAACCCGACATATTATTCCGTTCTAGAAACCCATCCGCCTAATCTACCAGAGGACATGAAAACCGAGAAAGAAAATGAGACTTCCGGAAATAAACCGTCGCTGCTATAATGCGTGCCTCGGGCGGCTGTAGCTCAGCTGGATAGAGTACTTGGCTACGAACCAAGGGGTCGTGGGTTCGATTCCTGCCAGCCGCGCCAGAATATGAGGGACCAGATTGAGAGATCTGGTCCCTTTTTTCGTTCCGGGCCGGCCTGTATGCGCCTCCCCTTTTTCCTTGAGTCGGGACGGATTTCGGAGAAACACCGGAAATGGCGATGAACCTTTGCCAAGATGCGTGTACGCCGCTATAATGCGTGCCTCGGGCGGCTGTAGCTCAGCTGGATAGAGTACTTGGCTAC
>CBIHLT010000208.1:0-9109 GCA_966210615.1 uncultured Massilia sp.
CGGCCTGGGCCGGCGCGGGTTTCGGCAGCAGCACCCACAACTGGCCGGGCTGCTTCATCAGGCCCGCATTCTCCAGCGCCTCCGGCCCGAAGCCGTAGAAGAAGTCGGCGCGCACCGCGCCGCGGATCGCCCCGCCCGTGTCCTGCGCCATCACCAGGCGCTGCAGCGGCGCGCCGTCTTTCGGGTAGGTGGTCGACAGGTAGATCGGCGCGCCCAGCGGCAGGATGGTGCGGTCGATGGCCACCGAGCGCCCCGGCGTCAAGGGCACGTTGAGCGAGCCGCGCGGCCCCACGTTCGGGTCCGTCACCTTCTCCTCGCGGAAGAAGATATAGCTGGGATTGACGTTGAACAGCTCCTGGCGGCGCTCCGGATTGGCGGCCAGCCAGGCGCGGATCGACTGCGCCGACACCTGGTCGGCCGTCATGATGCCCTGCTCGACGAACCAGCGGCCGATGGCTTTATACGGATGGCCGTTCTGGTCGCCGTAGGCGACGCGCACGGTTTCGCCCGACTCCAGCTGCACGCGGCCCGAGCCCTGCACTTCCAGGAAGAAGGCTTCGACCGGATCGTTCACCCACAGCAGTTCCTTGCCCGCCAGCGGGGCACGTGCGATCTCGGCGCGGCTGCTGTAGGGCACCACGGTCTTGCCCTGCAAACGGCCGCGCAGGCGGCGGCCCTTCAGGTCCGGGTAGACGCTGCCCAGGTCGATGGTCAGCAGGTCGTCGGGCACGCGGTAGAGCGGGGTCTGGTAATCGCCGCCGCGCTTGCGGGCGCCGTAGAGCATGGCCTCGTAATAGCCGGTGACCAGGCCGACGTCGGCGCCGTCCGGGTTGCGCACCATGTTCGGCACAAAATAGGCCTCGAAATAGCCGCGGATGGCGGCGCCGTCCTGGGCGTCGACCGTACGCGCGGCGGCGCAAGGCGCGGCCCAGTCGGCGCGCGCAGCCAGCACCCGGCAGGACTGCATGAAGGCCGGCCAGGCCTGGCGCAGGTCGTCCTGCTGCCAGCCGGGCAGCACGCTGAAGTCGACCGGGGTCATGGGCGGCGCGGGCGGCGGCTGCACGGGCGGCACCACGACAGGGCCCAGCGGCGGCGGCATCTTGATGTCCGGCTGGCCCGGCGGCGGGCTTGGTGCCGGCGGCTGCGGCGGGGCCGGCGGCTGCGGCGCGGTCGAACAGGCGCTCAGGAAGGCGACGAGAGCGAGCGAAGCGGGTACACTGCGGCGTGTCGAAAGCATAAGGACCGATATGTGGATCTTGATGGTGGAAGCCGGCGTGGCGCTGTTCCTGCTCGTATTTATCGTCTGGTGGACGATGTTCGCCGGCAGGAAGGATGCCGGCCGCGACGAAGCGCAGCCGGCGCCTGGCGATAACGATAAGACTGAACCCTGATCAGTGCAAGGTGCGCGGCAGCGAGAGCAGGAACTCGGGAATCGTGACCTCGAAGCGGTGGCCGTCCTCGGCCACGCAGAAGTATTCGCCGCCCATCGAGCCCTGCGGCGTGGCGATCTGCGTGCCGCTCGAGTATTCGAACTGTTCGCCCGGCTGCAGCAGCGGCTGGTGGCCGACCACGCCGAGTCCCCGCACTTCCTGAACCTTGTTGTTGGCATCGGTGATCACCCAATGGCGTGAAATCAGCTGCGCGGCGATGTCGCCCGTGTTCTTGATCGTGATCGCATAGGCGAACACGAAATGGTCCTTGTCCGGGTTGGACTGGTCTTCCAGGTACTGCGTCCGGACGGTGACGGCGAAATCGTAGACAGGCATCGGCTTTCCTTGCGTAATTCTGTTTGCCCGACAGGGCCGCGCTGTATGGCGCAAACGACAATCATACCTCTTGGCGTCGATTCCGGTCGCCGCTCCGCTGCGCCTTGCCCTGGTGCAGCGTAAAATAGCGGCTTCCCTTTACCAGCATTGCCATCATGACCACCTATCGCATCGCTCCCAGCATCCTGTCCGCCGATTTCGCCCGCCTGGGCGAGGAAGTGCGCAATGTCGTCGCCGCCGGCGCCGACATCATCCACTTCGACGTGATGGACAACCACTACGTTCCGAACCTGACCATCGGCCCGCTGGTGTGCCAGGCGATCCGTCCGCACGTGCAGGTGCCGATCGACGTGCACCTGATGGTCAAGCCGGTCGACCGCATCATCCCGGACTTCGCCAAGGCCGGCGCCGACATCATCACCTTCCACCCGGAAGCGTCGGATCACATCGACCGCACCCTGCAGCTGATCCGCGACAACGGCTGCAAGGCCGGCCTGGTGTTCAACCCGCACACCCCGCTGCACTACCTGGAGCACGTGATGGACAAGATCGACATGATCCTGATCATGTCGGTCAACCCGGGCTTCGGCGGCCAGTCCTTCATTCCGCAGGCGCTGAAGAAGATCGCGATGGCGCGCCGCATGATCGACGAATCCGGCCGCGACATCATGCTGGAAGTGGATGGCGGCATCAAGGCCGACAACATCGCCGAAGCCGCCGCCGCCGGCGCCGACACCTTCGTCGCCGGCTCGGCCATCTTCGGCAAGCCGGACTACAAGGCCGTGATCGACGCCATGCGCGGCGAGCTGGCCAAGGTCGGCAAGTAATGCGGGCCGGCGCTGCGGCGATCAAGGCCGCCATCATCGACCTGGACGGCACCATGCTCGACACGGTGCCCGATTTCGAGGCGGCCCTGAACGGCATGCGCGCCGAGTTCGGCCTGGGTCCCATCACCCAGGCCACCATCAAGCCCATGGTCGGCAAGGGTTCCGAGAAGCTGGTGCGCGACGCGCTGCTGCTCGACTGGGACGCCGCGCGCGTGGATGCGATCCACGCCGATGCCATGGCCGCCTACCAGCGCCACTACCTCGCCATCAACGGCGACCGCAGCACCTTGTTCGACGGCGTGGTCGAAGGCCTGGAGGCGATGCGTGCGCATGGCCTGCGCCTGGTGTGCGTGACCAACAAGCCGGTCGCCTTCACCCTGCCGCTGCTCGACCAGAAGGGACTCGCGCCCTACTTCGAGCGCGTCTTCGGCGGCGATTCGTTCGCGAAGAAGAAGCCGGACCCCATGCCGATGCTGGGCGCCTGCGCCGCGCTGGACCTGCCGCCATCGCAGGTCGTGGCCATCGGCGATTCGTCGAACGACGCGGAAAGCGCGCGCGCCGCGGGCTGCTATGTACTCACCGTGCCATATGGTTATAACCACGGACGGCCTATACAAGAAATTAATTCTGATGGTATAGTGGGTTCGCTGCTGGATGCGGCAACTTTGATCATCGCGCACAATCGCGCCGCTAATTGAACTTATCTATACATGTTTTTCACCAAAAAACACACTGTCAACCAGACCGGCGCCCTTGAGGCCTGGCTGTGGCGACGCTGGCAATCCTGGGCTAACTAAGCCGTATCGATTGCTGCCGGTGCTCGTCCTCCGGCAGGTTTTTTGAAGTGAACCACCGCCTTCTTCCCTCACGGGCGGCCTGGAGACAAACATGACCGAACTCGAATTCAAATCGCTGGCCAACCAGGGCTACAACCGCATTCCGCTCATCGCCGAAGCCTTCGCCGATCTCGAGACCCCGCTCACGCTCTACCTCAAGCTGGCCCAGTCCCAGCATACCGGCAAGAACACCTTCCTGCTGGAGTCGGTCGTCGGCGGCGAGCGTTTCGGGCGTTTCTCCTTCATCGGCCTGCCGGCCCACACCCTGGTGCGCACGAGCGGCAACCGTACCGAGGTGGTCAAGCACGGCGAAGTGATCGAGACCCACGAGGGTAATCCGCTCGACTTCATCGAACAGTACCAGGGCCGCTTCAAGGTGGCGCTGCGCCCCGGCCTGCCGCGCTTCTGCGGCGGCCTGGCCGGCTACTTCGGCTACGACACCGTGCGCCACATCGAGCGCAAGCTGGCCAACAGCTGCCCGCCCGACGAACTGGGCCTGCCGGACATCCAGCTGATGCTGACCGAAGAACTGGCGGTGATCGACAACCTGTCGGGCAAGCTCTACCTGATCGTCTACGCCGACCCGGCGCAGCCTGAAGCCTATGCCCGCGCGCGCCAGCGCCTGAAGGACCTGCGCATGATGCTGCGCCGGAGCGTCGACGCACCGGTTACTTCCAGCTCGGTGCGTACCGAGGCCGTGCGCGACTTCAGCAAGGAAGACTACCTGAAGGCGGTGGCCCGCGCCCACGAATACGTGATGGCCGGCGACCTGATGCAGGTGCAGATCGGCCAGCGCATCCGCAAGCCCTACGTGGATTCGCCGCTGTCGCTGTACCGCTCGCTGCGTTCGCTGAACCCCTCGCCCTACATGTACTACTACAACTTCGGCGACATGCAGATCGTCGGCGCTTCGCCGGAGATCCTGGTGCGCAACGAGGCGCTTCCGGAGGGCGGCAAGAAGGTCACCCTGCGCCCGATCGCGGGCACCCGCCCGCGCGGCTCGACGCCGGAGCGCGATGCCGAGCTGGCGGACGAACTGCTGTCCGATCCGAAGGAAGTCGCCGAGCACGTGATGCTGATCGACCTGGCGCGCAACGACATCGGCCGCATCGCCCAGACCGGCAGCGTCAAGGTCACCGACCGCATGGTGATCGAGAAGTACTCGCACGTGCAGCACATCGTGTCGAACGTGGAGGGCGTGCTGAAGGACGGCATGTCGAACCTGGACGTGCTGCGCGCCACCTTCCCGGCCGGCACCCTGACCGGCGCGCCGAAGGTGCGCGCGATGGAAGTGATTGATGAGCTAGAGCCAGTGAAGCGCGGCATCTACGGCGGCGCGTGCGGCTACCTTTCCTTTGGGGGCGAGATGGACGTCGCGATCGCGATCCGCACCGGCGTGATCAAGGACGGCAACCTCTACGTACAGGCTGCGGCCGGCATCGTGGCCGACTCCATTCCCGAGATGGAATGGCAGGAAACCGAGAACAAGGCGCGCGCCGTGCTGCGCGCGGCCGAACAGGTGCAAGACGGCCTGGATGGGGAGTTCTGACATGCTGCTCATGATCGACAACTACGATTCGTTCACCTACAACATCGTCCAGTATTTCGGCGAACTCGGCGAAGACGTGCGCACCGTGCGCAACGACGAGATCACCTTGGAGCAGATCGAGGCGATGCGCCCGGACCGCATCTGCATCTCGCCGGGGCCGAAGGCGCCCAGGGATGCCGGGCTGTCGCTGGATATCCTGCGTGAATTCAAGGGCAAGCTGCCGATCCTGGGCGTGTGCCTGGGACACCAGGCGATCGGCGAAGCGTTTGGGGGCAAGGTGATCCGCGCCAAGCAGGTCATGCATGGCAAGACCTCGCTCATCGCGCACACCGGCGAAGGCGTGTTCAAGGATTTGCCGACGCCGTTCACCGTGATTCGCTACCACTCGCTCGCGATCGAGCGCTCCTCGCTGCCGGACTGCCTGGAAGTGACGGCATGGACCGACGACGGCGAGATCATGGGCGTGCGGCACAAGGAGTACGACATCGAAGGGGTGCAGTTCCATCCCGAGTCGATCCTGTCCGAGCATGGCCATACGCTGCTCAAGAATTTCCTGACGCGCTGATTCAGCCCGCAGCCTCAAGACCGTCGTTCCGGCGAAGGCCGGAACCCAAGTTCGTCGCACGCCACTAGCTCCTCACTTCGCGGCTGCGCAAGCGAACTTGGATCCCGGCCTTCGCCGGGATGACGGGGTAGCGCAAACGTTCACTCTTAGATTACTGGACCCGCCATGCCGATCACCCCACAAGAAGCCCTGCTGCGCTGCATCGAACACCGCGAAATCTTCCACGACGAGATGCTGCACCTGTTCCGCCAGATCATGTCCGGCGAAATGTCCCCCACCATGATCGCCGCCCTGACCATGGGCCTGCGCGTGAAGAAGGAAACCATCGGCGAGATCACCGCCGCCGCCCAGGTGATGCGCGAATTCTCGACCAAGGTGCCGATGGCCGACACCACCAACCTGCTCGACATCGTCGGCACGGGCGGCGACGGCGCCAACACCTTCAACATCTCGAGCGCCTCGATGTTCGTGGCCGCCGCCGCCGGCGCGCGCATCGCCAAGCACGGCGGACGCAGCGTGTCCTCGTCCTCGGGCAGCGCCGACGTGATCGAGGCCCTGGGCGCCCACATCGACCTGAAACCCGAACAGATCGCCCAGTCCATCGCCCAGACCGGCATCGGCTTCATGTTCGCCCCGAACCACCACGCTGCCATGAAGTTCGCCGCGCCGGTGCGCCGCGAGATGGGCGTGCGCACCATCTTCAATATCCTGGGCCCGCTGACCAACCCGGCCGGCGCGCCCAACATCCTGATGGGCGTGTTCCACCCCGACCTGGTCGGCATCCAGGTGCGCGTGCTGCAGCGCCTCGGCGCCCAGCATGCGATGGTGGTCTGGGGCCGCGACAACATGGACGAGGTCTCGCTCGGCGCCGGCACCCTGGTCGGCGAACTGATCGACGGCGAGATCCGCGAATACGAAATCCACCCGGAAGACTTCGGCATGCAGATGATCTCCAGCCGCAACCTCAAGGTGGCCGACAAGAACGAATCGAAGACCCGCGTGCTCGAAGCCCTGCGCGGCGACCCGGGCCCGGCGACCGACATCGTGGCCCTGAACGCCGGCACCGCCCTGTACGCGGCCGGCGTCACGCCTTCCATCGAGGAAGGCCTGGCCAAGGCGCGCGAGGCCATCGCCTCCGGCGCGGCGCTGGCCAAGCTCGAGCAGTTCGTGAGCGTCACCCGCCAGCTCGGCGGAGCGGCCTGATGTTCGGCATCCAGGACCTGGGCGTCTTCATCGCGGCCGGCCTGATGCTCAACATCATGCCGGGCCCGGATTCGCTGCTCATCATGACCCGCAGCGCCGGCCAGGGCTGGCGCGCCGGCTCGGCCGCCGCGCTGGGCATCGGCGCCGGCACCTTCGTGCACATCTTCGCGGCGGCGCTCGGCATGTCGGCCGTGCTCGCGACCTCGGCCACCGCCTTCACCGTGGTCAAGCTGGTCGGCGCGGCCTACATCCTCTACATGGCGTTCGGCCTGTTACGCAGCAAGCCGCGCGACACCTCGGCGGCGGCGCCCGTACTGCCGCCTTTACCCTACCGGAAGATCTTCGCGCAAGGCTTCCTGACCAATGTCCTGAATCCGAAGGTGGCGCTGTTCTTCCTCGCCTTCGTACCCCAGTTCATCAGCCATGACGCGCCGAGCAAGGCCCTCGCCTTCATCGTCCTCGGCTGCATCTTCAATATCAACGGCATGCTGTGGTGCCACGCCCTGGCGCTGTTCACCGCCCAGGCCAGCGCGCGCCTCAAGCCGCCCGCCGCCGTCACCGTGTGGCTCAACCGCGCCACCGGCGGCCTGTTCGTCTGGCTCGGCGTCAAGCTGGCACTCTCAAAGCCACAGTAAGCAACAGTAAAGGTTTTCCATGTCCGACATCCTGAACAAGATCCTGGCCGTGAAGGCCGACGAAGTGGCGGCCGCCAAGAAGCAGCGCGACCTGTATAGCCTGCGCAGCGAAGTCGAAAGCGACCAGGAAGCGCGCCGCGAACTGCGCGGCTTCGAACAGGGCCTGCGTGCGAAAATCGCCGCCGGCCAGGCCGGCGTGATCGCCGAAGTGAAGAAAGCCTCGCCCTCGAAAGGCGTGCTGCGCCCGGACTTCCAGCCGGCCGCGATCGCGCAGAGCTATGCCGAACACGGTGCGGCCTGCCTGTCGGTGCTGACCGACGTGCAGTTCTTCCAGGGCTCGATCGACTACCTGCGCCAGGCGCGCGCCGCCTGCGCCCTGCCGGTGCTGCGCAAGGACTTCATGGTCGACCTCTACCAGGTGTACGAGGCGCGCGCCATGGGCGCCGATGCGATCCTGCTGATCGTCTCGGCCCTCGACCATGGCCTGATGGCCGAACTCGAAGCCTGCGCGCTGGAACTGGGGATGGACGTGCTGGTGGAAGTGCACGACGGCGAGGAGCTGGACGCGGCCCTCAAGCTGCGCACGCCGCTGGTGGGCATCAATAACCGCAACCTGCGCACTTTCGAGGTCACGCTCGACACCACCCTGGGCCTGCTCGACCGCATTCCGCAAGACCGCCTGGTGGTGACCGAGTCCGGCATCCTGGGCCCGGCGGACGTGGCGCGCATGCGCGCGGCGAACGTGCATGCCTTCCTGGTCGGCGAAGCCTTCATGCGCGCCGAGAATCCGGGACGCGAGCTGCAGCGCCTGTTCGAATAAGAATCAGGCGGCGCAATGGGCGCAGAAGCGCCGGTTGCGGATGTGGGCGGACAGCAGCAGGACGCCGCTCAGGACGGCGCCGGCCGCTTCCGCCATTTCGCCGTATACGGGGCTGAGGATGAAGATGGCGGCCAGGAAGCTGCCGAGCCCCAGCGCGCCCAGCGCCAGCACCATGCCGTCGCGGTGGCGCAGGTAGCCGGGCAGCAGCGACAGCAGGACCGGGATGCTGACCGCGGCCAGGATGCTGTTGTGGAAGGTATCGTGGGTGTGAGCCAGCCCGAGCATGGGGAAGGCCGCCATCAGCAGCGGCATCGCCAGGCAGTGCACCAGGCAGAGGGCGGACGCCGTCATGCCCGCGTAGTCGCCGAGTCTGATCAAGCCTTTCATCTTCCCTCCCCTGTTTGTCGCGCTGTTTATCGATGATGCCGGCTGTCGGCCTGATCAGAAGATCAGGCGCAGGCCCGCGGTCAGGTTGCGGCCGGTGAGCGGCGCCACTTCCTTGATGAAGGAGGTGTGGCTGAGCGCCAGCTCGTCGGTCACGTTGTTGATGCGCGCGTAGAACTGGGCCGGAATGCCGCCGATGCGGGTGGTGTAGTGGGTGCCCAGGTTCAGCATGTTGTAGCCCGGGGTCGCGGTCTCGAAGTCCGCCACCTTGTCCTGCTTGCTCACGCGGTAGAACTCGACCAGGCCGTGCCAGTGCTTCCATTCGCCGTCGAGCTTCACGCCCACGCGGTGCGCCGGGATGCGCGGCAGGTTGCCGCCGTCCGTGAACTTGGCGCGCACATAGTCGCCGAACACGGTCGCGCTCAGGAGCGGCGAGAACTTGTGGCGCAGCTCCCCTTCCAGGCCGGTGAAGGTGGCGTCGCGCTGGGCGTACTCGACCAGCTGGAAGCCTTCGACGTCGTCCA
>CBIHLT010000209.1:0-9106 GCA_966210615.1 uncultured Massilia sp.
GTCTTGACTGCCGGCGCCACGCCCGCGCAGTTGACCAGGCCGCGCAGCGTGCCCAGTGCGGTCGCCGCGGCGACCACGGCCAGGCCGTCGGCTTCCGAGGTGACGTCGCATTTGACGAACTGCCCGCCCAACTCGGCCGCCAGGGCGGCGCCCGCTTCGGCCTGTACGTCGGCGATGACGACCTTGCCGCCGGCTTCCGTGATCATGCGCGCAGTGGCCGCTCCCAAGCCCGACGCGCCACCGGTGACGATGAACACATTGTTCTGAATTTGCATGGTTTTCCCTTGTAAAAGTTCTTTTGACGCCAGGGTCACCGCGCGTGATCGGCGGTTGACCTTTACGTAAACGTCAAGCAGCCGCATTGTAGCGAACTTTTGCCCGGAAAAACCATGTTCTTGTCAAAAGCACTGCATCACGGTCCCGCTGCGGTTGCATAGCCGGCCGCTGCTGTTGACGGCGGCGTTGCCCACGCCGGTGGCGTAGGAGGTGCCGCTGGCATCCGTGCAGACATTGCCCTGGCAAGTACTGATCTGGGCGCCGCCGGTGGCCGGCGCAGGCACAGTGGTGACGGGAGCGGGCACGCGGCCGTCAGGCTGGGCCGAGGGCGCCGTGATCCTTGCCGTCGGTTCGATGCGCTGCTGGGCGCCGGGGCGGCGCGGGGCCGGCTTGGCCTTGGGATCTTTCTTGGGAGCTTGCTGGGCCTTCTGGCCCGGTTCCGGCTGGGGCGGCTGTGGCGCCGGACGGGCCGAGGGATCGGGCTCGTCCTGGCGCTGCCGGGCCTGCTGAGCCGGCGCCGCGCGCTCTTCCTGGGCCTGTGGCCTGGCGTCGGCCGCCGGCGTGGCCTGGGAAGCCGGCGCCGCCTGCGGATGCAGCACCGGGCCGTAGGTGGGGCCGGTGGCGCGCGCCCTCTCTTTTTCCGGGGTCGCGGCGGTTTGCGCCGGGGCGATGCCCGCCGCCGAGAGTGCGACGGCAAGCAGGAGGATATGGCTAGAATGGTTCATGGTTCACCTCGTGGGCTGGATGACCGTAAAACCATTATCGGCCTGCCCAGCCGGGCACGGCGCACACGAAACACTTTCTCACATGATTGCGCGGCGACATGCCGCAGGGAGGGGCAATGGGCGAACAGGTAGCGGCGGCGGCAAACGACCATCTGCGCGGCACGCGCGATGCCGGGCTGGTGGTGGTCGAGTATGGCGACTTCCAGTGCCCCTATTGCGGCCGGGCGCGGCCAGTCCTGGCGGCGCTGCAGGAACGCCACGAAGGGCGGATCGCGCTGGTCTACCGCCACCTGCCGCTCGAACACCTGCACCCGCTGGCCGGTCTGGCGGCCGAGGCGGCGGAAGCGGCCGCGGCGCAGGGGCAGTTCTGGGCCATGCACGACGCCCTGTTCGAGCACCAGCGCCAGCTGAACGCGGCCACGCTGCCGCTGCTGGCGCAGGAGATCGGGCTGGATGTGGAGCGCTTCAGGCAGGAGGTCGAGAACCGGCGCTACCGCGACAAGGTGCGCGCGCATGCGGAAGACGCGGCGCGGGTCGGGGCGACGGGGACGCCGGCCTTCTTTTTCAACGGAGAGCGGTATCGGGGGGATTCGGACAAGGAGTCATTGACGCAGGCGGTCGAGGAAGCATTGGGCCGCCGGTAATCATCGACAGCATCTGTTACTCCCACCTTCCGCACGTCATCCCCGCGGAGCCGGGGACCCGAGTTCTACCCTCAGGCACAAAAACAAAAGCGGCCCGTCTGGGCCGCTCCTGGTTAAGCAAAAAACCGCTTATTCCGCCAGCGCCGCGAACGCCGCTTCACGCACCTGCTCGACCGGGCCCACGCCCGAGATCTTGCGGTACTTCGGCGCGCCCGGCAGGCCCGACTGCGCCCACTTGTTGTAGTAGCCGAGCAGCACTTCGGTCTGGTTGTGGTACACCTCGAGGCGCTTCTTGACGGTTTCTTCCTTGTCGTCGTCGCGCTGCACCAGCGGTTCGCCGGTCACGTCGTCCACGCCTTCGGCCTTCGGCGGGTTGAACTTGACGTGGTACACGCGGCCCGAACCCGGGTGCGAACGGCGGCCCGACATGCGCTCGACGATCATCTCGTCCGGCACGTCGATTTCCAGCACGTAGTCGATGTTCACGCCGCTGTCCTTCATGGCGTCCGCCTGCGCGATGGTGCGCGGGAAGCCGTCGAACAGGTAGCCGTTGGCGCAATCCGCTTCCTTCAGGCGCTCCTTGACCAGCCCGATGATGATGTCGTCCGACACCAGCTGGCCCGCATCCATCACTTTTTTGGCAGCGAGGCCCAGCTCGGTGCCCGCCTTGATCGCGGCGCGCAGCATGTCGCCGGTCGAGATTTGCGGGATATTGAACTTCTCCTTGATGAAGTTGGCCTGGGTGCCCTTGCCGGCGCCGGGTGCTCCTAACAGAATGAGACGCATGAGTTTCCTAGAGTTCTAATGGATATGGAATATTATGGGTGGCGAACGATCACACGTGATGCCGCGCTTGATGCATATCTGACTACCTTGACACGAAAGTTACCACAAAAGTCAGCATCAACGCCACCTTGGGGGCCTTCGGCCAGCAACAAAAGTTGACGCAGCGCAGACGCCTCGAAGGCGTCCCGCGCGCCGGATCAAGACGCGAAATGCAGGCGTGTGCGGACCAGATCCTCCGGGGTATCGACCCCTGCGGGCGGGGCGCTGTCGGTCACGTGCACCGCGATCGGATAGCCATGCCACAGCACGCGCAGCTGCTCCAGGGCTTCGATCTGTTCGAGCGGCGAGCTCTCCAGTTTGGGATAAGCCTGAAGGAAGGCATTGCTATAGGCGTAAAGGCCGATATGGCGCAGCGGCGCGTAGCCCGATGGCAGGCCGTCGCGCGACTGGGCGAAGGCGTCGCGGTGCCAGGGGATGGTGGCGCGCGAGAAGTACAGCGCCCTCCCCTGCTTGTCGAGCACGACCTTGACCACGTTCGGATTGAAGGCGTCGTCGGCGTGGTCGATCGGATGGGCGCAGGTGGCCATCGGCACGCCGTCCCCGATGCGCGCGGCGCAGGCGGACAGCAGGGCCGGGTCGATCAGCGGCTCGTCGCCCTGCAGGTTGACCACCACTTCGTCTTCCGGCAGGCCCAGCAGCAGCGCCACTTCGGCGATGCGGTCGGTGCCCGAGGGATGATCGGGACGGGTCAGCACCGCGTGCACACCATGGGCCGCGCAGGCGGTGGCGATGTCCTCGTGGTCGGTGGCGACGATGATGCGCGTGGCGCCCGACAGGCGCGCGCGCTCGGCCACGCGCACCACCATCGGCTTGCCGCCGAGGTCGGCCAGCGGCTTGTTCGGCAGGCGGGTCGACGCCATGCGCGCCGGGATGATGACGGTAAAGCCCATGCCGCCGCTCAGGTCGGTTCGATCCTGCGGGCCTGGTCGGCCCACATGATCGGGATGCCGTCGCGGATCGGGTAAGCCAGGCGGTCCGGGCGGCAGGTCAGTTCCTGCGCCTTTTTATCGTATTCGAGCGGGCCCTTGCACAGCGGGCAGACCAGGATATCAAGCAGTCGAGCGTCCACGACATTTCTCCACGATTTGTTCGGCCAGCGCAGCATCGAGCTGCGCCGTCACCGGCACGACCCACAGCCGCGGGTCGTCCTTCAGGTTATCAAGTTGCCGACATTTTACTGCATCCTTCTCGGTGATCAGGATGACATCGGCGTCGACAGCGTCGAAGGGGCGGTCGAGGAAGTCGTGGTGGTCGGGCAGGGGCAGCTCGGCGAAGTCCAGGCCGTGGCTGCGCAGCATGGCGAAGAAGCGGCCCGGATTGCCGATCCCGGCGGAAGCCGCCAGGCGCCGTCCGGCCAGGCTCGAGAGGGGCACGGTGGCGCCCCCAAGCAGGGGTTCGGCCACGCCGCCTTCGAGCTGCATGCGGAAAGGCCGGCCGCCGACGGCGCGCGCCAGCGCCGGCGTGATCTCGGGCGCGTTGACCACCGTCACGTCGCGGCGGCGCGAAGGCGGCTCGCGCAGCGGGCCGGCCGGCAGGGTCCAGCCATTGCCCACGCCGCGGCCGTCGAACAGGACGATCTCGACATCGCGCGCCAGCGCGTAATGCTGCAAGCCGTCGTCGGTGATCAGGACATCGACCTCGGGATGGGCGGCCAGCAGCGCCCTGCCCGCTTCCGCGCGGCGGCGGCCGACGAAGACCGGGCAGCCTGCGCGCGCGGCGATCAGGAGCGGCTCGTCGCCGACGTCCAGCGGACTGGAGTCCGGGCTGACTGCGCGCGGCGCGCTGTCCTTGCCGCCGTGCCCGCGCGAGATGACGCCGGGACGCAGGCCGGCCGCACGCAGCGCCTGGGCCAGCCAGATGGTGAGCGGGGTCTTGCCGGTGCCGCCGATGAAGATGTTGCCGACCACGACCACCGGCACGGGCAGGCGTTCGCTTGTCAGGATGCCGGCGCGGAACAGGCGCAGGCGCAGCGCCGCCAGCAGGCGGAACAGGAGCGAGACCGGCAGCAGCGCGCAGGCCAGCGGGCCGCGCCGCAGCCAGGCGCGGGTCAGGGTCGATTCGAGTCGGGAAGCCATGGGAGAACGGCGGCGTGCCGGAGCACGCCTGCCTGCTTACTTCTTGGTGCCGGTCTGGGCCGCGAAGCTCAGCTTGTCGTAGCCGGCCAGGCGCGCCGCCTCCAGCACGTTGATGACCATCTGGTGCATCGCGAACTGGTCGGCGTTGACGATCACCACCGGGCTGGCCACCGCCTGGCCCTCCTGGGTGCGCGCGGCGTTCTTCAGGTCCTGGGCCAGGCCCGCCACGCTATGGAAGGACACCGGTACGCTGTTGACCGTGTAGTTGCCCTTGGCGTCGATGGTGACGTTGATCTCGAAAGGCTTTTGCTGCTGCTTTTCCGCCTCGGCGGTCGGCAAGGTGATCTGCAGCTCGGTGAACTTGCTGTAGGTGGTCGAGACCATCAGGAAGATCAGGACCACCAGCAGCACGTCGATGAACGGGATCAGGTTGATCTCCGGTTCCTCGGGCCGGCGGCCGCGGCGGAAGTTCATCATTTGCGGGATCCGTGCACGACGTCGACGAATTTCACCGCCTGCAGTTCCATGTCGACCACATAGGTGTCGACCAGGTTGCGGAAGTGGCGGTAGAAGACCAGGGCCGGCATCGCGATCGCCAGGCCGAAGCCGGTGTTATACAGGGCCACCGAGATGCCGTGCGCGAGCTGGGCCGGGTTGTTGCCGCCGGTCGGGCTCTGGGCGCCGAAGATCTCGATCATGCCGACCACGGTGCCGAACAGGCCCATCAGCGGCGCGAGCGACGCGATGGTGCCGAGCGTGGTCAGGAAGCGCTCCAGGCCATGGGCCACGCCGCGGCCCGCTTCCTCGATCGATTCCTTCATCACGTCGCGCGGCGCGTCGACATTGCGCAGCGCGGACGCCAGCACGGCGCCGAGCGGCGAATTCTGTTCCAGGGTGTTCACCACGTCCGGGGTGACCTTGCCGCTGCGGTAGACACGGATGACGTCCTCGAGCAGCTGCTTCGGGAGAATCTTCTCGCGGCGCAGGAAAATCAGGCGTTCGACGATCAGGGCGACAGCGACGATCGACGCGATCAGCAAGAGCCAGATCGGCCAGCCTGCAGCTTGAAAAATGGCGAGCAAGAGAAACTCCTATGTTGAGAAAAATCACTCGGCAATGTAACAAGTTGCCAGCGTTGCGGCAAGTAGAGTTCTACACAACTTCTGTGGATAAAATTGTGCGCAAGGGGCTCCATCAAGCCTAAGCCCCTTGATTCATAAGGACTTTCTGATCCTGCGCAAGAAAATGGCAGGCTCATGACGCCGACTTCCCTTGGGCGCCGGGACACTCCCCTCTTCTTTCGCGCGTCCGAGCGCTCGTGTAGTTACGAACAAATTCTGTGGACAAAATTGTGTGCAATGCCTCCTAGCAACAACTAAGTAGTTGATTTATCTCAACAATTTTTCCAAGTTCAAAAAATAGGCAGGCCCGGGCGTTTGTACTTCGCTTCCACCCCTGTGCGGTTCCTCACATTTTTTGTGGACAAGAATGTGGTTAAGCCCCCATTTTTCCGCTTAAGTGCTTGATCTAAATCATAAAAATCTCATAGCTCAATATTTAATCAAACCGGCGTTTTGCACAATTTCCACTGCCTGCAAGGGGGTGGAAGCCCTGTTCATTCGTCGTTTCGGCATTACCTACGTGCAATATTTGGCTGTGCACATTTTTTGTGGATAAGAATGTGTGAAAGGACATGTTTTCATGTTTAAGCCATTGATTTTAATCAACTTGAACTGCTGTGCCATAAAAACAGGCGCTGGGTAGCTCACTCCACACCCTGGCTCTTTGGACGGTCTGTTCAGGCCGTCCGGCATCGCTTCGTTCGTATTGATCGTAGCCAAGCCTTGGCTTGTGCACATGTTTTGTGGACAACATTGTGTGCAAGGACACTTCCCACTACTTAAGTTATTGATTTTAATCAGTAAAGTTTCTAAGCATCATTTTTAAGCACGGCAGTGCAGTCATGCCTCAACGTCTCCGCACCGGGCGCTTCCCGGTTCGCAAGCAGCGGCTATGCACAGATTTTGTGGACAAGCTCGTGGGTAAACCTGTCCCACCATGGCTAAGTGCTTGATCTGAAAGGAAACACCTTGGCCTGCCCAAATCGCGCGCAGTCTTCGGTCTTATGCATGAGTTCCCCACAGATTTTGTGGATAAAACTGCCCCTATGTGTGAATATCGCCTCGCAAGCCATTGAATTTAAAGGGTTTCAATAAATTGCATTGAAATTCAGCAACAAGAAGTTCCCCGCACTGTTGAAAGGCGGGACTTGTCGTTTTGATCCAGATATGACATAAGCATCAGCTTTGTTCCCATTACCGACACCATGCAACGCCCGACAGACGCCGATCCCGCCTACACCGCCCCGCCGGTGCTGACCGTCACCGCACTGAACCAGCAGGTGGCGCGCCTGCTCGAACGCAGTTTTCCGCTGGTCTGGATCGGCGGCGAGATCTCCAACTTCACGCGCGCCAGTTCCGGCCACTGGTATTTCACGCTCAAGGACGATGCCGCCCAGGTGCGCGCGGTGATGTTCCGCAGCCGCGCCCAGATGACAGGCTTCATCCCGCGCGAAGGCGACAAGGTCGAGGTGCGCGCACTGGTCACCCTGTACGGCGCGCGCGGCGACTACCAGATCAATGTCGAGGCGATGCGCCGCGCCGGGGTCGGCCAGCTGTATGAAGCCTTCCTGCGCCTGAAGGAAAAGCTGGCCGCCCAGGGCCTGTTCGACCAGGACCGCAAGCGCGCCCTGCCCCTGTTCCCGCGCACCATCGGCATCGTCACCAGCCCGCAGGCGGCCGCGCTGCGCGACGTCCTGACCGCGCTGCGCCGCCGCGCGCCGCATGTGCGGGTGATCCTGTATCCCACGCCGGTTCAGGGCCAGTTCGCCGCGGACAAGATCGCGGAAGCCATCACCACCGCCTCGCGCCGTGCGGAGGCGGACGTGCTGCTGGTCTGCCGCGGCGGCGGCTCCATCGAAGACTTATGGTGCTTCAACGAGGAATGCGTGGCGCGCGCCATCGCCGCCTGCAGCATTCCCGTGATCTCGGGCGTGGGCCACGAGACCGACTTCACCATCGCCGACTTCGCCGCCGACATGCGCGCCGCCACCCCGACCGCCGCCGCCGAACTGGCGGCCACGCCGCGCGCCGACTGGATCGGGTCGCTCCAGGCCGACGCGCTGGACCTGCGCCGCGCCATGCGCCGCACCCTGTCGGACGCCAGCCAGGGTCTGGACAGCCTCGGCCGCCGCCTGCTGAGCCCTTCGGACCGCATCGGCCACCAGCGCCTCAAGCTGCTGTCGCTGGCCACCGCCATGACCCATGCGGCCCTGCAGCCGGTCAACCGCCAGGGCCTGCTGCTGGCCCAGCTGCGCCAGCGCTGGGCGCGCCACCGCCCGGACATCCGGGCGGTACGGGCGCAGCTGCTGTCGGACCAGCGCCACCTGAACGCGAGCCTGTGCAGCCAGGTCAAACAGCGGCGCGACGCGCTGTCGGCGCTGGCCGCCCAGCTCGAACTGCTGAATCCGCAGCGCACGCTCGAACGCGGCTACGCCATCGTGCGCGACGCCAAGGGCCAGGTCTTGCGCGACCCGGCCGCCATCCACGCGCGCGACACCCTGACCGTGCGCCTGGCGGGCGGCAGCGCCGAGGTGGGCGTGGCCCATGTGCAAAGCGTGCTGGAGTAAGCCCGGTCCCGCCAGGGCCATTTATGCAACATTGCCTTATCCGGTTTAGAATAAGCGCCGCTATCGGAACAAACCCGTCCAACCAACAAAGGAAAGAACATGGAACATACCCTGCCGCCCCTGCCGTACGCCAAGGATGCCCTGCAGCCGCACATCTCGGCCGAGACCCTGGAATACCACCACGGCAAGCACCACCAGACCTATGTGACCAACCTGAACAACCTCATCAAGGGCACCGAGTACGAGAACATGCCCCTGGAAGAGATCATCAAGAAATCGTCGGGCGGCCTGTTCAATAACTCCGCCCAGGTGTGGAACCACACCTTCTTCTGGAACTGCATGACCCCGAACGGCGCCGGCGCGCCGAGCGGCAAGGTGGCCGACGCCATCAACGCCAAGTGGGGCTCGTTCGACAAGTTCAAGGAAGAGTTCAACAAGGCCGCCCTGGGCAACTTCGGCTCGGGCTGGACCTGGCTGGTGCAAAAGCCGGACGGCAGCGTGGACATCGTCAACACCTCGAACGCCGCCACCCCGCTGACCACCGCCGACAAGGCCCTGCTGACCGCCGACGTCTGGGAACACGCCTACTACATCGACTACCGCAACGCCCGCGCCAAGTTCCTGGAAGCCTTCTGGAACGTCGCCAACTGGGACTTCGCGAACCAGAACATGGCCTGAATGGCCTGACGGGACCTGTGCCGCGGCACAGGCTTCCGCGCTTCTACGGCCCGCCCTGCGGGCCGTATTTCATGTGCGCGGCCGGCGGCGCACTCAGTCGCCTCCGCCGCAGCCGCCGCCACATCCTCCGCCGCCGTCCCCGCAGTCTCCATTGCCGTCGCAGTCGCCGCTGGC
>CBIHLT010000210.1:0-9084 GCA_966210615.1 uncultured Massilia sp.
CCCCACCCCGGGGGGAAGTGTGGCGTTTTCGATGCAAACCGCATCCCGGACAGCCCCGCCGCGGTTTCCGCGCGTGCGTTTATTGATACTATCTCCCTATCTATTTCCGGCCAGAATTTTTTCTTGCCAGGTCAACAAACGCTTCCAGCGCAGAGCCAGATGAACACCACCGCCACCACGGCCGCCAGCACCGGCCCCGCCTCTTCCAGCACCGCACAAGCCGCCAGGCTGCTGGGTTCCCGCACCACCGAGTCCGAGTCCGGCTTCCGGATCGACATGGAGTTCTCGACCGAGATGGCCAGGGGCCAGGGCGTGGTCTACATCACGGACGGCGCGGTCCAGACCGTGATCGACCGCATGACCGGCCTGCCGGCCATCCGCATCGTCGGCGCCAGCGAAACGCACGCGATCCCGGTGAGCGATCTGCAGCTGTCCGGCACCCACGTCATCCTGGAAGCCGCCGGCCTGGGCCCGGGCCGCACCTACAACGTGTTCATGGCCGACGGCGTCCTGCGCGAAGCCTCTCAGTACAGCTACGGCGGCATCACCGTGCCGGGCACGGTCAGCTTCCTGGTGCCCGACCGCAGCGCGGACAAGACCGGTCCGGCGATCGAGGCGATCAGCTTCAGCGGCACAACCCTCGACGCCACCCACGACCTGGTGGCAACGATCAGCTTTTCCGAAGCCGTCCGCGACACGGGCCTGCTGGACGCCCTGTATGCCGGCGAAGCCGACCTGTCCGGACTGGCGAGCAGCGACGGCGGCAAGACCTGGACCGTCACCCTGAGCCTGCCCGACGGCGTCGACGAGCCGGGCATGGGCATGTTCGGCGTCAACATGGCCGGCGTGCGCGACCTGGCCGGCAATGCCGGCCTCGGGTTCGACCTGCAGCCGGCCTATGCGGTCAACATGGTCAACTCTTTCCTGTACGTCTACGACGACGGCCAGAGTGCCGAAGATGGCCTGATCAGCGACGATAACCCGCGTTCCCTCGGCGGCGTGTTCTTCGGCGACTTCCCGAATCCGGAACAGGGCTTCGAACTGAGCGTCGGCGGCGTGCAGATCGATAAGGTCGAGATCCACTTCCACAGCATGGCCGGCGTCCTGTACTGGTATTACGACGGCGAGGAATACTGGAGCCCGGGCAGCCACCAGATCGTCGCCAAGGCCGTCCGCGCCGGCGGCGAGGTGCTGGTCATGCAAAAACAGGTCACCGTCGACGGCACCGGCCCGGCCGTGACCGTGTCGCCCGCCTCCGGCGACGCGCCCCCGCCCTTCGATGTCACCGGCGCGCTGGTGATCGAGTTCGACGAAGCCGTGTACTTCGACGACGAGGCGCCGCGCATCACGGTCAACACCCGCATCGGCGACGCCTGGCCGGTCACCACCACTATCCCGGTCAGCGAGCTGAACCTGTCGCCCGACCGCAAGACCCTGACGATCCCCGCCGACCAGCATCGCCTGATGACCGGCGCGAACGTGACGCTGTTCCTGGTCGACGTCGCCGACATGGCCGGCAACGCCCTCAGGTCCGAAGGACTGTCGTTCGACACGGTCGGCCTGGACAAGGTCGCGCCGGTGGCCGTGGACATCTACGCCCAGGGCTACAGCGCCGGCGTGCTGGGCACGGGCGAGTCGGTCCGCTTCACCATCGATTTCAACGAGCCCGTCACCCTGGTCGGCGACCAGGAACGCTATGTCACCATGAGCAACGGCGGCCGCGCCGTCCTGGAAGGCGCCGACCTGGCGTCGAAGGCGCTGAGCTTCCGCTATACCGTCCAGGCGGGCGATGCGGACCAGGACTACCTCGGCGTGGCCGACCTCGGCGGACTGGTCGGCGGATTGAAGGACGCGCACGGCAACGTCCTGAGCGATGCCTGGATCGATTTCGGCGCACTCTACCTGTCCGGCTACGGCAGCTTCCACGTCGACCAGACCGCGCCGGCCGCCCTGCCCTTGCCCGTCATCGCGGCGGGCAGCGACACCGGCATCATCGGCGACGCCATTACGCGCATCAGCCGACCGGCCATCCAGGGCGCGGGAGCGGAACCCGGCGCCCGCATCTATATCGAACTAGACGGCCGCCAGCTCGGGGACGTCGTCCGGGCCGGCTTCGACGGCAAGTGGACCTGGACATCCTCGTCCGACCTGGGCATCGGCCTGCACGCGCTGAAGTTCTGGCAGGAAGACCGGGCCGGACTGGTGGGCGCCAAGACGGCGCTGGGCCTGAGCATCGAAGGCATCCTCGCTCCGCTGCTGGTGGTGGCGGGGAACGGCCTTGGCGTCAGCAGCCTGGCCAGCGTCACCACGGTGGCCGCGGCGCCCGATGCCGGTTTCTCCGGCCATGTGGGCGGCGGCGCGTCTGCGGACGACGCCGTCGTCGGCTCGGTGATCGGCGCCGGCGGCTCCGGGGACACGCTGTCCCTGCCCGCGGGCCACACTGGCCCGGCCATGATCGGCCCGCTGCCGGGATCGATCCACGACCTGCCGGGCGGCGTGACCATCGTCGGCGCGCCTTACCTGGACTTCGGCGCCTAGGGTTTAAGCAGTTTGTCAGGAACTTGCTTAAAGCTGCACGGTCTCATGGAATATGACGACCTACGTTTCGATGGGCACCGTTTCAAGTCCCGCCGGCGGGCGGTAAGGCGCCATGCTCGTAGCACACCGTATCCGGCTCGACCCTAACAATGTCCAGGCAAGCTACCTAGCCCGGGCGGCTGGGGTAGCGCGCTTTGCCTATAACTGGGCCCTGGCCGAGTGGGGCAAACAGTACGCAGCCTGCAAGGCCGATCCGTCGCTGCCCAAACCGTCCGAGGCGGCGCTGCGGCGCCAGCTCAATGCCGTCAAAGGCGAGCAGTTCCCCTGGATGCAGGAAGTGACCAAGAACGCGCCCCAGATGGCGATCATGTAGCTGGGCCGCGCCTTCGACAATTTCTTCAACAAGCGTGCCCGCTACCCCACCTTCCGCCGCAAGGGCCGCGACGACCGTTTTAGTTTGAGCAACGACAGTTCCGGGTCGAGGACGAGCGGATCCGCATCCCGAAGCTGGGCTGGGTCCGCATGTGCGAAGCTCCGCGTTTTACCGGCCGGATCATGTCGGCCTCGATTTCCCGCGTAGCTGATGCCTGGTACGCCAGCGTCACCGTCGACATCCTTGAACTGTCCCTGCCGTCAGCCGAAAACCAAGACGCGGTCGGGGTCGATCTCGGGGTGTCGGCGCTGGCGACCCTGTCGACCGGCGAGAGGTTCGCAGGCCCCAAGGCACTGCGCACCCTGTGGCCGCGCCTGCGTCGTCTTTCGCGCAGCCTGTCGCGCAAGGTCAAAGGGTCGCGCAACAGGGTCAAGGCGAAGCTGAAGCTGGCGCGCCTGCATGCCCGCATCGGCAACATCCGCCGCGACAGCCTGCACCAGCTGAGCACGAGCATTACGCGGCGCTTCCACACGATCGGCATCGAGGACTTGAACGTGAGAGGCATGCAGGCCAACGGGCGCCTGGCGCGGGCGATTGCAGACATGGGATGGTATGAGCTGCGCCGCCAGCTGGAATACAAGGCTGACTGGCGCGGCGGCCAGGTCGTGCTGGCGGATCGCTGGTACCCGAGCAGCAAGCTGTGCTCCAGCTGTGGCTACCGGCTCGAAGCGCTCGGCCTGGCCATCCGCCATTGGATTTGCCCCGGCTGCGGGACTGCGCACGAGCGCGATGTCAATGCGGCAGTCAACCTGAGAAATATCGCGGTGAGTTCCACCGTGACTGCCTGTGGAGGGGAAGGCGCTGGCCCCGCGCGTAAGCGCGGGGCGAAACCGGCCCCGGTGAAGCAGGAATCCAGCGGCGAAGTAACGATGGATAGCTTTGCTTAAGTCTGGAGGAACGGCCAGTCGAGCGTGCGCGCGCTGGCGAAGCTGCGCTCCTCCCCGCTCAGCGGGTCGGGGAAGCCGATCGTGCGCGCCAGCAGCTGCAGCGGCGCGCTGAAGTCGTCGCCCTTGCAGGGCAGCGCCACCGGATAGAAAGCGTCGTTGAGAATGGGCGCGCCGAGCGCGGCCAGGTGCAGGCGCAGCTGGTGCTTGCGCCCCGTATGCGGATGCAGGCGGTAGCGAGCGACGTCGCCGCGCCGCTCGATCAGTTCGATCAAGGTCTCGGAATTCGGCTCGCCTTCCACTTCCTCGCTGACGAAGAACTGCTCGGCGCCGTCCAGCATGCGGCTGCGGTAGGTGATCGGGAAGTCCCTGCCCTCGATCACGCCGGCCAGCGCCTCATAGGTCTTGGTCACCACGCGCTTCTGGAACATCGACTGGTAGGCGCCGCGCGTGGCCGGGTTGTGCGAGAAGATCACCACGCCCGCCGTCTCGCGGTCCAGCCGGTGGATCGGCACCAGGTGCGGCAGGCCGTAGCGGCGCTTGAGGCGCACCAGCAGGGTCTCCTTGAGGAAGCGCCCGGTCGGGATGGTCGGCAGGAAGTGCGGCTTGTCGGCCACCAGCAGGTGCTCGTCCAGGTGGATCACCTGCTCCTCGAAAGGAACCGGGGTCTCCGGATGCTCCAGCTCGCGGTAATACCAGATGCGCATGCCCTGGCGCACCGGGCTGTCGGCGCGCAGCGGCTCCCCCTTGGCGTCGACGATCTCGCCGCGGGCCAGGCGCGCCGCCCAGGATTCGGGCGTCACATCGGGATAGCGCTCGGCCAGGAAGCGCAGCATGCCGCCGGCGCGCGTCTCGGTCAGCCACAGATAGCTGGGCGATACCCCGTCGCGCACCGGCAGGGGCACGTAGGCATTGGCTTCGGCCTGGCGCCCCTTCCTTCCACTACCCATCACACGGCTTCCTTCAGCGCAGCGCCACGTTGGTGCGGTAAGGCGGCAGCTTGGCGGCACTGGTGCCCTTGGTGCGCGCGTACAGCGGCAGCAGCACGTTCATGTGCGACTCGATGTCGGCGATGCGGGTCTCGCCGCCCGGGTGGGTCGACAGGATCTCGAGCGGGGTGCGCTTGCCCAGCGCGGCCATCTTGCGCCACAGGGCGATGCCGGCGCGCGGGTCGTAGCCGGCGCGCGCCGAGATGTCCAGGCCCACCAGGTCGGCTTCGCGCTCCTCGTCGCGCGAGAACTTCAGCACCAGCATCTGGCCGGCGTAGTTGGCGACCGTGCCGGTGATGTTGGGGTCGATCCCGAAGATGCCCGAGATCAGCGCGCCGCCGACGCGTGCGCCGATGCCGGTCAGGCTCGACTTGGCCATGCGCTCGCGGCCGTGTTCGCGCAGCGCGTGCGCGATCTCGTGGCCCATGACTGCCGCCACTTCGTCGTCGGTCAGCTTGAGCGAAGTCAGGATTCCGGTGTAGAAGCCGATGCGCCCGCCCGGCATGCAGAAGGCATTTACCTGGTTGGCGTCGATCAGGTTGACCTGCCACTGCCACTGGGCGGCGCTCTGGTTCCAGCGCGGCGCGTGCGGGATGATGCGCTGGGCGATGGCGCGCAGGCGCTTGACCTCGGGGTGGGAGTCCGGCACCAGCACGCCCTTCTGCTGGGCCTCGCCCATCATGGCGGTGTACTGCTGGGCCGCGGCTTCGTTCAGCTGCTCTTCCGGGATCAGCACGCGGGTACGCGACAAGGGCTTGACGCGGATGCCGTCCTGGACTTCGGTCTGCTGGCGCGCGTCCTGCGCCGAAGCTGGCACGGCGCCGACGACACCCGCCAGGGACAGGCAGACGACGAGTTGTTTGAGTTTCTTCATGTTCATCTTCGATAGGCTGTTTTTGGCAGCTCTATCCTCTCAGAAAGTAAACGGGACGAGCAACACGCTCAACGGTGCCCATCATCGCGCACGGCCTGAGCACGAACAAGCCGCCACCGCACATAAAGTGTAAGGAGCTGTGTCAGCTGGCCGGAACCGGCTTGGTTTTCTTGCGCAAACGAAACACCGCCAGGCTGCCGCGCAGGTTGGGCAGCACCGTCACCGGCTGGCCCTCGGCCAGCGCCACGCATTCCAGCACTTCCAGCCCGCACTCTTCCGCCAGCTCCTGGAAATCGTAGATGGTGGCGCAGCGCACGTTGGGCGTGTCGTACCACTGGTAGGGCAGCGCGCGCGAGACCGGCATGCGGCCCTTCAGCAGGGCCAGGCGGTGCGGCCAGTGGGCGAAGTTCGGGAACGAGACGATGGCCTCATGACCGACGCGCACGATGTCGCGCAGCAGCGCTTCCACGTGCTGCATCATCTGCAGCGAGGACAGGCACAGCACGGTGTCGAAGGCGTTGTCGCCGAACAGGCCCAGGCCCTGCTCCATGTCGTGCTGGATCACGTTGATGCCGCGTTTGGTGCTTTCCAGGACCTTGTCGTCGGCGATCTCGATGCCGTAGCCGGTGCAGCGCTTGTCCAGCTCCAGGTAGCGCAGCATGGCGCCGTCGCCGCAGCCGACGTCAAGCACGTGGGCGCCTTCCTTCACCCAGTGGGCGATGAAGGCCAGGTCGGGACGCAGGGCCTTGAGTTCCTTGAAGTTCATGCGCCCTCCCCGGCGAATTCCTGTGCGATGCGGTCGTAGTAGGCGCGCACCACGTTCATGTAGCGCGGGTCTTCCAGCAGGAAGGCGTCGTGGCCGTGCGGCGCGTCGATCTCGGCATAGGTGACCTTGCGCCGGTTCGACACCAGCGCCTCGACGATCTCGCGGCTGCGCTCGGGCGAGAAGCGCCAGTCGGTGCTGAAGGAAGCAAGCAGGAACTGGGCGCGCGTGCCGGCCAGGGCCTTGGCCAGGTCGCCGCCGTGCTCGCGCGCGGGGTCGAAGTAGTCGAGCGCCTTGGTGATGAGCAGGTAGGTATTGGCGTCGAAGTATTCCGAGAACTTGTCGCCCTGGTAGCGCAGGTAGGATTCGATCTCGAAGTCGATGCCGAAGTCGAACTTGTAGTCGTCCGTTTCGGCGGCGTTGCGCAGCTTGCGGCCGAATTTCTCCGCCATGTCGTCGTTCGACAGGTAGGTGATGTGGCCGACCATGCGCGCCACCTTGAGGCCGTTCTTCGGCACCACGTTGTGCTCGTAGAAGTCGCCGCCGCGGTAGTCCGGGTCGCTCAGGATGGCCTGGCGCGCCACGTCGTTGAAGGCGATGTTCTGGGCCGAGAGCTTGGGCGTGGAGGCGATCACGATGCAGTGGCGCAGGCGCTCGGGGAACAGGATGCTCCAGGACAGGGCCTGCATGCCGCCCAGCGAGCCGCCCATGACGGCGGCGAACTGCTCGATGCCGAGGCGGTCCGCCAGGCGCGCCTGGGCCGCCACCCAGTCTTCCACCGTCACCACCGGGAAGGCGGCGCCATAGGGCTTGCCGGTGGCCGGGTTGGTGTGCATCGGGCCGGTCGAGCCGAAGCAGGAACCCAGGTTATTGATGCCGATGACGAAGAAGCGGTTGGTGTCCACCGGCTTGCCGGGACCGACCATGTTGTCCCACCAGCCGGTGCTTTTCGGGTTGTTGGCGTACATGCCGGCCACGTGGTGCGAGGCGTTGAGCGCGTGGCAGATCAGGACGGCGTTCGACTTGTCGGCATTGAGCGTGCCGTAGGTTTCGTACATCAGCGTGTAGTCGCCGAGCTGTGCGCCGCTTTGCAGGCGCAGCGGCTCGGGGAAGTGCATCGCCTGCGGTGTGACTATTCCAAGAGATCCCATGAAGGTGTTTTGCGTGTCTTTTTAGATGATGCCTAGAGGGCTTGCAACTGCTCGACGGCCGCGGCGATCTCGCCCGGTTCCATCGAGCGCAGGATGCGCCGGGTGCGGCTGGTGATGGCGTTCAGGTCGCAGTTCAGGATTTCCTGCTTCACCGAGAGGATCTGCGCCGGGTGCATCGAGAATTCGCGCAGCCCCATGCCCAGCAGCAGGCGGGTGAGCTTGACGTCGCCGGCCATTTCGCCGCACACCGCCACGTCCAGGCCGGCCTTGTGGCCGGTGGCGATGGTGTTGGCGATCAGCTGCAGCACCGCGGGATGCAGCGGATTGTACAGGTGCGCCACCTCGTAGTCGACCCGGTCGATGGCCAGGGTGTACTGGATCAGGTCGTTGGTGCCGATCGAGAGGAAGTCCATGCGCTTGACGAACATCGGCAGCGCCAGCGCGGCGGCCGGGATCTCGATCATGGCGCCGACCTCGATCTTCTCGTCGAACTTGAGCTTGTCTTCGCGCAGGCGCGCCTTGGCCTGCTCGATCAGGTTCAGGGTCTGGTCGATCTCGAAAGCGTGCGCCAGCATCGGGATCAGGATCCGCACCGGCCCGAAGGCCGAGGCTCTCAGGATCGCCCTCAGCTGGGTCAGGAACAGCTGCGGCTCGGCCAGGCAGTAACGGATCGCGCGCAGGCCCAGGGCCGGGTTGAGCGCGGTGTGCTCGGTCGGGTCGAGCGGCTTGTCGGCGCCCACGTCCAGGGTGCGGATCGTCACCGGGCGGCCCTTCATCGCCAGCACCGCCTTGCGGTACTGCTCGAACTGCTCGTCCTCGCCCGGGATCTGCAGGCCTTGCGCGCCGCGTCCCATGAACAGGAATTCGGAACGGAACAGGCCCACCCCGTTGGCGCCGGCTTCCAGCGCCGCCGGGCAGTCGTCCGGCAGCTCGATGTTGGCCAGCAGGGTGATGGCGGTGCCGTCCTTGGTCACCGCCGGGGTCTTCTTGAGCTTGAGCAGGCGCTTGCGCGCCTTCATCAAGGTGTTCTGGCGCGCGCGGTACTGTTCCAGCACCAGCTGGCTCGGGTTGCAGATCACCACCCCGGCGTCGCCGTCGATGATGAGCCAGTCGTCCTGCTCGATCAGGCGCGAGGCCTGGCTCATGCCCACCGCCGCCGGAATGTCGAGCGAGCGCGCGACGATCGCGGTATGCGAGTTCTGGCCGCCGACATCGGTGACGAAGCCGATGAAGGAACGCGGGCCGCCGTCGCGGTCGCGGAAGGCCAGCATGTCGGCCGGCGAGATGTCGTGGGCCACCACGATCATCTGGGGCGGCGCCTGGTCCTCGCCGGCGAACACCGGCGGCACGCTCAGCGCGGTGCCCAGCAGGATCTTGAGCACGCGCTCGGCCACCTGCTGGATGTCGTGCTTGCGCTCGCGCAGGTACTCGTCCTCGATCTCGTCGAACTGG
>CBIHLT010000211.1:0-9026 GCA_966210615.1 uncultured Massilia sp.
CCAACGACTCGGCCTTCGTCAAGGGCGTGCACGTGAACAGCCACGTGTCGCAGGACGGCCAGAACAAGATCATCGGCTAAGACCACCGCGGCTGCGCGGCTCCCCAAGCCGCCGCGCAGCGCCCCGCCATCGCCATCGCCATCATCCAGGAGAACACCATGTCATCCATCACCGTGCAAGACCTGGCGCACAGCGCCGCCCTCGACCAGCGCGCCATGTCCTCCGTCCGCGGCGGCCATGCCTTCGGCAAGGACGTCAACGTCAATGTCAATGTGAACCAGCAGATCGGCCAGTTCCAGCAAATCGGTATCAATGTCCTGAACAACAACGGCGTGATCGGCGCCGGCTTCAAGGGCCCGGATATCGACCTGGACGCCTCGCTGTGGGCCCGCAACCAGGCCGTGTTCTGACCCAGGCACAAGCTTTCCCATCCATTCATCCAGGAGCACACCATGAAAACCTTGATCATCAGCGACCTTTCGCGCAACGAACACCTCGACCGTCCGACCCTGGCCGCCGTCCGCGGCGGCTGGAAGATGGGCTCACCTTCCTACCATCTGGGCGACCTCACCTACGCCCCCAGCCACGACGCGTCGATCACCGCGGTCCAGAACCTGGGCCAGGCGCAGGAAGTCCTGAGCGCCACCGCCAACGGCTCGGCCTTCGTCGGCGGCGTGCATGTGCACAGCGACGTGGACCAGCGCGGCGAAAACAAGATCGTCCGGCGCTGAAGCGCCAAAAAGGTCCGGACGAGCGCCGGATCTTGGTCTACACTGGGGAGACAGGCCTCCTGTCTCCCTCCCCATCACGGAGATGCACCATGGCTAACATTACCATCAAGGACCTTCCCGTCAGCACGACGCTGGACCGCGAAGCGATGTCGGCCATTCGCGGCGCCGGCGCGCCTTGGGTATTCGGCTGGATCAGGCCCTTCGTTGGCGGATCCCCGGCCCAGGTTCCTGTGATCAACTTCTACCAGATCAACAATTTCGCCGACCAGATGATCAACCAGTTCCAGACGGTGTCGGTGATCAATTCCGGTGCGGGCGCCACGCTCAATGTCGTCGTGGATGAAAGCAGCGTGAACAACGCGCTGCGCTAGTACCGGAGGAAAGGAAAGCCGGCGATGCGATGAGCTGCGACAGCGAGTTCCACTGGACCTGTGCCGCACGCACCGATGTCGGCCCGGTCCGCAGCCGCAACGAAGATGCCTACCTCGTCCAGCCCCAGCGCGGGCTGTGGGCGGTCGCGGACGGCATGGGGGGACACGCTTTCGGCGACCTGGCCAGCCGCGCCGTGGTGGATGCGCTCGCCGCCCTGCCCCCGCCCGTGAACATGGCGGATTTCATCGCTTCCGCCCGCGCCAGCCTGAGCCACGTGAACCAGGCCTTGCGCGGCAGCGCGCTCGAGCGCCACGTTCCCGTCATCGGCAGCACCGTCGTCGCCCTGCTCGCTTGCGGGCGCGACGCCGCCAGCCTGTGGGCGGGCGACAGCCGCATCTACCTGTACCGCCAGGGCCGCCTGCAGCAGCTCACGCGCGACCACAGCCAGGCCGAGGAGCTCAGGGCGCGCGGCGCCGACCTCGCCGCCGCCGCGGTCAGCGCCAACATGATCACGCGGGCGATCGGCGCCGCCGATGCCATCGAGTTCGATGTCGCTCCCCTGGTGGTGCGCGACGGGGACGTGTTCCTGCTGTGCAGCGATGGCCTCAGCAACCCGGTCGACGAGCAAGCCATCGCCACGGTGCTGGCGAACGCCGACTGCGAGCGGGCGGCGCAGGAATTGATCGCGATGGCCCTGGCCAACGGCGGGCGCGACAATGTCACCGCGGTCGTCGTGCGGGCGGAGGATTTGTCGGCCGACAGGACGATGATCAATCCGGCTTTATGAGCTGCGAGGGGGGGCTGCCTGATGATCTCGCGGAGAGAGCCAGGGTCAACTCTGAATTGCATGCGCTTCGGCCGCGCAAGGAACCTGGGCGCCGGCCTCCGCCGGTGCGCCGGTCTCGCGGATGCGAGCTGAACTCGCCGTGCAGATGCTCGCCGGGCCTCAGGTTTCCTTGCGGAAGTCCTTCGAGTGCAAGCCGTGCTTCTTCAGCAGGATTTGCAGGTGGGAGCGGTTCATGTCCCAGCGCCGCGCGAGTTCCGCCACCGTGCCCCCCACTTCCTGCAGACCGCGTTCCAGGCAGTCGCGTTCCGCCTCGTCGCTGGCGGCGCGCTTGGCTTCGGCCAGCGAGATCCCCGCCACCGCCGGCGCCTGCCCCGCGCCGGCCCGGGCGGCGCTCGGACGTATGTCTTCCGGCAAGTGGGCCAGGTCGGCCGTCTCCCCGGCCAGGCAGGACAGCCGGTACAGCAGATTGCGCAGTTCGCGGATATTGCCCGGATAGGAATAGCGCAGCAGGAAGCTGCGCAGGCGCGGCGTCAGCACCACGGGCCGGCGCTTGAGCGCTTCGGCGGCTTCGTCGCCGTAATAGGCGATCAGCAAGGGAATCTCGTCCTTGCGCTCGCGCAGCGGCGGCAGGGTCACGTGGATGACGCTGAGCCGGTAGAACAGGTCTTCGCGGAAGCTCCCCTGCTCGATGAGGCGGCGCAGGTTCTTGTTGGTGGCGGCCACGATGCGCGCGTCGACGGCGATGGTCTCGTCGGAGCCGACGCGCTGGATCTCGTGGGACTGCAGCACCCGCAGCAGCTTGACCTGCCCCGGCAGCGGCAATTCGCCGATCTCGTCGAGAAAGATGGTGCCCTTGTGGGCGCTCTCGAACTTGCCTTTCCGGTCGTTGGCGGCGCCGGTGAAGGCCCCCTTCTTGTGGCCGAACAGTTCGGATTCGAGCAGGCTGTCCGGAATCGCGCCGCAATTGACCGAAATATAGGGTTTATCGGCGCGGGAGCCGTTCGCGTGGATGACCTTGGCCATCAATTCCTTGCCGGTGCCGCTTTCGCCATCGACCAGCACCGGCAGGTCGGTGGGCGCCGCTTTCTCGGCGATCTCGAGCGCGTCCAAGAGCTTGGGATTGTCGCCGAAGGTGCCCTCGAACACGAAGCTGCGCGCCAGCAGCGCCTGGCGCCGCTCGCCGGTCGACATCTCGGGTGCCGGCTCGGCCGCTTCGCCATCCGCCGCGCCCTTGCTGACAGCCTGCACGAAGCGCTCCTTGTGCGACAGCTGCATGACCTCGTCGCGCAAGGTATTCGCCTGTCTCAGCAGCTTCTCGATATCGGGGCGTTCGATCCGGGTGGCCCAGCGCAAGGTCGAGCGCATGATCTCGATCTTCTCCAGCAGGGCCGCATACGACATCGCCGACCCGCGCTCGCCTCCCGGATTGAACAGCTTCATGCCGCACCCAGCTGCTTCTGCACCAGTTCAAAGTACATGCCGCGCCGGGCCAGCAGTTCTTCGTGGCGTCCCTGCTCGACCACCTTCCCTTCGTACAGCACCACGATCTTATCGGCCCGCATGATGGTGCTGAGGCGGTGGGCGATAATGACGGCCGTGCGTCCCGCCAGGATCGCCTCCATGTTCGCCATGATATTGCTCTCGGACTGGGTGTCGAGGGCGGAGGTCGCTTCGTCGAAGACCAGCAGGCGCGGGTCGTGGTAGAGGGCGCGGGCGATGCAGAGCCGCTGCACCTGGCCGCCGGACAAGCCCAGGCCGCGCTCGCCCACCACTTGCTCGTAGCCGAGCGGCATCTTGCTGATGAAGGCATGCGCGTCGGCCATCTTCGCCACCTCTTCGATGCGGCGCCGGTCCGGGCTGTCGTCGCCGCTCGCGATGTTTTCCGCGATGGTGCCGGAAAACAGCAGGTTGGTCTGCATCACATAGCCCACCTGGGCCCGATAGTAATCCTTGTCGATCACGGCCATGTCGTAGCCGTCCACGAAGATCTTCCCCTCGCTGGGCGGATAAAAGCCCACCAGCAGCTTGGCCAGGGTCGTCTTGCCCGAGCCGCTGCGCCCGACGATGGCCACCAGCTCGCCCGGCTTGATATCGATGCTGATGTCCTCGAGCACATAGGGCGCGTCCTCGGCGCCATAGCGGAAATACATCCGGTCCAGCTTGAGCTCGCCCTGCAGGTCGGGCAGCACCACGCGCGAGGCCAGGTCGGCCGGTTTCTGCTCCGGCTCGATGTCGAGCACGTCGCCCAGGCGCTCCATGGCGACGGTGGCGTCGGCCATCCGGCTCCACAGCCCGACCAGGCCCATCAGCGGTCCCAGCACGCTCGCCATCAGGGCATTGAAGGCCATCAGCTGGCCGATCGTCAGTTCGCGGCTCAGCACCAGGGTGGCGCCGACCCAGAGGATCACGATGGTGGTGGCGGCGTTGAGCAGCTGGCTGGCCAGCCCCACCAGGATGTTGAAGGACTGGGCCCGGTACTGCATGTCCAGTGCCTTCACGTATTTCTTTTCCCATTTCAGGCGTACCGGCCGCTCGCTGCCCATGCCCTTGATGGTCTCGATGCCGCCCAGCGCTTCCATCAGGAAGGACTGGGCGTCGGTGGAGGCGGCGAAGACTTCGCGCGCGTAGTCCTTGACCCGGGGCGTGGCCACCACGGTGAGCGCGATGATCGGGATGACGAAGGCGATCAGGAGCAGGGTCAGCTTCACGTTATAGAAGAACAGGATCGTGAAGTAGATGAACACCATCAGGAGGTTGAGCAGGGTCGTCACCGTCGATTCGGTGAGGAAGGCACGGATGGTCTGGTTTTCCGAAAAGCGCGCCAGGATGTCGCCGGTCTTGCGCTTGGCAAAGAAAGAGTAAGGCAGCGACATCGTGTGCTTGAAGAACTGCGCCATCATCGAGAAGTCGAGGTTGCGCACCATGTAGTTGGACAGGTAGGCGCGGACCGTCGTCATGATCTGGCTGAAGGCGGTGGCGATGACCAGGCCCAGGATCAGCAGATGCAGCAGCCCGATGTTCTGGTGGACCAGCACCCCGTCGAGGATGTTCTGGATGATGATCGGCGGGACGATCCCGAGCATCTGGATCACGAAGGTGGCCAGGAACAGGTGCAGCAGGATCTTCCTGAAGGGCTGCAGGTAGCCCACGAAGCGCAGCCAGGGCGAGCGGGCCGCCTCCATGTGCACCATCTGCTGCCCGGGCGTGAACACCAGGCAGGTGCCGCTCCAGCCGCGCTCGAACTGCTCGACGCTCATCTTGCGGAAACCGACGGCGGGGTCGGCCACCCACACCTGCTCGCGCGAGACGCCGTAGACCACCACGTAGTGGTAACCCTCCCAGTGCACGATGAAGGGCAGCTCGAAGCCGAGCAGCGCATCGTAGGTGCATTGCACCCCGCGCGTGCCGAAGCCCAGCGCTTCGCCAGCGCGGGCCAGGCTGTCCAGGGTTGCTCCTTGCGCGGTGACGTTGGCCAGTTCGCGCAGCTTGCCGAGCGTCATGTTGATGCCGTAATGGCGGCACAGCATCGCCAGGCAGGCGGCGCCGCAATCCATTTCCTCGGCCTGCTCGACCCAGGCAAAGCGCTTGATCACTTTCTCGCCGGACTTGGGATGGGAGGCCAGGTCGAGCACCACGGGACGCTTGCGGCGCTCGGCCAGCTTCTTCTGGCGGTGCAGTTCGCGCTCGAAGAAGCGGACGCGGTCCTCGATGACCTCACGGAAACGGGCGTTGCGTTCGAGGATGAAATGCGCCGACTTTTCGGGAATCACGAGCAAGGTAGCCTCAGTGCCAGCGACCACCGATGCCGGCTGCTCCTGGCGCATCAGGCAGGCTTTCTCGCCGAAGATCTCGCCCGGCCCCAGGGTGGCCAGCACATACTCGTCATTGGCGTCCTCGACCACGACCCGCACCTGGCCCTGGCGCACCACATAGAGACGGCGCTCGTCGCGCGCGCCCTGCTTGAGGATTTCCTTGCCGGCCGCGACGCGCTTGACCCCGACGCTGTGGACGAACTCGTCCAGCTCGGGCTTGCTCACCTTGCCGCGCAGGTCGAACAGGCGCGCGACCAGGCCGCCGGCCGAACTGATGGCCACCGCCTTGTTGATGAAGTCGAGGGCTGCCGGGTCGCGCGCGACCACCGGCTCGATGGCGCTGCGCGGGATGAACCACAGCTCGGTCTTGAGCGCGGCGCGCGCCGACATCTCGTGCCGGCTGCTGCGCAGCATGGCGATCTCGGCGAACACTTCGCCCGCCTTGCGCACCCCCATGCTGATTTCCTTGCCGTGCTCTTCGGTGAACACGCGCACCGAGCCGGACTTGATGACGTAGAGCCCGTCGGCCGGATCGCCGGCCTTGCAGATGGTGTCGCCGAAGGCATACGAACGCGTTTCGACGGCGGCGGCGAGCTGCTCCAGCTCCTCGGGCTTGAAGACGGACAGGATCTCGACCGTCGACAGGAACGCCGCGGAGGATTGCTGTTGGGGCGCGATGGATTCCATGTCTGTGCCTGCCGGGCTTCCCCGTCAACGTGCGTGGATCGGTTGCTCCGGCAGATCGGATCGGCGGAATCCGGCCGGCTCAGCGCGTGGAACAAGCTTCGATAATATGCTCCTGCGCCCTTGCCACGAGCCACTCCTCGCGCAGCAGGCGGCGCACTTCGACGGCGGTGTCCTCATCCAGGGCCGCGGGGTGCTTTGCGTTGACCATGAAGATTTCGTACAGTTCCCGGTCCTGGGCTGGGAAGGGCCCCAGCAGCTCGCCGGCGGCGGCGTTGAACACCCGCGCCTCGATGTGGGCCGGCAGGGAGCCGCGCAAGACCTTGCCGATCACGCCGTCGTTCTCGCGCGCATCGCCGACCGAGTATTCGCGCACCATCTCCGTGAAGCTGTCGGGATCCTCGGCCAGCACCGACATCATCTCCTTGGCCTTGCCTTCGGAGTCGAGCACGATGTGGCTGACCTCCACGCTGTCGAACCTGGGCGAGTTCAGCTTGAAGTACTGCTCCACGGCCTTGTCGCTGCACACCTGGGCCATCATGCGCTCGTGGTACAGGCCTTCGGTGATGAAGTCTTCGAATTCGTCCAGGCTGACCCCGAGGGCGTCGAGGTAGTTGTTCATGTCGGCCGCCCGGTGCAGCCCCTGGATGCGGCGGAACTGGTCGGCGCGCTCCTGGATGTCTGCCGGCGCCAGGGCCAGGCCCGCCTTTTTCGCGGCGCGTACGGTCAGCTTTTCGCGTACCAGCTGCTCGACGAGGCCCTCGAACTGGCCGGTGAGTTTCAATGTCCTGATGAAGTAGTCGGTATCGATCACTTCATCGTCGATGCGCACGATTCCTGCCATGACTTCTCCTCGAGGTCCTCGCGTCCCACGGAAAGACAGCCGAGATCGCCTGACGATTTCGCGTGCGCAGAGCGGCACGGCGAGTAGCGACCAACACCGTCACCTTTCAGTTTTAGCAGCTCGATCGGCGAAATACAATGCCGCCGCTGCCGGCGCGGGGAATTTGTTTGGATGGGATGGATGACGCGCGGCGTGCCGCGTTGCGGCGGCCCGCCGGCGCCTTGCTGCGATCCGGGTTGCGCCGGGACGAATCAGACGACCCGGACGCCGATGTCGCCCTTGAAGATCGCCATGTCCAGCTGGAAGTCGTCGACCACGCCGCCGGGGCGGCCGTCGACCAGGACGGAGATGGCGCGGCCGCCTTGTACCTGCTTCATTTGCTGGCGCGACAGCGAGCGGACGGCGCCGGGCTGCGCGGGTTCGGACAGGGCGAGATCCTTGATGACTAGCGTTTCCATGATAGTGCTCCTCGATGTAGTTGGATGGGGTGAGCTTGTGCCTGGGTGCTCGCCCTCAGCAATGCATGGAATATGCCAGGGACCGCGTTGCGCGCGGCGGCTGGCCGCCGCCAGGAGAGCGATGTCCGGATGGAGGGTGGAAGGCACCCGGGTGTTGGGCCAGGACCGACAGTGTGCCTTCAGGGTGTTGTTTCCGTCCCGGCGTTTTTGGCTATGTCCTGCCGCGTGCCGGTCCTTCCGGAAGACCCCTTTTCATTCTGCGGCGCGCGCTGAACCCCGGGGCTGGCACGCCAAATGCTGTACGGAGGTCGTGGGCCAGCGACACGCTCCGCACTTTCCGATACCAGCCAACCTGAAGGGGAACATCATGAACATCCACAAGCACATGGAAGCCATTTTCGTCGTCACGCTGGCCGTTCTCGGCGCCGGCAAGTTCGCGCTCGACAGCCTGCCGGAAGCCAAGGCCAAGCCATCGGCGCCGGTAGCGCGCAATATCGCGACGGCGGGAACGATGGCGGTCGTCATCGTGCGTGCCCCGCGGCTGCCGCGTCAGCCCTGAGCGCGATGCGGGCGGCGCCGCGCACGCCGCGCCGCCCGCGTCGCCTACCTCCTTGCCGCCGCGAATTTGGCGCGCGCCGCGTGCAGTTTCCTGTAGCTGTCGATCAGGCGGTGGTGCCGGTCCAGGCCTTCCAGCTTCATGCTCGTCGGCGTAAGGCCATGGAAGCGCACGCTGCCGTCCACCGAGCCGAGCACCGCGTCCATGCGCGGATTGCCGTACATGCGCCGGAAATTGACGACGAAATCGTCCATCTCCAGTTCGTCGTCCAGCACGACCTCCAGCACCGCGTCCATCGCCTGATAGAACAGGCGGCGCTCGACGGTATTGTCGTTGTATTGCAGGAAGGCCCCCACCAGCTCGTGCGCCTCTTCGAATTGCTGCAAAGCGAGGTGAATCAGGAGCTTCAGCTCGAGCACCGTCAACTGGCCCCAGTCCGTGTTCTCGTCGAACTCGATGCCGATCAGGCTGGCGATGTCGCCGTACTCGTCCAGCTCATTGTTCTCCAGGCGGTCGAGCAGATCGTTGAGCGCGTCGTCGTCGAGGCGGTGCAGGTTCAGGATGTCTTCGCGGAACAGCAGCGATTTATTCGTGTTGTCCCAGACCAGATCTTCCACCGGATAGACTTCCGAATAGCCCGGCACCAGGATGCGGCAGGCGGTGGCGCCCAGCTCGTCGTAGACGGCCATGTAGACTTCCTTGCCCATGTCCTCGAGGATGGCGAGCAGGGTCGCTGCTTCCTGCGCATTCGAGTCCTCGCCGGCGCCGGAAAAGTCCCACTC
>CBIHLT010000212.1:0-9025 GCA_966210615.1 uncultured Massilia sp.
GCCGGTGCCAGCGTCGTATTCGCCGGTCACGCTGTTGGCGGAGAGGTCTTCATGGTTGCGGTCGTAGCCCGAGTCGATGATGCAGACCTTGCGGTTCGCGGTATTGGCGTCCGACAGCAGGTCGGCCTGCACTTGCTTGATGCCGTAAGGAACCAGCTGGCCCGATGCGTACGGGGTGCCGGTCGACGGGCTGGTCAGGGCGAAGGGACGGCGCACCACGTCCTCTTCGATGTATTCGACGTTCGGGTTGTTTTCCAGGCCTTTCAGCTCCACGTTCGGGACTTCGACGGCCATGGCGTTCTTGCCGTAGATTTCGTGCTTGACGGAACATTTAGTGGCGACGACAGCCGATTTCATCTTGGCGGCGGCGCCCGGTTTGAAGGCCACGATGACGCGGGTGGTATCAGGAGTTGCTGCCTGGGCGCCGCCGAAAATGCCGGCTGCGATCAGAGCGGTGAGGCAGATGCTAAGGGACTTCGATGCGCGAGTGTCTTTGCTTACCATGAATCTTCTCCGTGTTGATACTTATTGTTTATGTCCGCAGCTCGTGGCCACGAACGCTTGTCTCCACACTTGTAAATATGCACATGTGGTAAATCCAGTGTATTTCGAAAACTTCTATCCAAGCAATTAACATTTCAATCGTGTGTACACGAAATGTAACAACTATGTAACGCACAGTTGATTCAACGCAAGATTTATGCTGCATGTTATTCTTTTTTCGGCACCCATTCCGAGCCGTGCCGGCAGGCCTCAGCGCCGCACGGCCGTCTGTTTTTCATAGGAGAAGAAGTATGGAAACCCCGGCCACGGCGCGGCGCCTGGTATTGATCGTCGACGACGACACCCTGCTGCGCGAATACCTGGGCGAGGTACTGCGCCACGCCGGTTACGACACAATCGAGGCCGGGACCTCGGCCCAGGCGCTGCGCGCGGTCGAGGAGCGCGGGCGCGACCTGGCCCTGGCCATGCTCGACATCGCCATGCCCGGCATGTCGGGGCTGGAGCTGGCGCGCCTGCTGTGCGAGGAAACCGATATTCCCTTCCTGTTCCTGTCCGCCAACGACGATGCCGCCTCGGCGCGCGCGGCGGCCGAGGCCGGTGCGGTCGGCTATGTCGTCAAGCCGGTGGATGCGCCGCGCCTGCTGGCCGCCTTCGAGGCGGCGCTGGCGCGCGGCGACGATATCCGGCGCCTGCGGCGCAGCGAAGCCAGCCTGAGCTCGGCGCTGGCCGCGGGACGCGAAACCAGCATCGCCGTCGGCGTGCTGATGGCGCGCTTCCACGTCGACCGCCAGCTCGCTTTCGACGTGCTGCGCGACCAGGCGCGTTCGCAGCGGCGCAAGCTGAGCGAGGTCGCCGAGGAGATCCTGGCGGCCGAAGAGACCATGAATGCCGTGCATGGCGCCATCGCCGAAAGGCTGCGTGCCCGGTAAATACAGGCTTCCTGCCAAGCGCGCGGCGCACGCCGATGCGCAAGCCTTGTTATCATGTCCAACTTTATGGTTCGACAAGTCGGGCCATTCATTCACTCTTGAGTCACGGGAAGAGAACATGAAAACCAAGGCAGCAATTGCATGGAAGGCGGGCCATCCGCTCACGATCGAGGAAGTCGAGCTACAAGGTCCGAAGGCGGGCGAGGTGCTGGTCGAAGTCAAGGCCACGGGCATCTGCCACACCGACTACTACACCCTGTCGGGCGCCGATCCGGAAGGCATCTTCCCGGCCATCCTCGGCCACGAAGGCGCGGGCGTGGTGGTCGACGTCGGCCCCGGCGTGACCAGCCTGCGGAAGGACGACCACGTCATTCCGCTCTACACCCCGGAATGCCGCCAGTGCAAGTTCTGCCTGTCGCAGAAGACCAACCTGTGCCAGGCCATCCGCTCCACCCAGGGCCGCGGCCTGATGCCGGATGCGAGCTCGCGCTTTTCGCTGGACGGCAAGCCGATCTTCCACTACATGGGCACGTCGACCTTCTCGAACTACATCGTGGTGCCGGAGATCGCGCTGGCCAAGGTGCGTTCGGACGCGCCTTTCGACAAGATCTGCTACATCGGCTGCGGCGTCACCACCGGCATCGGCGCCGTGATCTTCACCGCCAAGGTGGAGGCGGGCGCCAACGTGGTCGTGTTCGGCCTGGGCGGCATCGGCCTGAACGTGATCCAGGCGGCCAGGATGGTGGGCGCCAACAGGATCATCGGCGTGGACCTGAACCCGGAACGCGAAGCCATGGCGCGCAAGTTCGGCATGACCCATTTCATCAACCCGACCAAGGTCGAGAACGTGGTCGACAGCATCGTCCAGCTGACCGACGGCGGCGCCGACTACAGCTTCGAGTGCGTGGGCAACGTCAACACCATGCGCCAGGCGCTGGAGTGCTGCCACAAGGGCTGGGGCCAGTCGATCATCATCGGCGTGGCGGCGGCAGGGCAGGAAATCTCGACCCGTCCGTTCCAGCTGGTCACCGGCCGGGTGTGGAAGGGTTCGGCCTTCGGCGGCGCGCGCGGCCGCACCGACGTGCCGCGCATCGTCGACTGGTACATGGAAAACAAGATCAACATCGACGATCTGATCACCCACCACCTGCCGCTCGAACGCATCAACGAAGGCTTCGACCTGATGAAGTCGGGCGAGTCGATCCGCTCGGTCGTCGTCTACTGACCGGTTCCTGCAGCGGGCCACGGCACCCTCCGTAGCCCGCTCCCCAACCGTCACCCCCGCGCAGGCGGGGGGCCAAGTTCCCCTGCGTCGTCGCCGCTGCCGCCCATCGCCGCGCGCCGTTCCCGCTCTGTTCCGCATTTTCGACGGTCTGTCGCACCGCGATGGCATCCGCACGTCCCCATACCTACAGTGCATCCATGGCCGGCACCTCGCGGCCAGAAGTAGAAAAAAAGTTCTAGACAAAAGAATCTAGACAAATTATTCTAGTTTCAACCTGAAGGAGAAGCGATGAGCGAAATGCTGGCGTTGGTGGCGAGCAGCCTGGCCTGGGCCTTGCTGGACTTCGTCTGGCAGGGCGTGCTGGTGGCATGGGTGGCCGCGATCGTGCTGGTCCTGATGCGCGGCGCCCGTCCGCAGGCGCGCTATGCGGTGGCCTGCGCGGCCCTGCTGCTGTGCGCGGCACTGCCGCTGGCCGGCACCGTGCAGCGCATCGTCGATGCCGACACCACGACCACCATGCTGCCGCTGGCGACCCTGGCCATGGCCGACGCCGCCGTCCAGCAGGCGCCCGTGGTGGCGCTCGACCCGAGGCAGCTGGCCGGCTGGGAAAGCGCGCTGCAGGCGCGGCTGCCGCTGGTGGTGCTGTTCTGGGCCTGCGGGGCAGGGCTGCTGGCGCTGCGCATGGCGCTCGGCCTGCTCTGGGTGCGCCGGCGCAGCCAGCCCGGCCATTACCGCAGCGACCCGTACTGGCAGGCGCGGCTGGACGAGCTGGCGCGGCGCTTCGGCATCGTGCGCCGCGTCACCCTGGGCCTGGTGGACGACCTGGGCAGCCCGGTGACGGCCGGCTGGTGGCGGCCGGTGGTGCTGGTGCCGGCTTCCCTGGTGTCCGGCATGCCGCCGCACTTGCTGGAAGCGCTGCTGGCCCACGAGCTGGCCCACGTGCGGCGCTTCGACTACCTCGTGAATTTGATCCAGAGCGCGATCGAGATCCTGCTGTTCTACCACCCGGCGGTGTGGTGGCTGTCGCAGCGGATCCGCAGCGAACGCGAACAGATTGCAGATGATTTAGCCGCAAGCGAGCTCGGCGAACCGCGGCGCCTGGCACTTGCATTGTCCGAACTGGACCTGTTCCAGTTCACCCCGCAACTTGCCCCAGGGGCACACGGAGGAGATCTCATGTCTCGCATCAAACGCCTGGTTCGTCCGGAAGCCGAACCGCTCAACTGGAAACTGGCCCTTCCCATCCTTGGCCTGGCCACCTGCGCCGCGCTGTATTCCTGGACCGCGCCGGCCCATGCCGCCCCCCAGGCCGCACCCGAGCCCGCGGCCGCACACAGGGAGCACCGCGAAACCCGTGTGGTGCGCGAGGCCGCCCGCGGTGAACCGTATGCCGTGGTGCGCGCCAAGGACGGCGGCTTCAACATCAGCGGCAGCAGCGACGACTGGGACGACGTCAAGGCGGCGCGCAACGCGATCGGCGGCGAATTCGTCTGGTTCCGCGAGAACGGCCGCTCGTACTACATCCAGGACCCCGAGCTGATGGCCAAGGTCAACGCGGCCTGGGCGCCGGTGGATCGCCTGGGCAAGCAGATGGACGCCTACGGCAAGGAAATGGACAAGCACGGCAAGAAGATGGAAGGGCTGGGACGCCAGATGGAGCAGGCGTCCAGCGGCGTCAAGCCGCCCGCCAGCGAGCGCGAGATCCGCGAGATCGACGAAGGCATGCAGGCGCTGGGCCGTCAGATGGAAGAGCTGGGCCGAAAGCTGGCCGAGACCCGGGACGACGCCGAGCGCGAGCGGATCGAGCGCCGGATGGAAGAGGCGGGCGAGCGCATGGAAGCGGCCGGCAAGCGCATGGAGCAGGCGCACAACTCGCCGCAGATGCGCAAGGCGCATGCCGAGATGGAGGCGCTGGGCGCGCAGATGAAGGAAGCGGGCAAGCCGATGGACGCCCTGGGCAAGCGCATGGGGGCGCTCGGCAAGGAAATGGAGCGCGAGAGCAAGGCGGCGGACCAGGCGGTGCGCGGGCTGATCCGCGATGCGAAGGCGAAGGGGCTGGCGAAGCCGGTGCCGGATGCGAAGGTGGCGGCGAAGTAAGCTGCTGGTGGTCTGCACGCAGCCCACGAAAAAAACGCCACCTCGCAAGGTGGCGTTTCCGTTAGCAAGAAAAACGATCAGTGAAAACGATCAGTGCTGGCTGATCTTCCCACGCCACGCACCCGTCTCCGCCCCGCGCTTCTCCAGCATTTCCTTGAAGTTCGACAGGTTGGCACGCGCTTCCATGCGCACCGCCCCGAAGGCGTCGCCGATGGCCTCCATTGCGCCTTCCGGCTCGTAATCCATCTGCAGCGCAATGCGGGTGCAGGTTTCCGAGATTTTATGGAAAGTCACCACGCCGCCGTTCTTCACGCCGGTGACGCTGCGCCATGCGATGCGCTGGTCCGGGATCTGCTCGGTGATTTCGACATCCCATTCCTTCTCTTCGCCGGCCACGTTGGCGCGCCAGTGCAGGTGCTTGTCGTCCAGCTGGCGGATTTCGTGCACGCTCTTCATGAATTGCGGGAAATCCTCGAACTGGGTCCATTGGTTGTAGGCGGTGCGCACAGGCACGTTCACTTCGATCGTCTCGACGATCGACGAGCTCGCACCATAGCCCTTGTTTTTCTTCAGTTGCTTCGACAGCATCATGCCACCCACAGCCAGGGCAGCGACAGTCACCACGCGATTCAGCATTTTCCAATCTCCTTAGGGCAGGGAAGCGGCGCCGCATGCATCCACGATGTGGCCCGTACCGACAGGCATGCAGTCGACCGCTTCGGCTTCAAAAACGACCTTGGTATTGATAAGACAGGCCACGCGATCCGTTGCGCGAATTGTTGCGATTCGTCGCAAACCTTCCATTTAAAATAAGCGAAAAGACAATCAGGCGGCGCGCGAAAGGCTGGGGTTTGCATCGCGCGCTTCATATAGATGAGCTCGATCGCTGGGGCTGTTTTTTCTCGGCAAGGAGAAAGCATGGGCTTGCAGGGCGGATGTTATTGCGGCGCCGTACGCTACGATGCGCAGGGCAAACCTTTCAACAGCACCTTGTGCCATTGCACCGATTGCCGGAGGGTATCCGGCGCGCCCGCCGTGGCCTGGTTCAGCGTCAAATTCGCCGACCTGCACTGGACCGGCGCCCCCACGCGCTTCGCGTCGAGCGCCGGCATCGAGCGCAGCTTCTGTCCGTCCTGCGGCACCACGCTGAGCTTCCACGACAGCCGCTGGCCGGACGAGATCGACATCGCCACCGCCACCCTCGACGATCCGGAACAAGTGCCACCCGGCGACCACACCTTCGTGCGCAGCCGGCTCAGCTGGATCAAGCTGGACGACGGGCTCCCTGCCTACCCGGGCACGCGCTCGGCCGGGAAGGCCTGAGGTCTTTATGCGGACTGAATTGCCTTTCTGGCAGGACAGTGCAAGGATGAGGGTTCACTCACCTTGCCGAGGAATCCAGATGACCCAGTCCGCCAGCACCCTGCGCCGCCGCGTTGCCTTTGCCGTCCTCGCCGTCACCGCCTTCACCGGGCTCGCCCACGCCGAATCCGAGGCGGTGGCCGGGGCCAGGTACGACGTTGCCCTGCGCCTCAACATGTTCGGCGAGGTCACGAACCCGCGCGTCGTCACCTATCCGGGCGACCGCTTCGCGCTGGCGGGCGAGCATGAGGGCAAACCCTGGCGCATGGAGTTCACGATCAACCGCAGCGGCGCCCGCGAGTCCGTGCGCGTGGACGGCAAGATCAGCAGCGGCGACAAGACCCTGGCGGCGCCGGTGCTGATCGGCTCGCTCGGCCAGCGCATTGCAATGCGCACATCGGATGGTGTCGATGTGGCAATGATCGTCAAGGAAATCGCCCGTTGAGTCCCCGCTAGGCGGCGATTTTCCGTGCGCCGGCGGCCAGCGGCGGGGATGCCCGGCGGTATAATGGGCGGATGCAGAATCTCCTCCATAACCTCAATCCCGAACAACTTGCCGCCGTCACCCTGCCTCAGCAGAGTGCGCTGATCCTTGCCGGCGCCGGCTCCGGCAAGACGCGCGTGCTGACCACGCGCATCGCCTGGCTGATCCAGACCAACCAGGTGTCGCCGGCCGGCATCATGGCGGTCACGTTCACGAACAAGGCCGCCAAGGAGATGCTGACCCGCCTGTCCGCCATGTTGCCCGTCAATACGCGCGGCATGTGGATCGGCACCTTCCATGGCCTGTGCAACCGCCTGCTGCGCACCCACTACCGCGACGCGGCGCTGCCCCAGACTTTCCAGATCCTCGACTCCCAGGACCAGCTGTCGCTCATCAAGCGCATGCTCAAGGCCCACAACGTCGACGACGAGAAGTACCCGGCCAAGAACCTGATGTACTTCATCAACAATGCGAAAGAGCAGGGCTTGCGCGCGGGACAGATGGAAGCCTACGACCCGATCGAGCGCCGCATGGTCGAGCTGTACGAGCTCTACGACCAGCAATGCCAGCGCGAAGGCGTGGTCGACTTCGCCGAGCTGCTGCTGCGCTCCTATGAACTGCTGGCGCGTAACGCGCCGCTGCGCCACCACTACCAGATGCGCTTCCGCCACATCCTGGTGGACGAGTTCCAGGACACCAACGACCTGCAGTACAACCTGCTCAAGCTGCTGGCGGGGCAGGGCGAGGCGGGCGGCGGCGCGCTGTTCGCGGTGGGCGACGACGACCAGAGCATCTACGCCTTCCGCGGCGCCAACGTGGGCAACATGACGGCCTTCGAGCGCGATTTCCAGGTCAAGAACCTGATCAAGCTGGAGCAGAACTACCGCTCGCACGGCCACATCCTGGACAGCGCCAACTACCTGATCGCCAACAACGCCAAGCGCCTGGGCAAGAACCTGCGCACCGATGCGGGCCAGGGCGAGCAGCTGCGCGTCTATGAAGCCTCGTCCGACCTGGAAGAGGCGCAGTGGATCATCGAGGAAGCCAAGAGCCTGATGTCGGCCGGCATGCCGCGCAGCGAGATCGCCATCCTGTACCGCTCCAACGCGCAAAGCCGCGTGATCGAGCACGCGCTGTTCGCGGCAGGGCTGCCCTACACCGTGTACGGCGGACTGCGCTACTTCCAGCGCGCCGAGGTCAAGCACGCCATCGCCTACCTGCAGCTGATGGACAATCCTCACAACGACTCGGCCTTCCTGCGCGTGGTGAACTTCCCCACGCGCGGCATCGGCGTGCGCTCGATCGAGCAGCTGCAGATGGCGGCCGACACCTACGGCATTTCGCTGTACGCGGCGGTGCCCTACATGACCGGCAAGGCCGGCTCCTCGCTGGGGGCCTTCGTGAAGCTGATCGAATCGGCGCGCTTCGAGACCCAGCAGCTGGCGCTCCCCGAACTGGTGCGCGTGGTGCTCGAGCGCAGCGGCCTGCTGCAGCACTACCAGAACGAAAAAGAGGGCGCGGACCGCATCGAGAACCTGGAGCAGATGGTCAACGCGGCCACCCAGTTCGTGCAGGAGGAAGGCTTCGGCGTCCAGGCGCCGGCCCACCTGGGGCCGCAGGCGCTGCCGCAGGCCGGCGAAGCCCTGCTGGACCAGGACGGCATCGAAGTGCTGGACGGCGGCGCGCCGCTGCCCACGGTGATGTCGCCGCTGTCGGCTTTCCTCACCCATGCCTCGCTGGAAGCGGGCGACGCCCAGGCCCAGGCGGGCCAGGACGCGCTGCAGCTGATGACGGTGCACTCGGCCAAGGGCCTGGAATTCGACGCCGTGTTCATCACCGGCCTGGAAGAGGGCCTGTTCCCGCACGAGAGCAGCGCGCGCGAGACCGATGGCCTGGACGAGGAACGGCGCCTGATGTACGTGGCGATCACGCGCGCGCGCCGGCGCCTGTATATCAGCTTTACCCAGCAGCGCATGCTGCATGGCCAGACGCGCTTCAACATGAAGTCGCGCTTCCTGGAGGAGCTGCCGGAAGAATCGCTCAAGTGGCTGTCGCCGCGCGTGCAGACCAACTGGTTCTCCGGGCGCAAGTCGACGACGGCCTGGGACGATGCGGAATTCCGCAACGGCACCGACAACCGGATCGCGCAGCAGATCACCCGGAAGTCCAGCAACGGCGGCGGCAGCGGCTGGCGCGTGGGCGAAGCGGTGTCGCACGCCAAGTTCGGCGAGGGCGTGATCGTGAACATCGAAGGCGGGGCGGGCGCGGCGCGTGCGCAGATCAACTTCGGATCGGCGGGGATGAAGGTGCTGGACCTGTCGGTGGCGAAGCTGGAGAGGTTGTCGCGCTAACTTCCACCGTTAGCGTGTCAACGTCATCCCCGCCTTCGCGCACTGCTGTCCGGGATAATTTGGAAGGAAATCG
>CBIHLT010000213.1:0-8890 GCA_966210615.1 uncultured Massilia sp.
GGTACAGGCCTTCGCCGCCATGCTCGAGCAGCACGTCCTTGCCGGCCACGCCGAAGTCGGCGGCGCCGTGCTGGACATAGGTCGGCACGTCGCTGGCGCGCACGATCAGCACGCGCACGCCGGGGTCGTTGGTCGGCAGGATCAGCTTGCGCGAGGTCTCGGGGTTTTCCAGCACCTCGATGCCCGCCGCCGCGAGCAGCGGCAGGGTATCTTCGAAGATGCGGCCCTTGGACAGCGCCAGGATCAGGCCGGAACTCGTGTTTTGACTGTTCGGATTCATGCTTACTTGATGCGGACGATGTCGGCGCCCACGGCCGACAGCTTTACTTCCATGCGGTCGTAGCCGCGGTCCAGGTGGTAGATGCGGTCCACCAGGGTCGTGCCTTCGGCCGCCATGCCGGCGATCACCAGCGAGGCCGAGGCGCGCAGGTCGGTCGCCATCACGGGCGCGCCGACCAGGCGGTCCACGCCCCTGATGAAGGCGGTGTTGCCTTCGGTGTGGATCGAGGCGCCCAGGCGGTTCATTTCCTGCACGTGCATGAAGCGGTTTTCGAAGATGGTCTCGGTCACGCGGCTCGGGCCCGAGGCGATCGTGTTCACGGCCATGAACTGGGCCTGCATGTCGGTCGGGAAGCCCGGATATTCGGTGGTGCGGAAGGATACCGGGTTCGGGCGGCCGTCCATGCGCGCGCGGATGGTGTTGCCGGACACGCTCAGTTGCAGCCCCATTTCGCGCAGCTTGTCGAGGGCCACGTCGAAGATGTCGGTGCGGGTGTTGGTCAGCACGATCTCGCCGCCGGTGGCCGCAACCGCGCACAGGAAGGTGGCGGCTTCGATGCGGTCCGAAATCACCGCGTGTTCGGCGCCGTGCAGTTCGGGCACGCCCTGGATCACCAGGCGGTCGGTGCCGATGCCTTCGATCTTCGCGCCCATGGACACCAGGAGGTTGGCCAGGTCGGTCACTTCCGGCTCGCGCGCGGCGTTTTCCAGCACGGTCTCGCCGACGGCCAGGGTGGCGGCCATCAGGAAGTTCTCGGTGCCGGTCACGGTGATCATGTCGGTGTGGATGCGCGCGCCCTGCAGCTTGTTGGGCGCCTTGGCGTAGATGTAGCCGCCTTCGATGGTGATCTCGGCGCCCATCTGGCGCAGGCCCTTGATGTGCTGGTCGACGGGGCGCGAGCCGATGGCGCAGCCGCCCGGCAGCGAGACCTTGGCTTCGCCGAAGCGCGCCAGCAGCGGGCCGAGCACCAGGATCGAGGCGCGCATGGTCTTGACCAGCTCGTAGGGAGCTTCCAGCGAGGTGATGTTGGCGCCGTTCAGGGTGACGTTCTCGTCGTCCTGGTCGACCTTGAGGCCGGTCTGTTCGAGCAGGCGCAGCATGGTGCGCACGTCGTGCAGGCGCGGCACGTTCGACAGGCGCACATCGCCTGCCGTGAGCAGGCCGGCGCACAGGATGGGCAGCGCCGCGTTCTTGGCGCCGGATACCGGGATTTCACCGTTCAGGCGCTTGCCGCCGACGATCTGGAGCTTGTCCATGCTTAGCCTCCGAATTCTTCAGGGGTCAGGGTTTTCATCGACAGCGCGTGGATTTCCTCGCGCATGCGGTCGCCGAGCGCGGCGTACACCAACTGGTGGCGCTGGATAGGGCGCTTGCCGGCGAAGGCCGGCGACACAATCACGGCCGTGAAGTGGCGGCCGTCGCCTTCGACCTGCAAATGGGTGCATTCGAGGCCGGCGCTGATGTAGCTGTGGATCAGTTCTGGTGTGGTTTCCACGACAAACTCCAAGTGAATTCTTTATTAGTGGCGCAGCTTGTAGCCACGCTTGAGCATGTTGATCGCAATTGCCGCCAGCACCGCGAAGAACACGGCGACGATGGCCAGGCTGGTCCAGGGCGAGACGTCGGACTTGCCGAAGAAACCGTAGCGGAACCCGTCAATCATATAAAAGAACGGGTTGAAATGCGAGACGGCGAGCCAGAAGGGCGGCAGTTTTTGGATCGAATAGAACACGCCGGCCAGGAAGGTGGCGGGCATGATCAGGAAGTTCTGGAAGGCGGCCAGCTGGTCGAATTTCTCGGCCCAGATGCCGGCGATCACGCCCATGGTGCCGAGGATGGCCGCGCCCAGGAAGGCGAAGGCCACGATCCACAGCGGCGCCACGAAACTCAGGTGGGCGAACCAGGCGGTGACCAGGAACACGCCGGCCCCGACCGCGATCCCGCGCAGCACCGAGGCCAGCACGTAGGCCGACAGGATCTCGGCATGCGACAGCGGCGGCAGCAGGATGAAGACCAGGTTGCCGGTGATCTTCGACTGGATCAGCGAGGACGAGGAGTTGGCGAATGCGTTCTGCAGCACGCTCATCATCACCAGGCCCGGGATCAGGAAGGCGGTGTAGGACACGCCTTCCAGCATCTCGATCCGGCCGTCGAGCACGTGGCCGAAGATCAGCAGGTAGAGCATGGCGGTGACGATCGGCGCGGCCACGGTCTGGGTCGCGACTTTCCAGAAGCGCAGCGACTCCTTGTAGAACAGGGTGCGGAAGCCCACGGAGAACAGGTTCATTGCTTGCCCTCCTCCATGATCTGGATGAAGATGTCTTCCAGGTCGGCCTGCTCGAGCTGCATCTCGTCGATGACGGCGCCGGATTCGCGCAGGCGCGCCAGGATCGGCTCCACCTCGGAATAGTCGTTCACGCGCAAGGTGTACTTGTTGCCGTTGTTATGCTCGTCGTGCGAGACCAGGTGGCGCAGGCCGTCCGGCAGGTCGCCGCTCTTGAGGTGCACCACCAGCTGCGAGCCGGACACGCGGCGCAGCAGGTTGGGCATGGTGTCCAGCGCCACCACCTGGCCCAGCTTGAGCATGGCCACGCGCTGGCACATGGCCTGGGCTTCTTCCAGGTAGTGGGTGGTCAGGACCACGGTGTGGCCTTCGCGGTTCAGGCGCGAGATGAACTTCCACAGGGTCTGGCGCAGCTCCACGTCCACGCCGGCGGTCGGTTCGTCGAGCACGATCACGGGCGGCTTGTGCACCAGGGCCTGGGCCACCAGCACGCGCCGCTTCATGCCGCCGGACAGGGCACGCATGTTGACGTCGGCCTTGTTGGTCAGGTCGAGGTTGTGCATCACCTCGTCGATCCAGGCGTCGTTGTTCTTGATCCCGAAGTAGCCGGACTGCAGGCGAAGGGTTTCGCGCACCGTGAAGAAGGGATCGAACACCAGCTCCTGCGGCACCACGCCCAGGCGCATGCGCGCTTCGCGGAAGTCGCCCACCACGTCGTGGCCGTGCACGCGCACGCTGCCGGCGTCGGGGCGGATCAGGCCCGCGATGGTGGAAATCAAGGTGGTCTTGCCGGCGCCGTTCGGGCCGAGAAGGCCGAAGAATTCGCCTTCCTCGATGGTCAGGGAAACGCCCTTGAGGGCCTTGAAGCCCTTGTAGCTTTTCTCGACGTTGCTGATCTGGATCGCTGTCATTCTTGTTGGGGAGGCGCGGACGCGCGGGACGGTGCGGTGAAACAGCCCATTATAGGGGAATTCGCAATGTCAAGAGCGACAGGGGATTTTCGCGGCGCGCCCTGCTGTGGCGGCGGAAGAAAAAGAAGGCGGCGGGCGAGCCCGCCGCGCATCATTGCTGCGGCAGCAGCGAGTCGACCCCGTACAGGGCCGCCAGGGTGCGCACGTTCTCGGGAACGTTGATGAAGCTGAGGCGCTGGCCCGCCTGTTGCGCGCGGCGCTGCCAGGCCAGCAGCATGGCCACGCCCGACGAATCGGCGGCCTTGACGCCGCCCAGGTCGAACACGGTTTCGCCGGCCCGGATCGCCTGCGCACCCTGCTCCAGCGCCGCGGGTGCGGTCTGGAAGGTCAGGGCGTCGAGCGAGAGCATGACGTTGGCCTCGGCCATTACTTCGGCGCCTTCAGCGGCTTGTTGGCCAGCTGCGCGTTGCGTTCGGCCAGGGTCTTGATCAGGCCATCGATGCCGCCCTTGTTGATCTGGCTGGTGAAGGTGCCCTTGTAGGTCTCGACCAGCCAGGCGCCCATCACATTCAGGTCATAGATCTTCCAGCCCTGCGCGCCCTTGGCGACGCGGTAGTTCAGGGTGACCGGCTCGCCGCGCGAGACGTTCACCTGCGAACGCACTTCGACGTCGGTGGCGCCCGGCTCGGCGCGCAGCGGCTTGAACTCGACGGTCTGGTTGTCGACCTGCGACAGCGCGCCGGCGTAGGTGTACACCAGCAGGGTGCGGAACTCGTCCGACAGGCGCTTCTGCTGCTCCGGGGTGGCCTGGCGCCAGAAGCGGCCGGCCGCCTGCTGGGTCATCTTTTCGGAATCGACGTACGGCAGGATCTTGGTGTTCACCAGGCTCATGATCTTGTTGCGGTTGCCGGCCTGGATTTCCTTGTCGGCCTTGACGGCGTCGAGGATCTCGGTGCTGATGCGCTTGACGAAGACGTCCGGCGCTTCTGCGGTGGCGGCCGGCGCGGCGATGGCGGCGGTGGCGAAGGCGACGCTGGCGGTCGCGGTGGCGATCAACTGGATGAGTGGCTTCATGTAGGGCTTTTCCTTTCGTTGGCAGCCGCGCAACCGGCCCGGTGGGACGGTTCGCGGCACTAACCGGTTAACTCTTCTTACTGCTTTTCGGATGACACCGGCTGCGGAACAACTTGTGAATCCGCATCCTTTTCCGCAGGAGCTTCCGGCGGATTGCCGTCGTAGACCTGGCTCTGGCGGCGCTGCATGTAGCCGTCGCGGATGAAGTCGTAGCGGTCCAGGGCGGCGTCTTCCAGCAGGCTGGTGGCGTCCAGCAAGGTGGCGCGCTTGTCGACCACGCGCACGACGTTGCCGATGTTGCGCCAGTTGTCAGGCTGCTTATATTTCCAGATGTCGGCGCCTATGTCGGCCGGCAAGGCCGCGGTGTCACGGACCGTAGATGGGCCCAACAAGGGCAACATCAAGTAGGGGCCGCTTGGAACGCCCCAGACGCCCAGGGTCTGGCCGAAATCCTCGTTGTGTTTCGGGATACCCGCTTCCGAAGCGATGTCGAGCACGCCCAGAATACCGAAGGTCGAGTTGAAGGCGAAACGGGTCAAGTCGCCCACGCCCGCCTGCCCCTTGCCTTGCAGCAAGTTATTGACGCCGCTCCAGGCGTCCGACAGGTTGCCGAAGAAATTGTTCACGCCGGTCTGGACGGGGCCCGGGGTGTAGTCCTTGTAGGCGGTGGCGGTCGGCTTGAGCACGGTGCGGTCGACTGCATCGTTGAAGCTGAACACCGCGCGGTTATAGCCTTCGAACGGATCCTGCGGATTGGTCGCGGTCGAGGCGCAGCCGGTGAGCGTCAGCACTGCCGCGACGGCGGCAAGCGCGGAGGCGCGGCTGGCGGTACGGGGAACGTGGTTCATTCGCTACCTTCCTTTCCTTCAGCGGCCTTGCTATAAATAAATTGGTTGATCAGGTCTTCCAGCACCGCAGCCGACTGGGTGCGGTTGATGCGGTCGCCGTCGACCAGGTTCTGGGTGTCGCCACCCGGTTCGATGCCGATGTACTGCTCACCCAGCAGGCCAGCGGTCAAGATCTTGAGCGAGCTGTCCTTCGGGAATTTATACGAGGGCTCGAGATCGAGGCGCACCAAGGCCTGGTAGGTCTTGTCGTCGAAGCTGATCTCGCCCACGCGGCCGACCACGACACCGGCGCTCTTGACCGGCGCCTGCGGCTTGAGGCCGCCGATGTTGTCGAACTTGCCAGTCACGGCATAGGTCTTGCTAAACGAAATGGTGCTCATGTTGCCGGCCTTCAGGGCCAGGAACAGCAGCGAGGCCAGACCCAGCAGGACGAACAGGCCGACCCAGACGTCGATAGTTTTGCGATGCATGTGAATACCTTACGGAACGAATTAATTCTTTACTTGTTGAACATCAGGGCGGTCATGATGAAGTCCAGCCCCCAGACCATCAGCGAAGCGATCACGACGGTGCGCGTGGTGGCGCGCGACACGTCTTCCGGCGTCGGCTGGGCCTGATAGCCCTGGAACAGGGCAGTAAAGGTCACCGCGACACCAAAGATAAAGCTCTTCAGCACACCGTTCAGTACGTCAGCTCGCACATCGACGCCGGACTGCATCTGCGACCAGAATGCGCCTTCGTCCACGCCGATCAGCTGCACGCCGACCAGGTAGCCGCCCAGCACGCCGACGGCCGAGAACACGGTGGCCAGCACCGGCATGGCGATCACGCCGGCCCAGAAACGCGGCGCGAGCACGCGCTGCACCGGGTTAATCGCCATCATTTCCATGGCGGACAGCTGCTCGCCGGCTTTCATGAGGCCGATCTGCGCGGTGAGCGAGGTGCCGGCGCGGCCGGCGAACAGCAGCGCGGTCACGACCGGGCCCAGTTCGCGGGTCAGCGCCAGCGCCACCACCTGGCCCAGCTTCTGCTCGGCGCCGTACTGGTTCAGGGTGTAATAACCCTGCAGGCCCAGCACCATGCCGACGAACAGGCCGGACACGATGATGATCACCAGCGAATAGTTGCCGATGAAGTGGACCTGCTCCGAGATCAGCGCGGGGCGGCGGAAGGCCCCCAGCGACACGCCCAGCAGGTTGAAGAAGGCGCGGGTGGCGAAGCCCAGGCTGGCGATGCTTTCACGCACGGTGCGGCCGATGGTTTCCAGGATGCGGGCGATCATTTGCTCGCTCCCAGGCCCAGGTCCTCGGCCAGCGATTTGCCGGGGTAGTGGAAGGGCACGGGGCCGTCCGGGGCCGCGTTGACGAACTGCTTCACGTAGGGGTCTTCCGAGACGCGCAGCTCGGCCGGCGTGCCTTCCGCGACGATCTTGCCTGCCGACATGAAGTACACATAGTCGGCGATGGCGAAGCATTCGTGCACGTCGTGCGAGACCAGGATCGAGGTCGAGCCGAGGGCGTCGTTCAGGTTGCGGATCAGGTTGGCGGTGACGCCCATCGAGATCGGGTCGAGGCCGGCGAAGGGCTCGTCGTACATGATCAGTTCGGGGTCCAGCGCGACCGCGCGGGCAACGGCGACGCGGCGGGCCATGCCGCCCGAGATCTCGGCCGGTTTCAGGCGGTGCGCATTGCGCAGGCCGACGGCGTTGAGCTTCATCAACACGAGGTCGCGGATCAGCTCTTCCGGCAGGTTCGTGTGCTCGCGCAGCGGGAAGGCCACGTTATCGAAGACTGACAGGTCGGTGAACAGGGCGCCGAACTGGAACAGCATGCCCATGCGGCGACGCAGACGGTAGAGGCCGTCGGTGTCGAGCTGGTGCACGACTTCACCGCCGACGCGGACTTCGCCGCGCTGGGGGCGGATCTGGCCGCCGATCAGGCGCAGCACAGTGGTCTTGCCACAGCCTGAACCACCCATGACGGCAATGAGCTTGCCGCGTGGGAAGTCCATGCGGAGGTTCGACAGGATGGAACGCTCTCCGTACGCAAAGTGCAGATCGCGAATTTCGACTAGGTTTGGCACAGCGTAATTAATATTTGGGGAATTCGGTATTGTAGTGCAGAAAGGGCAAGGCTTGCTGGCGGCCCCTCCGTTTTGGAGGCTGGATCGACGTGCGATTACAACACAACTAACTCACGAGTCACTAATTTTATGCTCGTAAGTAGTTGTTTTTGAAGAGATATGTATGTCTCACACAATCGCAATTTGTTGAATTATATCAACAAATGCTCAGAGGCAACCCACCACCTGGGTGGGGGAAGTTACCTAAAAAGGGAGTGAAGACGCTTATTTCACAGCTGGAGATGCTGCAATGCAGCAATGCTTGTTAATTGCTTTGAAAGAATATGGCAGCCCGGCGGGTGTCACCCGAAGAGGTGAGCCTGCGTTAGCAGGGCCGAGTTGCTTTCCGTCGCCGAAGTCCGCTCTCAACATTTGCTGCGATCAACTGCGTTTTTCAGCTTGCGGTTGGTCAAGTTCCTCGATGTCAACTTGGATAATGCTGTTTGCTCGTTCAACGAGCAACGTCGTTTCTAGGTGAGGAATATGACAAGGCAATCCAGCTTCAATCGTGTTACACATCCTGTCGCTGCCCTGACCATCCCCTACCTCTACATCGAGCACGTCCAGGACCGCGCATGAGTCACTTACGTCGGTCCATTCACGATTTGCTTCATGACAGGCAGCACGACCGTATCCTTCGCCTGTCTTTCCCCAAGGATGACGCCCCGGGCGCCCAACTCCTTGTCAACAAGATCGACGCAACGGAAAGCCTGTCGAGGGATTTCGAGTTCACGGTCGAGTTGCTGTGCGACGCCTCCGACCTTGCCCTCAAGGAGATGCAAGGCAAGCTGCTCAATATCGAACTGGTACGCAGGGATGGCAGCTTGCGCTACTTCTCCGGCTACGTGTTCAGCTTCCGCCGCATCCATTCCGATGGTGGCATCACCTTTTACGAAGCAAGGCTCGGTCCCTGGCTGAAATTCCTTGGCCTGCGCAAGGATAACTACCTGTTCCATGGGAAAAGCCTGCGGGACCAGACGGAAGAGATATTCCGGGACTACGGCGCGCGGGCCCAATGGGATTGGCGCGTGACCGGGGACGATCCCGTCATGACAGACGCCTGCCAGTTCGACGAGACCGATTTCAACTACCTGAGCCGGCGTTGGGAAGCCTCAGGCTGGTACTACTGGTACGAGCATGACGCCAGCGGCCACAAGCTCGTCATTGGCAGCAATTCGACGCAAGCGCCCGCAATCGACGGTGCCGTGGAAGTCCGCTTCCATGGTGAAGGCAGCGCGCTGGAAGAGGATGCCATCGACCGCTGGTCGCCGGAGCGTCAAGCCATCCCCTCAAGCCTTGTCCTGAATGCCTTCAATTTCAAGGATCCCACTCCGTCCAGCGTCAGCGTTCCCACCTTGAATATTCAAGACAA
>CBIHLT010000214.1:0-8849 GCA_966210615.1 uncultured Massilia sp.
GAAGGAAGGACTGCGACAAATAGATCACGGCCACGCTGCCGACGAACAGCAGCGCGCTGACGATCATCATCGGCCGGCGTCCCAGCCAGTCCGCCAGCATGCCCGCCACCACCGAGCCCAGGATCGAGCCCGCCATCACCGCCGCCACCACCAGCGACAGCTGCCCTTCGGTGAGGCTGGTGGCGCGGTGCAGGTAGGGCAAGGCGGGGTCGATGATGCCGATATCGATCCCGTACAGGAGGCCGCCCAGGCCGCAGATCGCGGTCAGGAACAGCAGGTGCATGCGTTGCTGCGTGTGTGTCGACATTGCTCGCCTCGGAAGCGCAGGTAGGGCAATATCTTAATCGCAATAATCAGGCGCCAAGGCAGTTTTGCCTTCCCGGCGCCTCAGTTTCGTGGAGAGCGCGCAAAACCGGCCATGGCTGGTCCAGTGTGGGCGCGCCGGCCTAGATCGTCCGTTTCAATGCCTGCAAGCCGGCGCCTTTGCGCCGGTACAGGTCGGGCGCCCGGTGCTGCCCGCCTTTGCGCCGCTCGCCGGTCGCTTCGATGATGCCCTCGTCCAGCACCTTCTTCCGGAACGCGGCGATGTTGGTCGTGGAGCCGGTGACCTGCTCGTAGACCGCATGCAGTTCGGGAATCGTGAACTCCGGCGGCAGCAGGAAGGTCAGCAGCGACGAATAGGTCGACTTGTCGCGCAGCCGCCGCACGGCCATGTCGGCGATCGCGTTGTGGTCGAAAGGCAGCTCTGGAATGCCATCCACCGGCACGAACAGCAAGCCTTCGATACGCGTCTCGTCGAGCACCTTCTCCGGCACCAGCGAGTAATAGGCAACCGACAGCGACCAGCGCCGCGGGTCGCGCAGGCGGCCGGAAAAGGTGTACAGCTGCTCCAGGTAGGGAGGATCGATACCGAGCTTGGTGCGGACGACCCGCCTGGCCGCGTCCTGCGCATCGTCGTCCTCGTCCATATGGATGGCGCCCCCGGGCAGCGCCAGCGCGCCGAAATAGGGCTCGTCCTTGTTCTTGCGCGTCGCCAGCAGCAGCGAGAGACGCCCGTCCTGGATGGTGAACAGCGCCACATCGACCAGCGCCAGCGGAGTTTCGTGTCGATTCATGATTATTGTCGGCTGCGATTAACGCACGAATCATACGACACGCCCATGTAATTGCACACAGGACAAAAGCAGGCGCCGTTTGATGTTTGTTGCATTTTACGAGAAACGTGCTAGGATGTGTCCATCGATCAAGGAAACAGCATGGACACCGTCTCCGCCACCCTTTCCGCCGCCGCGCTGCTGGCCATTCCGGAAGACAAACCCGAACGCCTGTTCAAAGGCGGCCCCGACGAAGTCAAGAAGGCTTACCGCACCCTCGCGATGAGATGGCATCCGGACCGCAACCCCTACCCCGGCGCGCGGGCCGTGTTCCAGCACATCCAGCGCATGCTCGGGAAGGCGGAGGAAAAGATCGCCAGCGGCGACTGGCCATGCCGGGGCGTCCTGCGGCTCGCCGCCGTCGACGGCAGGACCTACGACATCGGTTATTTGCGTCGCCACCGCTTCGAACTGGGGGCCATGGCAGTGGCCAATACCGTGGTGGCGTTCGAGATCGACCGCGCGCATGCCGACCTGGTCCACCAGGCGGAGCGCACCATCCGCGGTTTCCGCTTTGCCGACGACAGGATGCGCGAGCAGGTCGCCCGCCATCTGCCGGCCTTTCCTTTCGCCGGCGCCTTCCGGACCGGGACCGAGGCCGCGTATGTCATTGTCATGCGCAAGCGGCCCGACCTCCTGCTGCTGCGCGACGTGCTCGACCACTTCGGCGGACGCCTGGACCCGCGCCATGTCGCCTGGGTGCTGAGTTCACTGCTGAACCTGTGCTGCTATTTCCACTTCGCGGGCATCACCCACAACGCCTTGTCGCCCGATACCTGTTTCATGTCGCCGTCCGACCACAGCGTGGCGGTCCTGGGCGGGTGGTGGTATGCGGCCGCCAGCGGCGAGCGCATGGTCGCGGCGCCGGCCAACACCCTCGCGTGGGCGCCGCACGATCTCTTGTGCACCAGGCGGGCCGGCATCCGCACCGACCTGGAACTGGTGCGCGCCGTCGGCCGCGAACTCCTGGGGGACATCAGCGGCGCGCGCCTGGCGCGGGAAAGCGCCGCCGCGCAAGCCATGATCGAGTGGCTGCGGCTGCCCGCGTTCGATGACCCGATCGACGAATACCGGACCTGGCGAACCCAGGTTCTGCATGACAGTTTCGGCGCACGTCGCTTCGCCGAACTGCCGCTCACACAAAGCGATATCTACGATTAAGGAGAGCATGATGGGTGGAATGCGTTGGGATGCGGAGGACTGGAAGCGCGCGTCGGCGGCAACGGTCGGCAAACGGACCGAAGAGATCTTCACTTCGTCGGGCATGCATCCTGCCCTGAATCCGTACAGGGTGGTGCGCGAGTCGCGCGATTCGCTGGCCAATCCGGCGTCGAATGCGATCGTCATCGGGCTGGACGTGACCGGTTCCATGGGGATCATCGCCGATACGATGGCGCGCGAGGGCCTGGGGACGCTGGTCGAGGAGATCCTGAAGCGCAAGCCGGTGTCGGACCCGCACATCCTGGCCTGCGGCATCGGCGATTCGTACTGCGACGACGCGCCCCTGCAAGTGACGCAATTCGAAGCCGATATCCGCATCGCGGAGCAGCTCAAGATGATCTGGCTCGAAAAAGGCGGCGGCGGCAACCGGCACGAGGGCTATCACCTGCCCTGGTATTTCGCCGCGCAGCATACGCAGATCGACTGCTTTGAAAAGCGCAACAAGAAAGGCTACCTGTTCACCGTCGGCGACGAGGAACCGCCGGAGGAACTGCTGGCCGCCCACGCCGCGTCGATCTTCGGCGACTCGCTGCAGCGCGACCTGTCGGTCCACGAACTGCTGACGCTGGTCTCGCGCATGTACCACGTGTTCCACGTGGTGGTCGAGGAAGGCAGCTATGCCCGCGCGCACCTGCCGCAGGTGCTGACGAAGTGGCGCGCCCTGCTGGGCCAGCGGGTGCTGCGGCTGAAAGACTACCGCCGGCTGGCCGAAGTCGTTGTCTCGGCGATCGAAGTCAACGAAGGCCGCGACCGCGACACGGTCGCGAAGAGCTGGTCCGGCGACACCTCGGTGGTGGTGGCGCACGCGCTGGGCGGCTTGCCGGCAAGCCGGGTGAAGTCGCTCCTCGGACTGGTGCGGTTCTGACCATGCGGAGCACGGCCAAAGCGGTCATCGGGGCCAACTACGGCGACGAGGGCAAGGGCCTGATGACCGACTACCATGCCGCGCCGGCCGGAACAGCCGGGATCGTGGTGCGCTTCAATGGCGGTGCCCAGGCCGGCCATACCGTGACCACGCCGGAGGGCGCGCGCCATGTGTTCTCGCACTTCGGCAGCGGCAGCCTGGTTGGCGCGGCGACTTTCCTGTCGCGCCATGTCGTGTGCCACCCGACGCTGTTCTTCAAAGAGGCTGCGGCGCTGGAAGCGGCCGGCCTGCCGGCGCTGCCGCCCGTCTTTGTCGACGGCCGGGCGCCGGTATCGACGCCCTACGACATCCTGATCAACCAGATCGCCGAGCGCCACCGCGGAAATGGCCGGCACGGCAGCTGCGGCATGGGATTCGGCGAGACCATCGAACGCAACCTGGTCCCCGGGTTCGGGCTGAGCGTCGCCGACTTGCGCCATGGCGCCGGCTATCTGCTGCACCGGCTGGCCGCGATCCGGGACGACTATGTGCCCGCGCGCCTGGCCGCGCTCGGGATTCCCGCCCTCGACGCCCAGGCCGCCGAATGGCTCGCCAGCGACGCCGCCATGCAGCGCTTCGCGCACGAGGCCATGCGGTTCCGCCGCGCGACCCATGCGGCGGGGCCGGAGGTGCTCGCGGAGTATGCGCAAGTCGTCTTCGAGGGCGCGCAAGGCCTGCTGCTCGACCAGGACCGCGGCGCGTTTCCCTACGTGACGCGCTCGCATACCGGCATCCGCAATGCGCTCGACCTTGCCGCGGAAGCCGGGATCGGGGCGCTCGACGTTACCTACGTCAGCCGCGCCTACCTGACGCGGCACGGCGCCGGCCCCTTGGCCAATGAACTACCCGGCAAACCGTATGCCGGTATCCGGGACAGCACGAATATCCCGAACGAGTTCCAGGGTGCGCTCCGTTTCGCCCACCTCGACCTCGACCTGCTCGAGCGGAGCATCCGCACCGACTTTGCCGACGCCCTTCTCTACCCCGGCGTCGCCGCGACCCTGAACCTGGCGCTCAGCTGCCTCGACCAGGTCGGGCAAGCGGTGTCGTATGTCGAGCATGGACGGCTGAACACCGCGGCGCCCGGCGTGCTGGCTGCACGCCTGGCCGAGCGGCTGGGCGCCGGCGTCGTGTATACCGCGTGGGGACCGACGCGGGATAAGGTCAGGCGCGGCGCCGGATGATCGCCAGACCTGGCAGGCAACAAGACGCACGAGCGGAGCCGGCCCGTGACTGCCGCCTATCTGCCCAAAGAATATTCTCGTAACGAGACCCAGCGCCGCGGCGGCGCGCCGTCATTCGAGCAGGCGCCGACGGATCGCCTGCAATACTTCGCGCTGGCCGGCGTCCGCGCGTGGATACCTGAGCTTGAGCTCGCGGAGCGCGTCGAGGACGATTTGGGAAACGATCAGCCGTGCGTTCTTCTTGTCGTCGGCCGGCACCACATACCAGGGCGACGCGTGGGTGCTGGTCCGGTTGATGCAATTTTCGTAGGCCATCATGTAGGCGCTCCAGAACGCCCGCTCCTGGACGTCGGCGGGGCTGAATTTCCAGTTCTTCTTCGGATCCTCGATCCGCTTGAGCAGGCGCTTCTTCTGCTCCTCCTGCGAGATATGCAGGAATATCTTGACGATGCGGGTTCCGTTGGCAGACAGGTGCCGTTCCAGGTTCCTGATCGAGCGGTAGCGCTCGCGCCAGATCGTTTCGCCGCGCGCGGCCGGCAGCCCTTCGCTGCGCAAGATCTCCGGATGGACGCGGGCGATCAGGACCTCCTCGTAATAAGAACGGTTGAAAATGCCGATCTGCCCGCGTTCAGGGAGGTCGAGGGTAGTACGCCAGAGGAAATCGTGCTGCAGCTCCCGTGGGACCGGGTGCTTGTAGCTATGCACCTGGCAACCCTGGGGATTCACGCCCGACATCACATGCTTGATGGCTCCGTCCTTTCCCGCCGCATCCATCGCCTGGAAGACCAGCAGGAGCGCGTGGCTGTTCGAAGCGAACAGGACCTGCTGCCGTGCGCTGAGCCGGGCAACGTGCCGGTTCAGGATGTTGCGGTAGTGCAGCTTCGACCGGTACACCCTGTCGACCGCGGTCGGCAAGGCTTCCAGGCTGATCCTGCGTTCCCCGTTCACGCAAAAACGCTGAGCATCGATTTTCATCGGCATCCTGCCGGCTCCAGATGGCGTATCTTCATGGCCGATTCTAGCGCCGCCCCTCACCCCGGGGCGCCATCCAGCCCCGAGCCACGAAGCTTGCCGCGCCTAGCCACGTTCCCCCTCCCTGGACTGCGATTCGCCTTATTACCTAAGGGGAATTCTAATTTCACTGTTGACATCGGCCAGCTGGATGGTTGGAACAAGGCTCTTTGCCGCTTGCACGCAATCTTACAAATGCTTGCGTTTGAAACGATTTCTCACTTTCTCGTGCGCGCCCTTGCCTTTAGTCTTATGGGCTCGGCAGTTGCCGGCGCCCGTCGAGGCTGAGACGCAGCCATGGCGCCGCACGCCGGCAGTCATTTTTTCAAACGGAGTATTCCTTGTCCGAATCAATATTTCCCCAACCGGCAACGGTCATCAAGGTGATCGGTGTCGGCGGCGCAGGCGGCAATGCCGTCAGCCACATGGCCTCGTCCGACATGGCCAGCTTCGAATTCATCTGCGCCAACACCGATGCCCAGGCGCTGTCGAATACCAAGACCGAAAAGCGCATCCAGCTCGGCGAGGGCGGCCTTGGCGCCGGCAGCGATCCGATCGTCGGGCGCGAAAGCGCGCTGCGTGAGCGCGCCGCCATCGCCGACGCGCTCAAGGGCGCCGACATGGTCTTTCTTACCGCCGGCATGGGCGGCGGCACCGGTACCGGCGCCGCGCCGGTGGTCGCCGAAGTGGCGCGCGAGCTCGGCATCCTGACCGTCGGCGTCGTGTCGAAACCCTTCGAGTTCGAGGGGCCGCGGCGCATGCGCGTCGCCGAAGAAGGCATCGCGGCCCTGGCGCGCTGCGTGGATTCGCTGGTCATCGTCCTCAACAGCCGTCTCGAGGAAGTGCTGGGCGAGGACATCACGCAAAAGCGTGCCTTCGCAGCCGCCGACGAGGTGTTGAGCAAGGCGGTCACCGGCATCGCGGAAATCATCACCGTGCCCGGCATGGTCAACGTCGATTTCGAGGACGTCCGCACCGTGATGCGCCAGACCGGCATGGCGATGATGGGGTCGGCCCAGCACGCCGGCGAGGACCGCGCGGTCAAGGCGGCCGAAGAGGCGATCGCCTGTCCCCTGCTCGATGGCTCCAACCTGCGCGCCGCGCGCGGGCTGCTGGTCAACATCGCTGCTTCCGAAGAGACCCTCCGGCTGCGCGAAACCAAGCTGGTGATGAACACGATCTGCGCACAGACCAGCGACGAGGCCATCATCAAGTTCGGTGCGGTATTCGACGACAGCCTGGGCGACGCCATGCGCGTCACGGTGGTGGCCACGGGCCTGAACCGGCCCGGCGACTTTGGCGTGGGACGGCGGACACCGGGGACGCGCGCGGCGGCGCAGGTGCAGTCGATCCTGCGCCAGGGCGGCGCTGCGACCTTGGTCCGGCCCGCGCCGGTCCAGCAGGAGTCGCGCATGGGTCCGGCGCCGCGGCAATCGGCACAGTAGCGGAGCAGGTAGTCCGCGGCAGCCCTGCGCTTCAGGACAGGCTGCCGAACTCCTGCTTTGCAGCGAGCACGCGCCCAAGCGCCGTCTCGGGATCCAGTCCGGCCATCATCTGGTTGATGATCTCCTGCTTGTCCTCGGCGTTCAACTTTTCGCAGGCGGACCGGTGCGAACAGAAGTAGGCGTACCAGGCGACGTCCGCCGGCCGTTCCTTGCGCGGCTTGAACCGGGCCGGCACCCTGGCGCGCATCGCATTTACGTAGGCTGCCAGCTGCGTATCGGCCGCACTCCAGTCGAAGGCGGCGACGGCGCGCCGCTCGGCTTCCCAGTCGCCCTGGTAGCCGGGCCGCGGCCGCAGGGTCTCCTTGTTCACTGCAAGGCATGCCAGATTGGGATAGCCATGCTGGGCGCAGAAGGCTTCCACGAACAGCAGCTTGGGGCCGATGCCCACCGTGACGGCGCGGCCGAGCACCTCGTCCTTCGGATGCAGGGAACGCGCCAGCGTGAGGAGGTCGCGATAGGTGATCGGCATGCCGTGCAGGGCGGCCGCCTGGCGGACCAGGGCCGTGACCAGGCGTGCGCCTGCCTCGATGTCGTTGAAGGTGAAGGGAATCATATTTAGCGAACTCCGCGGCACATAAAAACGCCGCCGACCGTTAGCAACGAACGGTCGGCGGCTCGCCTGATTTTCTCTACAGGTCAGTTACCTGCTTTACTCAGGTCACTCCCACTCGATGGTCGCCGGCGGCTTGCCCGAAATGTCGTACACCACCCGGTTGATGCCGCGCACTTCGTTGATGATGCGGTTCGACACCTTGCCCAGCAGCGCGTGCGGCAGGTGCGCCCACTGCGCCGTCATGAAGTCCAGGGTCTGCACCGCGCGCAGCGCCACCACGTATTCGTAGGTACGCCCGTCGCCCATCACGCCCACCGATTTCACCGGCAGGAACACGGCAAACGCCTGGCTGGTCGCTTCGTACCAGTTGACCGGCGCCTTGCCGGCGTCGATGCCCGGCACGTGCGGCACTTCGAACGGGGTGTTGCGCAGCTCTTCGATGAAGATCGCATCGGCTTCGCGCAGCAGGTCGGCGAATTCCTTCTTCACTTCGCCCAGGATGCGCACGCCCAGGCCCGGGCCCGGGAAGGGGTGGCGGTAGACCATGTCGTGCGGCAGGCCGAGGGCGACACCGAGCTTGCGCACTTCGTCCTTGAACAGCTCGCGCAGCGGTTCGAGCAGCTTCAGGTTCAGGGTCTCCGGCAGGCCGCCCACATTGTGGTGGCTCTTGATGGTCTGGCCCTTCTTGCCCTTGCCGGCCGATTCGATCACGTCCGGGTAGATCGTGCCCTGGGCCAGCCACTTGGCGTTCACCTGCTGCTTGGCCTGTTCCTGGAACACTTCGACGAATTCGCGTCCGATGATCTTGCGCTTCTGCTCCGGATCGTTCACGCCGGCCAGGTGGCCCATGAACTGGCTTTCCGCATCGATGCGCAGCACCTTGACGCCGAGGTTCTTGGCGAACATGTCCATGACCATCTTGCCTTCGTCCTTGCGCAGCAGGCCGTGGTCGACGAACACGCAGGTCAGCTGGTCGCCGATGGCGCGGTGGATCAGGGCCGCGGCCACGCTCGAGTCGACGCCGCCGGACAGGCCCAGGATCACCTCGTCGGTGCCGACCTGCTCGCGGATCTTGGCGACGGCTTCGCCGATGTAGTCGGGCATGTTCCAGTCCGACTTGCAGCCGCAGATCTCGTGCACGAAGCGGCCGATGATGGCTTCGCCCTGGCTCGTGTGAGTCACTTCCGGGTGGAACTGCAGCGCGTAGAAGCGGCGCTCTTCGTCGGCCATGGCCGCGATCGGGCAGCTGTCGGTCGAGCCCATCAGCTTGAAGCCCGGCGGCATGTCCAGCACCTTGTCGCCGTGGCTCATCCACAC
>CBIHLT010000215.1:0-8776 GCA_966210615.1 uncultured Massilia sp.
GGCTTCCCGTCCAACATGCAGCCGGCCCTGGCCTATGCCGCCGATGCGCTCGGCGAAGAAGGCCAGCGCGCCTGGCGCAAGTTCATGGCGCGCAGCGTCAAGCCGGACTACGGCACCGGCCCGCAGTTCGCCATCGTGCCGCGCACGGAGGCAGAGGAAAAGTAATTCATCCCTGCGGCCCGAGGAAGTCCAGCAGGGTCAGCGCGACCACCTTGGTGGCCTTGCGCAAGTCGTCCAGCAGCAGGCGCTCGTCGGCCTTCTTGGCGTTCGATTCCGGCACCGTGCGCGGCCCCGCGCCATACAGCACCGCCGGAATGCCGCGCTCGCCATACAGGCGCGCGTCCGCGTACAGCGGCGTGCCCTGGGCGCTGATCTCTTCTCCGGTCACGGCGCGGCCATGCCGCTGCAGGCTGGCCACCAGCTTTTCGGATCCCGGCAGCGGGCGCAGCGCGTGCGAGAGCAGCAAGCGCCGGATCTCGAGCCGGATGCCGGGCACATCGCGCACCGCTTCCTCGACCAGGGCGCGCACCTGGGCTTCCACCGCCACCGGATCTTCCTCGGGAATCATGCGGCGGTCCATCTTCATGACTACCTTGCCCGGCACCACATTGGTATTGGTGCCGCCGTCGATGCGGCCCACCAGCATGGTCGGCGAATCGATGCCCGGCACCCTGCTCCTGATCTTCTTCAGTTCCGGCAACTGGCCGTAGATCGCGTTCAGGATGCGGGTCGCCGCCTGCAGCGCGTCGACCGCGGTCTCCGGCATGGCGCCGTGGCCGGCCTTGCCGTGCACGGTGATTTCGAGCTGGAGGCAGGCGTTATGGGCGGTGACGATGTTGTAGGCGAAACCCGCCGCGATCACGTAGTCCGGTTTCGTCAGGCCCTGCTCCAGCAGCCAGCCCGGCCCCAGCAGCCCGCCGAATTCCTCGTCGTAGGTGAAGTGCAGCTCCAGCGCCCCCTTGAGCGGCACGCCCAGCGCTTCCAGCGCGCGCACCGCGTAGACATAGGTGGCGAAGTCGCTCTTGGACACCGCGGCGGCGCGCCCGTACAGGAAGCCGTCTTCCACCACCGCGCCGTAGGGCGGCCGGGTCCAGCCCTCGCCCGGCGGCACCACGTCGCCATGAGCGTTGAGCGCCAGGGTCGGCCCGCCCGCGCCGTAGGGGCGGCGCACGATCAGGTTGGTGATGCTCTCCATGCCGTAGTCGCGCACCTCCTGCCCGGGCACGGCGTGCTTCTCGGCCTGCCAGCCGAAGCCCTCCAGCATCGCGGCCACCTGCTCCGCATGCGGCGCGTTATTCCCCGGCGGCGTATCGGTCGGGATGCGCACGACCTGCTGGAGAAAGCCGACTTCCTCGTCGAAATGCGCGTCGATCCATTGCAGCAGACGCTCCCGCAGCTGTGTGTCCATTCAGTCCTTCCCTGTCTTGGCGCCGGACTCGAACCACGCGGCGATCTGGGCGCGTTCGGCGTCGGTCATGTTGGTGAGGTTCGCCAGCGGCATCGCCTTGGTCTGCACCGTCTGCTGGTAGATGCGCGCGGCGTCCCGGTGCACGCGTTCCGGGGTATCCAGCATGACGCCGCCTGGGGCCGTGGCGAAACCGGGCTGGGTCGGCTGCCGGGCGTGGCAGGCCACGCAGCGCTCGCCGACGATGGCGCGCACGGCGGCGAACTGCGCTGCCGCATCCGTCCCGGCTGCAGCCCTGCTCGGCGGCTTCGGTGCGATCGCCACCGCGAGCCCCAGCAGCAGGGCCACGCCCGCCGCCGGATACTTCCATTCGATGCGGCCCTTGTGGCGCAGGTTGAAGAAGTGGCGGATCAACACGCCCGCCAGCATGATCGTGCCCAGCACCGCCCAGGCATGCTCGTGGCGGTAGGTCATGGCGTAGTGGTTGCTGATCATGATGAACAGCACCGGCAAGGTGAAGTAGTTGTTGTGGACGCTGCGCTGCTTCGCCTTGATGCCGTACATGGGATCGGGCTTCTGGCCCGCCAGCATGGCGTTCACCATCTTGCGCTGGCCGGGGATGATCACCATCGCCACGTTGGCCACCATCATGGTGCCGATCATCGCGCCCACGTGCAGGTAGGCGGCGCGCCCGCTCAGCAGGTGGGTCAGCACCCAGCTCGCCGCGAGCAGGAACAGGAAGACCGCCACGCCCACCGGCAGGTCGCGCTTGCCCAGCGGCGAGCGGCACAGCAGGTCGTAGACGATCCAGCCCAGCACCAGGCTGCCCAGGCCGACGCCCACCGCCTGCCAGCTCGACAAGTCGGCCACGCCGCGGTCGACCATCATGGCCTGGGCGTTGAAGTAGTAGACGATGAACAGCAGCGCGAAGCCCGACAGCCAGGTCGAATACGCTTCCCATTTGAACCAGTGCAGCTCCTTCGGCAGTTCGCCTGGCGCCACCAGGTATTTTTGCGGGTTGTAGAAGCCGCCGCCGTGCACGGCCCACAGCTCGCCCGACACGCCCTTGTTCGCCAGCTCGGAACCGGGCGCGGGCGGGCGGATGGTGTTGTCGAGCCAGACGAAATAGAAGGACGCGCCGATCCAGGCGATGCCGGTGATGAGGTGCAGCCAGCGCACGAGCAGGTTCAGCCACTCGAGAGCATACGGGGTCAAATAGCCGGACACGTCCATGGAGCTTCCTGTTGATGGAATGCCTCGACAATAAACCGATTCCACAACAACAACATGAAAACTAGCGTATATTCGACATATCCATCTTGATATACGCAACGATGTCCAGCCTGCCCCAGCACCTCGACCTGCACCTGATCCGCATCCTGTATCTGTTGCTGGTAGAAAAGAACGTGTCCCGTGTCGCGCTCAAGCTGAACCAGCCCCAGCCCTCGATCTCGGCCTCGCTGCGCAAGCTGCGCGAGCTGACCGGCGACCCGCTGCTGGTGCGCGGCGCGCGCGGCATGGTGCCCACCCAGCATGGCGAAAGCCTGCTGAATCCGGCCAAGCGCATCCTGGACGAGGCCGAGAGCCTGTTCGTCAAGAAGTCGCCCTTCGTGCCCGAGCAGGCGGCGCGCACCTTCCACATCGCCGCGCCGGACTATCTCGACACCCAGTTCCTGCCCAAGGTGGTGGCCGCCCTGCGCCGCGGCTCGCCCAACAGCAAGGTGGTGATCCACAGCCTGGGGCCGGGCCTGGACTACCTGCGCATGCTGTCCGATGGCGACATGGACCTGGTGATCGCCAACTGGGACGAGCCGCCGCCCCACCTGCACATTTCCAAGCTGTTCGAGGATCCGATCACCTGCGTCATGCGCGCCGACAGCCCCTACGCGAAGCGTACGGCCACCGACGCGATGACGGTCGAGGACTACCTGAGCCTGCCCCATGTCGCGCCGACCCAGATGCTGCCGGGCTACCATGGCGTCATCGACGCCTTCCTGGAGCGCCAGGGCATGCAGCGCAAGGTCGCGGTCGAGTCGCCCTACTTCGGCGTGATTCCCTACATGCTGACCCAGAGCGACCTGGTGCTGACGACGGGGCGGCAGTTCATCCGCTTCTACGAGCACACGCTGCCGCTGAAGAGTTTTACCGTGCCGATCAAGTTCCCGCCGATGCGCTTCTACCAGCTGTGGCACCAGCGCGTGCACCAGTCCTCCGAGCACAAGTGGCTGCGCGACCAGGTCAGTAGCGCGGCGAGCTCGCTGGTGCCAAAATAAGGGGTATGCGGTACGGCATATGAAAGGCGGGGCTCGCAGGATTTATCATCCAATGCTCGAACGACGGACGGCCATGACCACACTCACCGAACTCAACGCCTGCGACGCGCCCGCCTTTGCCGGGCGCCTGCGCGGCATCTATGAACACTCTCCCTGGATCGCCGAACGGGCGGCCGCGCAGCGGCCCTTCGCCAGCCTGGCCGCGCTCAAGCTGGCCTTGCAAACCGTGGTCGACACGGCCGGCGAGGACGCGCAGCTCGCCCTGCTGCGCGCCCACCCCGAACTGGCCGGGAAGGCCGCCGTCGCCGGGGAGCTGACGGCGGAGTCGACCAGCGAGCAGGCCAGCTCGGGCCTGAACCGCTGCACGCCGGAGGAATACACCGCGCTGCAGGACCTCAACGCCCGGTACAACGACAAATTCGGCTTCCCCTTCATCCTCGCGGTCAAGGGGCCGACCGGGCGCGGGATGACGCGGCGCGCCGTGATCGACAGCTTCGCGCGCCGCCTGAAGAACCAGCGCGCCGACGAGCTGCGCGAAGGCCTGCGCCAGGTGCACCGCATCGCCGAGATCCGCCTCAACGAACTGCTCGGCGTCACCCTTGCCTTCGGGCCTCAGGTCATGGAATGGGCCGAGCAGCTCGGCGCCATCAGCGACAGTGAATCGAACCTGACCTGCGCCTACATGACGCCGGCCCACCGCGCCACGGCCGCGCAGCTTGCCGACTGGATGGCGGACGCCGGCATGGAGGTCCACATCGACGCGGTCGGCAATGTGGTCGGCCGCTACGCCGCCGCGCAAGCGGATGCCAAAACGCTGGTCACCGGCTCACACTACGATACGGTGCGCAATGGCGGCAAGTACGACGGCCGGCTCGGCATCCTGCTGCCCATCGCCCTGGTGCGCCACCTGAACGGACGCGGCGAGCGCCTGCCCTTCCGGCTGGAGGTGATCGGCTTCGCCGAGGAGGAAGGCGTGCGCTTCCGCAGCACCTTCCTGGGCAGCAGTGCGGTCACGGGCAGTTTCGACATGGCCCTGCTGGACCAGGAGGATGCGGAAGGCATCACCATGCGCGACGCGCTGGCCGCCGCCGGCCACGACCCGGCCGCGATTCCTTCCATTGCACGCGATCCCGCCTCGCTGCTGGGCTTCGTCGAAGTCCATATCGAGCAGGGGCCGGTGCTGCTGCAGCACGGCCTGCCGCTGGGCGTGGTGACGGCGATCGCCGGCAGCTCGCGCTACCTGGTGGAGCTGGCGGGCGTGGCCAGCCATGCCGGCACCACGCCGATGGGCATGCGGCGCGACGCCGCCGCCGCCGCCGCTGAAATCGTGCTGCTGGTCGAGCAGCGCTGCGCCAAGCGCGGCGCCCTGGTCGGCACGGTGGGCCAGCTCGAGGTGCCCGCCGGCTCCGTGAACGTGGTGCCAGGCGCCTGCCGCCTGTCGCTCGACATCCGCGCGGCCGACGACGCCCAGCGCCTGGCGGCGGTGGACGACATCCTGGCCGGTATCAGCGCCATCTGCGCCCGGCGCGGCATCGAGGAAAAGCTGTGGAAGCTGGTGGAAGCCGACGCCGTGCCCTGCGCCCCGCGCCTGATGGACAGGCTGGGCGAAGCGGCCGTGCGCGCGGGCCTGCCGCGCTTCGACCTGCCCTCCGGCGCCGGCCACGACGCGATGCGCATGGCCGCGCTCACCGACGTGGCGATGCTGTTCACGCGTTGCGGCAACGGCGGCATCAGCCACAATCCGCTGGAAACCATGACGGCGGACGACGCCGAGATCGCGGGCCAGGTGCTGCTCGACTTCCTGCGCAACCTGACCTGAACCCATCATTCATTCGACAGGACCATCCATGAGCTACGATCCCCAGAACCCGTTCGCCAAGATCCTGCGCGGCGAGCTGCCCTGCGTGAAAGTCTATGAAGACGACATGACCCTCGCGATCATGGACATCATGCCGCAGGCCGAAGGTCATGTGCTGGTGCTGCCGAAGGAAGGCGCCGCCGAGATTTTCGAGCTATCCGGCGACAGCGCCGCGGCCTGCATCCGCACCACCCAGAAGGTGGCGACGGCGGTCAAGGCCGCGCTGCAGCCGCCGGGCGTCCTGATCGCCCAGTTCAACGGCCGCGCGGCCGGCCAGACCGTGCCGCACGTGCACTTCCACATTGTCCCGCGCACGGAGGCCACGCCGCTCAGGCCGCACGCGGCAGAGCAGGCGGACCCAGACCAGCTGCGCGCGCTGGCGGCGCGGATCGCGGCCGCTCTGCCGGCCTGATGGCTTGACGGCCGGCCTGGGCGCAAGGACCACATCCCTGGTCTGCTCGTCGAGCACCTCGATCCACCAGCCGACGCAGTAGAACAGGCATGCCATCGGGAAAACAAGTACCGCATAGAAGACGGTCCAATGCTGGGTCCTTTCGAGCCCGGCCAATAGCGGTGCCAGGCCGGCCACATCGGCAACCTGCAGCTGCACGATGATCGGCAGCTTGTATGCCAGCACATGCAGAAAAGGATGCGGCGCCAGCCCGAGCAGGACCACGGCAAGGCAAAGGGCCGTGACCACGCCGTAGGTCATGGATGCGCTGATCGCGCTGATGGTTCTATCGCTCATCGGTCCCTCCTGTTGGTCTGTGAAGACTGCAGGCTAGTACGGGACCGTGGAGCGCGCAGCTGAAACCGTTCAGGCATCGCGGGATGCGCCCGCCGGGCCAGCCAGGCGATACCTGTTGCAGCGTCAGCGCAGGTCGCCGGTCTCGAAATAGACCGTGCCCACGACCGGAACCAGCCGGCCCAGCGCCGCCTCGGGGCTGGACAGGTCCTGCTTGCCGAACCTGAGCGGTCCGGATGCGGGCGCGGCCAGCTTCACGATGTGGTCATAGTCCGGCCGGCTGTCCAGGCGCTTGAACAGGTATTTCCCGACCGGCAGGTACTCGGCCTCGGCGCGCTGGCGCATGGCCGGGTCGAGGCGCTGGAAGTAGACGATTTTCTCGACCACGAACTGGACACGCACGTACTGGCGCTGCCCGCCGCGCTCGAAGTGGCCGCTGTAGATATCGGCGCCGAAGCCGCGCAGCGGCGCAGCGCTGCCCGGATCGAGGCGCGAGAGTTCGAAGTGTTCCGGCTCGATGGTCCACAGCGCGGCCGTGCCCTGCATGCGTGCGCGCAGCGCGCGGTCTTGCCGGGGGTCGGCCAGGCGCAGCTGCAGCACCGCCTGGACATCGTGCGGCGCGCGAAACAGCGGCAGGTGCGAGGCATACAGCCCGTCCTTGTCACCGAACAGGGCCATGCCGTGCGAGCCGTAGCTTGCATCGTGCGCCATCGCGGGCAGTACCGCGGCCAGGCAAGCCAGCAGCAGGCCGCGTCGAAGTGTGTTCATCTTGCTTGTTCCCTGATTGAATGTCAGGCATAGTACGCCGGACTTCGTTTCCAGAGAAGCAACCAATTTTCACTCTTCGTGTCCCAACAGGAAACATGAACCTGCCCGACCTGCGCGTCTTCACCGTCGTCGCGCGCCACGATTCGCTGCATGCGGCGGCCGAAGAGCTGCACCTGACGCCGTCCGCCATCTCCAAGGCCTTGAAGCGCCTCGAAGAGGAACTCGGCCTGCCGCTGTTCGACCGCAGCACGCGCCAGCTGGTGCTGAACGAGCGCGGCGCGCTGCTGCTGGACAGGGCCCGCACCCTGCTCGACCTCGAGGAGCAGGCGCGCATCGACCTGCAGGGCGAACGGGCGGAGATGGATTGCCGTATCGGCGGCCCGGCCGTGCTGCTGTGGCATCACGGCGGCGGCCTGGCCAAGGGCCTGGATCCCTACCCTGGCGCGTGCCTGCACCTGCGCCCCCTGTTCGAAGGCGAGGCGCTGGCCGCCCTGGCGCGCGGCGAACTGCATGCGGCCCTGGTCACGCAAGAGGCTCTGGACAGCCCGCATTGGTCTCCGGGGTGGGAAGCGACCGACCTGGGTGAACTGGCCCTGAACGTGATCGCCGCCAGCAGCCATCCGCTGGCGCGCAAGGGCCGCAAGCCGGTGCAGGCGGTGGACGTGCTCGAACATCCCTTCGCCTCGCCGGCGCGCTCGCTGTTCTGCGGCCAGGCGCGCGGCAGCCGCTCGGACGGATGGCGCGACGACCTGCTGCCGCGCACCATCCGCTACTGGGCCGACGACCTGCAAGTGCTGCTCGGCTTCGTGCGCGAAGGCCGGGCGCTGGCCTACCTGCCCGACGTCGCCGCCGGCGAACACGGCCTGGTCGCCATCCGGGTGGCCGACCTGGGCTTCGCGTCGCGCGAACAGCTGCGCCTGGTCTGGAACGCCGCACGCGCGCCGCGCTGGCTGCGCGAACTGGCCGCTAGCCTCGGGAGCCGCTCCGCATCATCAGGCCGTAGATGACGGCGGCGATCGCCACGCCGACGAACCAGGCATAGGTGTAGATGGTCTTGAAGGCCTCGCCCACGTCCGGGAAGGCTGCCGGGAAGGCGGCGTTGAGGAAGCCCGGGATATTCGGCAGCACGCCCAGCACGAAGGCCGCTATGGCGGCCATGTTCCAGCCGCGCATCCAGCCGGTGCGATACGAATAGATGCCGTCGTGGCGGTACATCTGCTCCACGTCCAGCCGCGTCTTGCGCACCAGGTAGTAGTCGACCATCAGCACGCCCGCGATCGGCCCGAGCAGGGCCGAGTAGCCCACCAGCCAGGTGAAGATGTAGTTCTGGGTCGTCTCCAGGATCTTCCAGGGCATCATCGCCAGCGCCAGGCCGGCCGTGATGTAGCCGCCGGTGCGGTAGCTGATGCTGCGCGGCGCCAGCGCCGAGAAATCGTAGGCCGGGCCGACCAGGTTGGCCGCCAGGTTCACGCTGACGGTGTCGATCAGGAGCACGATCAGGGCCACCAGCACCGCGATGCCGGTCATGCGCGCCGCCAGGTCGACCGGGTCCCACAAGGCTTTGCCGTACAGGACCACGGTGGCCGAGGTAACGATCACGGCCAGCGCGGCGAGCAGGCCCATGGGCAGCGGCAGGCCGACGGTCTGGCCCACCACCTGGTCGCGCTGCGACTTGGCGAAGCGGGTGAAGTCGGGAATGTTCAGCGCCAGGGTGGCCCAGAAGCCGA
>CBIHLT010000216.1:0-8730 GCA_966210615.1 uncultured Massilia sp.
CGCGAAGGCGGCCGTACCGTCGGCGCCGGCGTGGTTGCCAAGATCATCGCCTAATTAACAGGTGGAGATCGGAAGCGCGTCCTTCGGGACGTCGCTTCCTCCCAACGGATGGGGACAGACTTTTTGGTCTGTCCCCATCTTTATGAGAGGGTTCGGTGATATACTCCCGCCTCTTGAGCTGTACCGAAGTACCTTTTACACATTGCCGGCCCTAGCCGGAACGTTCTTTTAAAGGAAATAGCATGTCCGCTCCGAACCAGAAAATCCGCATCCGCCTGAAAGCGTTTGACTACAAGCTGATCGACCAGTCCGCACTGGAAATCGTCGACACCGCCAAGCGCACCGGCGCGGTTGTCAAAGGCCCGGTCCCGCTGCCGACCCGTATCCAGCGTTTCGACGTGCTGCGTTCCCCGCACGTGAACAAGACCTCGCGCGACCAGTTCGAAATCCGTACGCACCAGCGTCTGATGGACATCGTGGACCCGACCGACAAGACCGTTGACGCACTGATGAAGCTGGACCTGCCGGCTGGCGTCGACGTCGAAATCAAGCTGCAGTAATTGCTTCCTCTGCCGGCGGATCATTCCGCCGGCGGTTCGAAGGCCGGGAAGCCCGTACGCGGGCAACCCGGCCTTTGTCGTTTACCAAGCCGGCAAGCCCGTATCGCCATTCGAATTCGCTAGCCGCAGAACGGGAGGACGCAGGCCGATACCGGCTATTGGAGTACCAGATAAAGCGCCCGCCCCAGCAGGCGGCCAGTCACCGCCACCCCCGCGAACACCAGCGCCATCAGGCCCAGGATGCCCAGCCATCCAAGCAGCGTCGGCTCGGGAGCGCGCCGCGCCGTACCGCGGCCCTGTTGCTTGCCCGGGTCGGACATATGCACCTCCGCACACGCAAAAATTCATTCTTCCCCATCCCTGCGGCGCGGCCTTTGTCCTGGACGAAGCCAGGGCCTGATCTGGCGCTCACCACTTGCAGCCGTGGTCCTTCTTGTCGACCAGGCTTGCCAGCGGCATGGCGAGCAGCGCCAGCACGCCCATGCCCTGGAAGGCGGTCAGGCAATCGGCACGCTTGCCGGAATCGAACTTCTCGCGGAAGCGCTGGTGGCCGGGGTCGGGTTCGGCGGACAGGACGTCCCCCGTGCGAACCGGGGCTGCTTCCTCGAACTTCATGTCGCGCACGGAGCGGCGCATGGCCTCGATATCGAGTTTGTGCTCATCGGCCGTGGCGCGCTCCCCGGCGGACGGCACGGTCCGGGCGGGGGAGGGCTCAGGCTGCGCGAGCGCGGCGGCGCAGGCTGCCAGCAGGCAGGCAAGGGTCGCGCAGCGCGAACGGAAAGAAGCGGACATCGGCGTGACGGAAGTGATTTGTCCCCACTGTAGCCGTTCGCCGCACGCTGTGGTGGGCTGCACGCGCGTTTCATGCCCGCCGCATCGTTTTGGCCCGCGGGATTGCACCGCGCGCGCGCAGATGGTGTAATCGGCACGTTCCGTCACCGTCCAGCCTCTTCCCGACCATGCCTGTTCCACGTTTCCTCTCCACGCTGCGCACCCTGTCCTGGGCCGAGCTGGGCGGCTATGCCTTCGCCACATTCGCCCTGACCCAGCTTGCGATCCTGTTGGCTCCCGCATCCGTCCAACCCGGCCTGCGCCATGCCGGCATCGTCCTTGCGCTCTGCCTGCTGGCCGCGAAGGATATCGCGCACGCGCCCGACGCCTGGCAACGCCTGCGCGCCGCCATCGCCGAGCGCGCGCCATGGCAGCGGATTGCTGCGGCCCTGCTGCCGCCGGAGCTGGTCGGCATGTTCAAGCTGGACCGGCTGATGTGGGTTGGATGCCTGCACCGCCTGCAACGCCGTCCGCAGGCGGCGCTTCCAGACGGGGTGGCGCTCACCTACCTGAATCGCGGCGCCTACGGCACGGCCTCGGCGATCGCCATTGTCATGGTGTTCACCGAACTGCCGCTGGATGCGATGATCGTCCAGCTGTTCGTGAAGGACCCGTCCAAGCTCCTCATCGTGCATGTACTGTGCGCCGCCGCGGCCCTGTACACCCTGGTGTGGGTGATCGGCGATCGCTGGCACCTCGGGGCGGGGCGGCATGTGCTGACTGGCGAGGCCCTGCACCTGCAAGTCGGCGCGCGCACGTCCGGCGCGCTGCCGCTCGCCGCCATCGAAAGGATGGAATCGGTCGATGAGCCGCTGCCGGCCTGGCGCCGCAAGCATGGCGTGGGGCGGCTCGAGACCTTGCTGGTGACCCCCTTCGACAAGCCGAATTGCGTACTGGTGCTCAAGCCGGAAGTGGACGCCGCCATCCTGCACTGGCAGGTCCAGCGGCGCGTGCCGAAATATGTGTTCCTGTATCTGGACCGGCCCGAACTGCTCGCCGCGCGGCTGCGCCAGGGATAGCCGCGCTACGGAAGGCGCACCGCGTCGCCCGCGCCGAACAGCTGCGATTGTTCCACCATGCGTTCGGCCCAGGCGCGGTGCGTCGCCACCTCGCACATCGCATCGTCCATGCGGAACACCGCCGGGCTGGATTCGTCGAGGATGGCCCGCGCCACCGCCAGGTCCTGGGCCTTCACCCTGAAGTGCTGTTCGATCGGCGCGATCTGCGTCGGGTGGATCGCCGTCTTGCCGGCCATGCCGTAGGCCAGGTCCTCCAGCACTTCCTGGTCGAGCAGTTCGGGCAGGTCGAGGTATTCGAACACCGGCGCCGTCAGCGCGAAACCGTAGGGACGGAAGGTCGTCACCAGGCGCGCGATCACCGGGCCGAGCGGCGTGCGGTAGATCGTCATGCCGCGCGGACGCCGCAGCCCGAGCAGCGCCAGCAGGTCGTTGCCGCCGACGCGCAGCGCCCGGATGCGCATGCGCACGCCCGGCGCGTCCAGCAGCGCGCGCAGCTGGCGCATTTCCCCTTCGTCGAACACCTCGGCCGTTTCCAGCGTAGGCATCAGGTCGTGGCCGGTGTCGCGCACGAGCCGGAAATAGGTCTCGAAGTTGTGCCGCGTGACCTTCGGCAGCACGAAGCCGTCCAGCTTTTCCGCGCCGGGCATCGCCAGCACCCGCGCGAGCACTTCCGGATTGCGCACCCGTACGAAGCGCTCGGCGGCGGCCTGGGGCCGCATATGCGCCAGCACCACCGACAGGTTGAACAGCGCCCAGCTCAGGTCGCGCTCGCCGACCGCATCCTCCAGGCAGAAGATGAGCGAACGGGCCTGCTCCAGCTTGTCGCCGTTCGCGATCCGGGACAGGTTCTTGTGATTGGCAGGCACGTACAGCGACGCTCCCAAAGGCTTAACCATCCGAAGCACTCCTGATCAGGGAAACTGCGTGGTAGGGCAAGGCCGGGTCGATCTCGACCGGCACACGTTTTTCTTCCGCCAGTACCGCCAGGTGCGCGACCTCGGGCGAGGCGGGATTGCGCAGGATGAGGCGGCGCGGTACGCGGCGCAGCAGCACGCGGGTCGCTTCGCCGATACCCGGCTTGATGAGGTTGATGTCGGCGATGCCGTATTTCTCCCGCGTGCGCTGGATGAAGTCCTGCGAGCGCTCACTAGCCTCAAGAACATTGATTGGCGAAGCGGCGACGGCTTCCTGTGCCAATGCCAGCCGCGTGAGCGCGTCGGCGAAGGCGCGCGAGCGGTCGTGCGGCCTCAGGTGCTCATAGAAAACACAGCCGTGGAAATCCTCCGGTCCCATCGCTTCGTCCATCACGGTACGGCTCACCAGCCCCGACACCGTGGCATTCAGGATGCTCGACGGAATCAGGTAATCCTCGGCCGAGGCCGCGCAGGCTGCCGCGCCGGCCAGGTCGGACAGTACATGCAGGCCGGGATCGAAGCGCGTTCCCTGCGCGTCGTTGAAGGCCCTGATCGAGACGTCCAGTTCGCGCGCGATCACGCCCTTGCCAGTCCATCCGTCGACGAACACGATGTCGCCAGCAGCATGGCCGCGCGCCAGGATGTGGCGCAGCGCCGCCGTGTCGATGCCGCGGTCGCGCACGATCGACACCGAATAATGGCAGGCCGCACGCTTGAACACCTGGCGCAGCAGACGCGCCACCACGACGCCGACCGGTGTGCCGGCCCGCGCCAGCGACACCACGACCGGGGCAGGCGAACCACGCGCCGCGATCAGGCCCGCCAGGCGCAGGCAGTCGCGCGCCATGCGGCCGTTGTTGACGCGGCAGGCTTCGTCGAACAGCAGCATGTAACGCGCGGAGGGCGGCGGCTCGGCGGACAGCATCTGGCTGTAGTGGCGCCGGCCCGACTGGATCAGTCTTTCCTTTTCCGCCACGTCGACGAATTCGTGCACGGGCAGCCGCCGCAGCAGGAAGCTCACGTCCTCCGCCGGATAGCTGCCGGGGAAATTCATAGCGCCCCCACCGTCAGCCCGGCCAGCTGGGTGCCGCGCGGGATCAGCGCGTAGTCGCAGGCGGCCATGAAGCGCGCATCCGAGCGGCTGTCGCCCATGCCGATGGTGACGATGTCGCCATGCTCGGTGCGCAGGCGCGCCGCCACGTGGGCCGCCGCGTGCGCCTTGTCCAGCGCCTTCGGCAGGATCGCCAGGTTGTTGCCGTTGCGGTGGACCACGTACTGCCTGGCGCCGTCCTCGATCCAGGGCCGCACCACCTCATGCTCGAGGAGCGCCAGCCGCCCGGCGATCCGGTCGGGATCCTTCACCACCAGGAAGAAGGGGGTGGCGAAGTCCTCGATCATGCGCGCCCGGGCGCCGTAGCCGGTGCGCGCCGCGTGCCCGTCGATATGGGCGGCCAGTTCCTGCAGGCCGGGCAGGGCGGCCGACATCGCCGTGCGCATGCCTTCCAGCCAGGCGTGGTCGACACCGCCGCCGGGTTCGAGCACCACGCCGCCGTAGTCGATGATGGCGTAGCTGGAGAAGGGGAGATGGACGCGGCGCAGGGCATCCTGGTCGCGCGCGGTGGTCGGTATGACGGTCATGCCGTCCTGGATGAACGACAGGAAGGCGCGCTGGGCGCGCGTGGTGTAGGAGCACACGCTGCCGTCCTTGTAGTAGGCGGCCGGCTCCAGTGCGTCCGCGCCGCCGCACTTCTCGAAGGTCTGGAACAGCGTATCGTCCAGGTCAGCGAACAGGAACTTCTTCAATGCGGTCCTCGGCGTGATGGTGGAACAGGCGGGCGTCCAGCCGGGCTGCGAGTTCGCGCAGGGCGGCGTCGGGTGCGGTTTCGTGGCAGATGAAGACGTGCTGGTACTGGCCCGGCGCGACGTTGTAGAGGAAGTTGGCGATGCCCTCGCCGTAGTTGTCGGAGAAGCGCAAGGCGTTTGCCACCGCGCCCCAGGTCAGGATCGGCGAGCGGGTGGTCGACTGCACCCAGGCGGCGACGCCGCACCGCTCGAGCTCCGCGCCCAGCAGGGTCGAGGAGTGCATGAATTCGCCGGTGCCCAGCACCAGCACCTTGTCGCCGGGCGCGATCCCGGCGGCCAGCCGCTCCGCGAGCTGCCGCGGGGCGCGCAATGCGCCTTTCAGTCCCAGCCGCCCGAACGCCGCGCTGGCGCCGCGGTCGGCTTCGGCGTCGAAGCGCTGCGCCACGCCGCCGTCCGGCGCATGCGGTCCCGGCGTGAAGCGATACTCGCCCTCGACCAGCGCGCCCAGGCTCACCGGCATGCCGAAACGCGCATCCAGCCGCGCGCCGGCCTCGCGGCCCATGAAATTCGTGATCGTCGCAAGATGCACGCGCTCGATGCCGGGATTCAGGCGGCGGCAGGCGGCGGCCAGGTTGACGAAGGTGTTGCCGGTGCTGGCCTCGTCGTCCACCAGCACCAGGGTGCGTGCCCGCAGCAGCAGGTCGCGCAGCGCGGGATTGGCGGGAAGATGCAGGAACTGGCGCGGCGCGTGGCTGTGCGCCTCCTCGAACTCGATCAGTTCGCCCGTGCCGACGCGGTAGCGCGTGGTGTGCAGGTACAGGGCGGGGTGGTCCGGGTGTGCGCGCAGCCAGGCTTCGAACACGCCCTGGCCCAGGCCGATCGCGGTTTCGGCCATCGCAATGAACACCACCGGCCCGTCGGCCTCGGGCACGGTGCAGGCCAGCCTGGCGTGGATCGACAGCATCGCGGACGGCCGCACCGGCCAGTGCTTGCCCAGAACCTTGCTGAGGAAGAGGAAGCCACGCCTGGCATTGGCGCGCGCGGCAAAGCCGAGCAACTCGTCGACTTCCTCGGCGCCGCGTTCCAGGATCACTTCGAGGCTACCGGTCGGCAGCTCCACGCTGCGGCGGGCCAGCAGCGCCGCTTGCGAGGGCGCGTTCATGCCAGCTCCACGGCGTGCGAGAGTTCGGCCACCCGGATCCCGTTGCGCACGTTCGGCACCGCGACCGCGTCGAAGCCGTCGGCGAAGCCGCGCAGCGCGATATAGGGCAGGTTGGGCCCGGCCACGCAGGCCATCCCGATGCCGCCCGACATGCGCGGATTGATCTCCAGCAGGCGCGGCCTGCCGCCCCCTTCGCGGAACTGGACGTTGAATACGCCGTTCAGGCGGTGGCGTGCCGCCAGGCGCGAGGTGGCATCGAGGATGTCCGCGCGCTGGTCGATCAGCTGGCCGCTGCCGGGCTGGGACAGCTTGCGCCGCACTACCGCGCTTACCAGGCGGCCATGGTCGCCCACGCAGTCGACGCTGTATTCCGGTCCGTCCAGGTATTCCATCAGCAGCATGCTGCGGAAGCTCCCCAGCGCGGCGAGCCCGCGCCGCAGGTCCTCGCGCCCCACCTGGTACTCGGCGCCGGCCAGCAGCAGTTCCGCGCTATTGCGCTCCTCGTCGATCAGGGCGAAACCGAGCCCATAGATCGAGTGGGTCGGCTTGACGCACAGCTTCGCGTGGCGCGGACGCAGCTCCTCGTAGGCGGCGTCGAACTCCGCGACGTTCTCGAAGCGGCGGAACTCCGCCACCGGCGCTTGCGGCAGGTCGGTCTCCATGTAGAAGCGCGCCTTGTCGTGCAGGAGCTGGAGGGTGGAGTGGGACGCCGCGCTCAGTACCCGGGTGCCGGCGTCGGCGAAGCGCATATGCTCGGCCGCCAGCGCCGTCGCTTCGCGCCCTGGCACGAAGATGTCGATGGCGTGCTTGCGGCAGAACTCCAGGCACCAGTCGACATAGGCCTGCGTGTCCAGCCCGGTCGGCTCCAGGTGGAATGCGTGGGCCAGGCGTCCCGCCGGCGCATGGCGGTTGGGCTGGCTGTGGATCAGGGTGAAGCGGCCTTCGGTGTCGGCCTCGCGGATCAGCTTGATCGCGGCGTAGACGGACGAGAACGTCCTGTTGTACCAGACGCGCATGCAGTTTCTCGACATGGTGGCGGTGAGCCCGCGCATGCGCGGGCGGGGAAGCGGAACGGACTCAGACGTTCACGCCGAACGAGCGGGCCAGCGGCCCCAGGCCGCCCTTGAAGCCCTGGCCGACGGCGCGGAATTTCCATTCGCCGCCGTGGCGATACAGTTCGCCGAAGATCATGGCGGTTTCGGTGGAGCTGTCCTCGGACAGGTCGTAGCGGGCGATCTCGGTGTCGCCGGCGGCGTTCAGGCAGCGGATATAGGCCTTGCCGACCATGCCGAAGTTCTGGTGCCGCGCGTCAGCCTCGTGGATGGTGACGCAGAACGAGACCTTGTCGATCTCGGGCGGCACCCGGGCCAGGTCGACCGCGATCTTCTCGTCGTCGCCCGCGCCCATGCCGGTGGTGTTGTCCCCCGCATGGACCACCGAGCCGTCGGCCGACTTGAGGTTGTTGTAGAAGATGAAATCGGTGTCGGCGCGGACCTTGGCGTCGTTCTTCAGGAGGAAGGCGCTGCCGTCCAGGTCGAAGGCCGCGCCGTCGGTGGCGCGTGGGTCCCAGCCCAGGCCGATGATGACCTTGGTCAGGCCCGGTGCTTCCTTGCTCAGGTTGACGTTGCCGCCTTTCTGCAGACTGATTGCCATACTCGCTCCTCGTTAAAAACAGGGGGAAGGGTCATCATCGCCGGGACGCACAGTGCAGCGCGTCAAGCTCACTATAGGCGTTTATTGTTCAATTGTACACGGTCGGAATGTCACACATTTCGTTGTTTTCCAGACGTACACGTTGCCCGTTTTGTAACATTCGCGTCATAATGCCTTTAGGAAAGGGAGGCAGGATGGCAACAATGAAGCAGGTCGCGGAACGGGCGGGGGTATCGACCTCCACCGTATCGCACGTCATCAACAACACGCGCGCGGTCAGCGAGGACGTGCGCACGCGGGTGCAGGCGGTGATCGAGGAGATGCGCTACATCCCCAGCGCCGTGGCCCGCAGCCTCAAGAACGACAAGACCTACACCATCGGCGTCTCGGTCCCGGACAACACCCACCCCGGCATTGCCGAACTGCTGCGTGGCATCGAGGACGCGGCCTTCGCCGTCGGCTACAACATCATGCTGTGCAACGGTCATGAGGACGCGCAGCGCCAGGCGGCCCACCTGCGCGGCCTGATCGAGAAGCGCATCGACGGCCTGGTGCTGGTGGGCGGCAGCACGCGCGGCCAGCTGGCGCCGCTGCTCTCCAGCCAACCCCTGCCCATCGTCCTGGCGGACCACGAGGTGCCCGGCGTCGACGCCGATTTCATCGGCCTGGACCACGAGGCGGCAGGATATGCGGCCGCGCGCCACCTGATCGAGCTCGGACACCGGCGCATTGCCTGCGCGGCGGGACCCGAGCACCAGCCCGCCGGCCAGGAACGCCTGGCCGGCTTC
>CBIHLT010000217.1:0-8669 GCA_966210615.1 uncultured Massilia sp.
GTCAGGTAGTAGATGGCAGCGCGGCCATACTTGTCGCCAGCCGAGATCAGGCGGCCGCGCGCCTCGTCCTCTTCGGCCAGGCCACACAGCTTGTCCGCCATGCGCGACCAGGTCTCACGGAACGCCCGGGTGCCGGCGGCATCGGGCTGCTTGGCTGCCTCCTGCAGCGGCGCGCACATCTCCTCGATCTCGCCGATGCGCGCACCCATCTCGATGGCCAGGTCGACCGAGAGGTTCCAGACGTAATTGGTGGGGAAGTACTTGAACATGGACTTTCTCGGGTTCGTTGATCGGATGCCGCAGTAGTACGGCGATGAGCTACTGTAAGAACCCGTGACCCTTCAGTAAAATGGATTTTTCCGATACGATCTATCCATGCTGTGAATGCCTGGATATGCGGCGGACGGACGTGACGAAGCAGCGCCCACGCAGGATGCGTGGCGGCGCTGCCTAGGAGTGCTGGTGGAAACGGAGACGCCGCGTCAGCGGCGGTATCGGCGGATCAACGGCCTTGGGAAAGGATGCGGCGGCACAGAGCCTGATGACGGGCGACCATGTCGAAGGCATCAGCGCGTGAATACAGGTGCCCTTCCCATTCGCTCGACATGAATCCCTGGTAACCGCCTTGCTGGAATACCGGCAGGATCTCGTCGTAGGGGATCGCAGACTCCTTGCCTTCGGCATCGAAGTCGTAGAACTTGCCATGGATATGGATCACCTGCGGCACCATCTCGCGCCAGACTTCCGCGCGGTTCGGACTGACGATGTTGAACATCACCGAAAGTGCGCTGACGATTGCCGGATCGACATTCAGGGGTGCTACGCGTCGCGCGAACTCTCCGCGCTTCCATCCGGCGTCCTGCGGCAGGTGCCAGACCTCGACCGCCATCTGCAGCAGGTCTTCCGGCATTCCCTGCTCGCGCAGGTTGTCCAGGTAGCTGGGTGGCAAGGTACGCGCGCAGCAGCCGAAGTCCGGGATGAAGCCCAGGAGTGGAGAATTGACCTTGGCATAGGCTTCGCGCCAGGCTTGCACAGGCGGCGAGTCGGGCGAAAGCGGCGCGTGGATCTCCGGCCCCATCTTGATGCCGTATTTCTCGGCCCACGGCAGCAGGCGGATCGCCACCTCGGCCGGCGCGGCGAATTGCAGGCGCACGGCCGGAAAGCCGAGCTTGGCGGCCGACTCCAGTTGGGGAACGTGGTAATCCACCAGATCGTCCACGCTCATCATCCGGCCGCGCCGGATGGCCACGTCGGCGTTCAGCCCGAAGCAGGATGGAGTCAAGCCGTGCTCGGCGACCAGGTCACGGAAGCGTGCGGCCGTGTCGTCGCTAACATGGGGGAAATCGCGGAAACTCTGGAAGCCGATGACCTCCAGGCCGGGACCCAGGCCGCGCTGCGCAATCTTCGCGATCAACTGCTCGAGATTGTACTGGCGGGCGTGCCACTCGTTAGTAAAGGCAAACAGGGTTGCGCCGAGCTTCATGCCCTGTCCTTCTTGTGCTTGCGATTGCATGTTGGTTCCTTTCAGATGGTGGCGCTGCCGCGCGTGACCCAGGTCAGCATCGGGATATAAGGCGGATACAGCTTGACCAGCAGGTCGGCACGGCGCGGCACACCTTCCTCCGCGTCGGAAAAGGGAAGATGCAGCCAAGCCGAGTCCTGCACGAACCAGCGTTCTTCGGTGAGCTCCGCCAGGTCCGCCAGCGGAAACCGCTTGCCGTTGACTTCCAGCTCGGCGCCCGCAAGCGGTACCGGCACGTCATCGACCTCCAGTTCGCACACCTCCACTACCGACAGGGGCAGGCCGCGGTACCATGGGAGCCAGAGTTCCAGGGTGAGCTTGCCCCCGGCGATCTTGCTTCCCTTGGCGATCAGGTAATCGCTAAAATTATTTTTCATCATGATCCTTTAGGCGGGGACAGGTATCCAGGTCCCGCCTGCACGTGCGGAAGCCTGGACGGATTCGATAAATTGCACTGCGCGCAGGCCATCATCGATGGTCGGGAACTGCGCGTCGGCGGCTGCGGATGGATTGCCTTCTCGCAGGGCGAGGAGATGGACGGCGACTTCGCTGTAGAGCGAAGCGAATGCTTCGAGATAGCCCTCCGGATGACCGCCGGGAATGCGCGTCAGGCGCGCCGCGGCGGTATTCGCCGATCCGGTTCCCCGCCGAAGTATGCGGGTCGGTTCGCCCAGGGGCGTGTACAACAACTCGTTTGGCTGCTCCTGCGCCCATTCGATGCCGCCCCGGCTCCCGAAGACGCGGATACGTAGCCCGTTCGTCTCGCCAACCGCCACCTGGCTGGCCCATAGCATGCCGCGCGCCCCTCCCTGGTAACGGAGAAGCACCTGGACATTGTCGTCCACCGCCCTCCCCGGAACGAGCGAAGCCAGGTCGGCCGCCAGGGATTCGAGCCGCCTGCCGACGATCGTATCGGCCAGCTGCCAGGCATGGGTGCCGATGTCACCGATGGCCCCGCCGCCCGACTTCGCCGGATCGGTACGCCACGACGCCTGCTTCTGGCCATCCAGTTCGATCGGCTCCGCCAGCCAGTCCTGGGCATACTCGACCTGGACGACACGCAACTCGCCCAATTGACCTTCGCGCACCATTTGCTGCGCGTGGCGCACCATCGGGTAGGCAGAGTAGTTATGCGTGACCGCAAAGAGCAGCCCGCGTTCGCTTGCCAGCGCCTGCAGCGCGCGCGCATCGTCGCTGTTCGTCGTGACGGGCTTGTCGCAGATGACATGGATGCCGGCTTCCAGAAAGGCGCGCGCCACCGGAGCATGCATGTGGTTCGGAGTCACGATGCTGACCGCTTCGATGCCGTCCGGCCGGGCCGCCTCCTGGCGCGCCATGTCGGCGAAGCTGTCATAAGTCCGCTCCGCCGCGATACCCAACTGCTCGCCCGAACGGCGCGAGGTGGCGGGGTTGGACGAGAAGGCGCCCGCCACCAGCTCGTAGCGATCGTCCAGCCGGGCGGCGATGCGGTGCACGGCGCCGATGAAGGCGCCCTCGCCTCCACCGACCATGCCGAGCCGGATCCGGCGCGTGTGCTTACTTTGGTTCATGAGAATCTTTCGTTCCGTTTGCCTTACAGCTTGCCGGCCTTGATCTGGCCGACCGCGTACTCGACGGCGCGCACGGTCAGGGCCATGAAGGTCAGCGAGGGATTGACGCTTCCGGCCGAAGCCATGGCGGCGCCGTCGGTGACGAACACGTTCGGCACGCCATGGACCTGGTTGTGTACGTTCAGCACCGACTGCATGGGATCGTTGCCCATGCGAGCGCCGCCCTGCACGTGAACGGTCACGCCCGGCAGGTCGCCGAAACGCATGCTGCGGATGCCCTGAGCGCCGGCCGCGGACAGCATCGCGGTGGCTTCACGGATCGCGTCTTCCGCCATCCTGGCTTCGTTCTCCCCGCGCGCCACGTCGAAGCGCAGCTGCGGCATGCCAAAGCGGTCACGCGCATTGGCGTCGAGGGTGATGCGGTTCTCGGCACGCGGCAAGGTTTCGATCGCGCCGCCCAGATAGACCACCCAGGGTCCCGGATTGGCCAGGCGCTTCTTGAAGTCGGCGCCGAAATCGTCGCCGTCACCGGCCATGTCGGTCCATCCCATGCGCGCGGAACCGCCCTGCATGACGTAGCCTCGGTCGAACTGCATGCCCTCTTCGCGCGCTCCCTTGAGGTTGCGGAAACGCGGCACATAGATGCCGTTGGCGCGGCGGCCGTAGAAATAGCGGTCGGTCAGGCCCGGCAGCACGCCGAAGGCGCTGGCGGCGTCGTGGTCGCAGATATACCGTCCCAGTACGTCGCCTTTGTTGCCGAGGCCATTCGGATTGCGGGCATCGGTCGATTGCAGCAGGATCTGGACACTGGCTTCGGTGCCGGCGTTCAGGAACACGATCCGCGAGGTGTAGGTACGGCGCTCCTTGGTCAGCGCGTCGATGGTTTCGACACCGCGCGCGTGTCCGGTCTTCGGATCGGTGACGATGCGGTGCACGACAGTATTGGTCTTCACCGTCAGCAAGCCGGTCTTCTGGGCGTCGGGCAGCGTCGCGGACAAGGAACTGAAATACGCGCCGAAAGAGCAACCGCGCTGACAGATGTTGCGATAGTTACATGGCCCGCGGCCGTTGTGCTCCTTGGTCAGGTTCACCGTGCGACCAATGGTCAGGTAGCGCTCGGGCCATTTTGCACGGATCACCGTGCGCAAGTGCTTCTCGGCCGCCGTCATCTCCATCGGCGGCAGCAGTTCCATATCAGGGAAATGGGCCAGGCCCAGGTTCTCGCCTGAGGCGCCGATGTACTTTTCGACCTTGGCATAGTAAGGCGCCACGTCCTTGTAACGGATCGGCCAGTCGCTGCCGTGGCCATCGCGCTTGTTGGCCTCGAAATCGAGGTCGCTCCAGCGATAGACCTGGCGTCCCCACAGCATCGAACGGCCGCCCAGCACGCTGGAGCGGATCCACGAGTAAGGTTTGGCCTGCACGTAGGGGTGCTCGCTATCCTTGACCCAGTAATCCTTGTTGTCCCACTTAAATTGGCCGTGCGGCTGCTTGGATTGGATGGGATAGTCGCGCGCGATCTCGTCGCGGTCGGTCTGCCCGCGGTTCGGTGCCTCCCAGGGAGGTACGAACTCGGTCTTGTAGTCCTTCTGGTGTTCCATCGGCCGCCCACGCTCGAGCACAAGCACTCGCATGCCGCGCTGGGTGAGTTCCTTGGCAGCCATGCCTCCCGTGATTCCGGAACCGATCACGATTGCGTCGAATTCGTAGCTCATATCTGAATCTGCTTATTCCAGGTTTTGGTAGAGACATCGCCATCCCAGCGCCCCGGCACCGGAACATAGGCCAGCTCGGCGTTCACCCCCACCTCCGAGGTGAAGTAGCCAAGGGTGACCAGGTCGCGCATCTTGAAGAAGAACGGTGCGGCCGGATCGACCATTCGTCCACCGAATCCGCGCGATTGGTAGCCGGCGGCGGCGGCGCGGCTGGCGCCGAAGAGCGCCGTCTGCTGTTCCGTACTGCAGGCGGCGAAGCCGCGTCCGTGCGCCTTGCCTGCAGCGGCGTCGAGACCGGCCAGGCCGGCCAGCACGATGTTGCGCTCCGGCGCCACCATCCAATGGGCGTACATGTCCTCCACGAAAGCGGGTACGCCGGCCTCGATGGCGCCGGGCGTATCCGTCTTCGGAATGATCAGCTGGCACAAGGCCGTCAGGGTCGCACGCTGCGTCGCCGGAAATGCCTCGGGCGCGGGCACCGCGCTGCCATCGCGGCCGGCCGCAGCCTGGGCCAGCTCCATCGCGATCGTTTCGCCGCTCCAGTACGCGGCGCCGGCAACGGCGGCAATGCGCTTGAGCAGGGTTCTTCGGTCCATGTTGTCTCCTTATGTAATGCCCAGCATCTTGCGGATTTGCGCAGGATCGCTCTGTCCGCCGGCGAAATCGTCGAATGCTTTTTCGGTAACTCTGATGATGTGATCGCGGATAAATGGCGCGCCTTCGGCCGCGCCCTGCTCCGGGTGTTTCAGGCAGCACTCCCATTCGAGCACGGCCCAGCCCTTGAAGCCGTATTGCGCGAACTTGGAAAAGATCGCCTTGAAGTCGATCTGGCCGTCGCCGAGCGAGCGGAAGCGCCCCGCCCGATCGATCCAGGTCTGGTAGCCCGAGTACACGCCCTGGCGGCCGCTCGGCCGGAACTCGGCGTCCTTTACGTGCATTACCTTGATTCGGTCGTGGTAGAGGTCGATAAACTCGAGGTAGTCGAGCTGCTGCAGCAGGAAGTGCGAAGGATCATAGGCGATCGCCAGGCGCGGATGATGGTCGACGCGCTCCAGCAGCATCTCGAAGGTCGTCCCGTCGAACAGGTCTTCGCCTGGATGCAGCTCGAAGGCGAGGTCGACACCGGCGTCATCGTAGGCATCCAGGATCGGCCGCCAGCGCTTGGCAAGCTCGTCGAAGGCCGTCTCGATCAGCCCGGCGGGACGCTGGGGCCATGGGTAAAGGTAGGGCCAGGCCAGCGCCCCCGGGAAGCTGATGCTGGCGTCCAGCCCCAGCCTGCGCGACGCCCTCGCGGCCAGCAGCAACTGTTCCACCGCCCACTCCTGGCGTGCCGCGGGACGGCCGCGCAGCGCTGGCGGCGCGAAGACGTCGAAGGCCTCGTCGTAGACCGGATGCACGGCCACCAGCTGGCCCTGCAGGTGGGTGCTCAGTTCGGTGATCTCGACGCCGTTGGCGCGCGCGACGCCGAGCAGATCGTCGCAATAGGTCTGGCTTTCCGCCGCCAGGGCCAGGTCGAACAGGCGGGCGTCGTTCGACGGGACCTGCACGCCGCGGTAACCGAGCTGCCCCGCCCAGCGCGTGATCGCGTCCCAGGAATTGAACGGCGCCTCGTTTCCCGCGAACTGGGCCAGGAAGATGCCGGGCCCTTTGATGGTCGTGGTCATGTCGGAGTCCGTTCGTTCAGGCTGCCAGCATCTCGGTGCGGGAGCAGCTCGTCGTCGGGCTCCATGGCAGGTAGGAAATGCGCAGCTGGACCGCGACGCCGACCTGATGCTCGCCCGGGGCCAGGCCGTCGCCCGTCAGCGCGGTCACGGTCGCCACTTCGCCGAATTCCCAGCGCTCGGAGGTAGCCTCGTCCAGCTGGTCCAGGGTCCAGGTCTTGCCGCGCACCGAGAAGCGCACTTGGTCACGCGGCACGGCGGCGCCATCGATGGTGAGAATGACGTCTTCGACCACCGACAGCGGCTGGCCGCGGTAGTAAGGCAGGCGCGCCCCGATGCTCCAGCCGCTGTCGGTCTTGCGCAGGCTGCCCGGGTAGATGATGTGTTGATCGTACATAGTGATTCCTCTCTCAGACTTCGCCCAGCAGGCGTTTGAACATGTCTTGCTGGCGTTTGACCTGCTCGCGCCCGTCGACTTCGAACGCATCCTCGATGTGGCGCTGGCCTTCGTATTCGCTGGACAAGTGACCGCTGTAGCCGCCTTCGATCAGGACCGGGATGATCTCGTCGTAGGGGATGGCAGGTTCCTTGCCGCTGTCGTCGATCTCGTAGAATTTGGCATGGATATGGAAGATCCACGGCATGAACTCGAGCATGCGGCGCGGATTGCTCCAGATGTTGTGGCGCAGGGTCTCGGCCATCTGCAGGTCGACCGGATTCGCGCCCATCCTGCGGATATCCATGATCACGTAGTCCGGCAGCACGCGGGCGGCATGCGCCTCCAGGATGAACTCGACGATCTTCGGCGTGGCGCCCATGCGCAGGAAACGGTCGCGGAATACCGGCGGGTAGTTCTTCATGTACATGCCCATGTCCGGGATGTAGCCGACGTGGTCCGAGCCGGTGGCGCGGGTCAGCTCGGTGTAGCGCAGGATCCACGGGTGATCGAAATGGAAAGGAGAGTGCACTTCGATGCCCATGCGGATGTCCAGCTCTTCGGCCAGCGGCACGCACGCCACGACCACTTCCGGCGGCGTGTTGACGATGATGCGCATGGTCTTGCAACCCAGGCGATGGGCGAAGCGCAGGTCGCGCTGCATCGATGCGACCATCTCGTCGAAGTTCAGCTTGCGATGCTTGTACAGTTTGGTATCCAGGAACATGTCGTGGCATTGTGCGTACGCGCCGTGACGCTCCAGCGACGCGAACCAGCCGTCGATCTGTGCCTGCGGCACGTTCGGGAATCCGGTAAACGATTGCTCCGCCAGGATTTCGATGCCGCGCGCGCCGGTGCCGGCCGCGTGGGCTATGCAATCGTCGAGCGTCATCTTGCCCAGGAAGGTTTCGTATTGGTAGCTGTACAGCGAGACCCCTCGCTTGATATTGTGTGGTTTGTTCATGCTCAGCTTTCTGCGGTTAATGCTCGGAACTCTCAGGGATTGGATGCGGCGGCCACCGCCGGCTGCGCCGAACGGAGCTTCGCCAGGAAGGCCACCAGGGCGCATATGCCGGCAATGACGCCGAACACGACGAAGGCCGGCTGCAGGCCACCCGTCCAGGCGCGCACAACGTTGACGAAGGCGGGCGACAGGAATTGCGCAGCGAAGAACGAACTGGCCCACCAGCCCATGCCGCGGCCGCGGTGCTCGAAGTTGAACTTACTCTGAGCCCAGGCGATCAAGGCCGGAACGATGATGCCGTTGGCCAGCTGTTGCACGAATGCGAAGGCTAGCGCGATCTTGTAGTCGGCGGCCAGGCCGATGCCGGTCAGGCCAATGCAATAGCACAGGAAGACCAGCGCGATCTGCGTGCCCGCGCCGAAACGGGCCGTGAGCTTGAAAATAACCGAGCCGATTGGTACGCCGAGGCTGGGAATGGCCATCGCCAGGCCGATCGATTTGGGGTCACTCACACCGAGGTCCTTGAGCAGGACCGAGAAATGAATCACCTGCACGTAATAAATAATCGACAAAACGATGGTGACGGCGCAGATACCGATCGCGACCCAATAAGGGAAGCGGGTGGCAGGCGCACGCGGCGCTTCATTCTTCTGTCCGGCTGTGCGGGGCTGCGGCTCATAGAGGTAAAAGTAGCTGGCCAGGAAGATCGGGAAAGCCACGCCGTACACGGCAAAGGGCCACTGCCAGCCCAGGGACGCCAGGAAGCCCGAACAGACGATCGTCACCGATCAGATCCGCCGCGTTCACATCAAGACCGATGG
>CBIHLT010000218.1:0-8489 GCA_966210615.1 uncultured Massilia sp.
GCAGCTCCATGCCGGAGTCGCGGTCCAGGCCCAGGGTCAGCTGGGTCAGGTCGTTGGAACCGATCGAGAAGCCGTCGAAGAACTCGAGGAAGCGCTCGGCCAGGATGGCGTTCGACGGCACCTCGCACATCATGATGAGGCGCAGGCCATTCTCGCCGCGCTTCAGGCCGTACTTGGCCAGCAGCTTGACGACCGCCTCGGCCTGGCCCAGGGTACGCACGAAAGGCACCATCAGCTCGACGTTGGTGAGACCCATCTCTTCACGCACGCGCTTCATGGCCAGGCATTCCATCTCGAAGGACTCGGCGAAGTCCTCGGCCAGGTAGCGCGCGGCGCCGCGGAAGCCCAGCATCGGGTTTTCCTCGTCCGGCTCGTAGCGCGAACCGCCGATCAGCTTCTTGTACTCGTTCGATTTGAAGTCCGACAGGCGCACGATGACGGGCTTGGGCCAGAACGCCGCGGCGATGGTCGCCACGCCTTCGGCCAGCTTGTCGACGTAGAAGGCGCGCGGCGAAGCATGGCCGCGCGCCACCGATTCCACCGCCTTCTTCAGGTCGGCGTCGATGTTCGGGTACTCGAGGATGGCCTTCGGGTGCACGCCGATGTTGTTGTTGATGATGAACTCGAGACGCGCCAGGCCCACGCCGCCGTTCGGCACCGACTGGAAGTCGAAGGCCAGCTGCGGGTTGCCGACGTTGAGCATGATCTTGGTCTTGAGCGGCGGCAGGTTGCCGCGCGCGACTTCGGTCACTTCGGTTTCCAGGATGCCGTCGTAGATCTTGCCCTCGTCGCCTTCGGCGCAGGAGACGGTCACGAAGTTGCCGTCCTTGAGCGCTTCGGTGGCGTCGCCGCAGCCCACGACCGCCGGCACGCCCAGTTCACGCGCGATGATCGCCGCGTGGCAGGTTCGGCCGCCGCGGTTGGTGACGATCGCCGCAGCGCGCTTCATCACCGGCTCCCAGTTCGGGTCGGTCATGTCGGCCACCAGCACGTCGCCCGGCTGCACGCGTTCCATCTCCGACGGGTCGGTGATGACGCGCACCGGGCCGGCGCCGATCTTCTGGCCGATCGCACGGCCGCTGGTCAATACGGTGCCGGAACCCTTGAGGGTGAAGCGCTGCTGGGCGTCGGTTGCCTTTTCCTGCGACTTCACGGTTTCCGGGCGCGCCTGCAGGATGTACAGCTTGCCGTCGCGGCCGTCCTTGCCCCACTCGATGTCCATCGGACGGCCGTAGTGGTTCTCGATGATCACGGCGTACTTGGCCAGCTCGACCACTTCGGAATCGAGCAGCGAGTAGCGGTTGCGCAGCTCGATCGGCACGTCGACGGTCTTGACCGAGCGGCCGGCTTTCGCCTCGGCGGTGAACTCCATCTTGATCAGCTTGGAGCCGATGTTGCGGCGGATGACCGGCGACTTGCCCTGCGCGAGCATCGGCTTGTGCACGTAGAACTCGTCCGGATTGACGGCGCCCTGCACCACGGTCTCGCCCAGGCCGTAGCTCGAGGTCACGAAGACCACGTCCTTGAAGCCCGATTCGGTGTCGATGGTGAACATCACGCCCGCTGCGCCCAGGTCCGAGCGGACCATGCGCTGCACGCCGGCCGACAGCGCGACCTCGGCGTGGGTGAAGCCCTTGTGCACGCGGTAGGAAATCGCGCGGTCGTTGTAGAGGGATGCGAAGACGTGCTTCATCGCTTCCAGCACGTTGTCGATGCCGACCACGTTCAGGAAGGTCTCCTGCTGGCCGGCGAACGAGGCGTCCGGCAGGTCTTCCGCGGTGGCCGAGGAACGCACGGCGAACGAGACTTCGGTGGCGGAGTCGGCGACCAGGCGCTCGTAGAACGAACGGATCTCCTGTTCCAGGCGCGGCTGGAACGGGGTGTCGATGATCCACTGGCGGATCTCGGCGCCGGCTGCCGCCAGGGCGCGCACGTCGTCGATGTCCAGGCTTTCGAGGCGGGTGGCGATGCGGTCGGCCAAGGACGGGCCGCCGTCGACACTGTGCGACAGGAAGTCGCGGAAGGCGTCGGCCGTGGTGGCGAAGCCGCCCGGCACGCGCACGCCGGCGCCGGCCAGCTGGCTGATCATCTCGCCGAGCGAGGCGTTCTTGCCGCCGACCGACTCGACATCGGTCATGCGCAGGTTCTCGAACGATGCCACGTAGACCCGGTTCGCCTGGTCAGGCTCTTTCAACACTCCAGTTGCTAGGTTAGTCATGGTAAAACACCCTTACTTGATGATGGAAACCTGTTGGCGCCTGTGCGGGGCGGCGGAGATGTGTTCTTGTTATTCTGTCCGCCGTGCAGCACAATGCATATCCGTTGCCAAGCATTTTAACCTGTGACCGGATGATGTACAGCACATAAGCTTATAAGCCTGTCACCGAGTTTGTCATTACCACTGCGTTCCGACCCATGACCGAAGAAATCCGTCCCTCCCTTCCCCCTTCGTCGCGCACCGTGTTCTTCGTCTCCGACGGCACCGGCATCACGGCGGAGACCTTCGGCCATGCCGTGCTGAGCCAGTTCGAGATGCGCTTCCGCCAGATCCGCATCCCCTTCATCGACTCGATCGACAAGGCCTACGACGCGGCGCGGCGCATCAACGAAAGCTTCGTGCGCGACGGCCAGCGACCGATCGTGTTCTCGACCCTGGTGAAGCACGACCTGTCGAGCGTGATCCGGGCCGCGAACGGCATGCACATGGACCTGTTCCAGACCTTCGTCTCGCCGCTCGAGCAGGAACTGGGCATCAAGTCGACCCACACCATCGGGCGCATCCACAACGCGGTGGACACCGAGGAATACAAGAACCGCATCGAGGCCATCAACTTCTCGCTCGCCCACGACGACGGCCAGTCGCACAAGAACCTGGCCGAGGCCGACGTGATCCTGGTGGGCGTATCGCGCTCGGGCAAGACGCCGACCAGCCTCTACCTGGCGATGCAGTACGGGCTGAAAGCGGCCAACTATCCCCTGATTCCGGACGACTTCGAGCGCGGCAAGCTGCCTTCTTCGCTGCCTCCCTTTAAATCCAAGCTGTTCGGGCTGACCATCACGCCCGAGCGCCTGTCGCAGATCCGGAACGAGCGCCGCGCCGGCAGCAAGTATGCCTCGATCGAAAACTGCCGCTACGAGGTCAACGAGGCGGAGACGATGATGAAGCGCGAAGGCATCCGCTGGCTGTCCTCGACCACCAAGTCCATCGAGGAGATTGCCACCACGATCTTGCAGGAGATTAAGCCGGATCGCCGGGAATACTAATCGGCGGCAGAAGCAGCGCTTCCCGCCCGCCAATTCGACTCCGACCCTGATTGCCAATGTGAACAGCTTCGCCTAAACAATGAGGGTCAGAGTCGAATTCTTTGGCAATTCCGAGAAATTTCCCAACAATTCGACTCTGACCCTCATTATCTGGCCGTATTAGTGCCTCCCGAAATCAGCTGAGTTCGCCTTAATCTTGCTATTGAAAAAGATTAGGCCGGCTGCGTCCGCTTCTCGGTCAGAAAATAATTGGGGTCAGAGTCGAATTATTGGGAAATTCCCCAGTGTTGTCATTTAATTCGACTCTGACCCTCATTTATTGTTGGGGTAATGGAGACGGGGCAAATGGGGTCGGAGTCGAATTGTTTGGCGATTCTGGGGAATTTCCCAGCAATTTGACTCTGACCCTATTTGAGGAGGGGTTAGAAGAAGTGGCGCCAGTCTTCGAGCCAGCCGGGGAAGGCGGCGGCTTCCATGGGGTTGGCGATGTGGTAGCCTTGGGCGTAGGTGCAGCCCAGGTCTTGCAGGAAATCCCAGTCCTGGCGGGTTTCGACGCCGACCGCGACCGACATGCGGTCCAGGCTGTGCGCCAGGCCCAGGCAGGAGCGCAGGACCGTGCCCAAAGGGCGGCGCTTGGAGGCGCCGTCGACGAAGCTGCGGTCGATCTTCAGTTCCGAGAACGGAATGCGCGCCAGCAACTGGAGGTTGGAACGGCCGGTGCCGTAGTCGTCGATCGCCAGGCCGAAACCCATCATCCGCAGGCGCACCAGGCGCTCGATGAAGTGCGGGTCGGTGTTCAGGACCGCGGATTCGCTGATCTCGAAGCTCACATAGTCCGGCATCAGCTTGTGCCGCCCCAGGCAGCCGGTGATCTGGCGCACGAAGTTGGGATGGCCCAGCGTCTCGGGCGCGATGTTCAGCGAAATCGAGATCGGAATGCCCTGGTCATGGAAAACGCGGCACTGTTGCACCGACATCTCGATCATGCTCCAGTCCAGGAAGTCAACCCGCCCGCTCTCCACCAGCGCGTCGATGAAAGCATTGGGCCCAAGCACGCCGTGCTCGGGGTGGCGCCAGCGCGCAAACGCCTCCAGGCCCTTCACCTGGCCGGTCGCCAGCTCGATCTTGGGCTGGAAGAAAGGCTCGAACTGGCGCTTCTGCAGGCCGATGCCGATCTCCTGGAAGGAGAAACGCGGGCCCTCGGGGCGCGCGTCCTGCCGCGACACGGGCGCGTAATTGTCCAGCAAGGACTTGAGCTTGGCCGCCGTGACCGGCTTGGAGATCGTGCCCAGCAGGTCCATGCCGTAGGCCTGGGCCAGGGTCTCGACCGAGAACAGCAGGCCCGCCGGCTGGGCGCCGGTCACGATCAGCCGCACCGGCGAGCCGGCCGTGCCCAGGTTGCGGATCAGCTCCAGGCCGTCCATCCCCGGCAAGGCCAGGTCGATGACGGCGATGTGCACCGCCGGCCCCAGGGCCGGGTCCAGGCTCTGCATGGCGATGTGCCCGTCCGGCACGTCCGTGACCTGGCTGGCGCCCAGCTGGCCGAGCAGCTCCACCAGCGACCGGCGCTGCGCCGTGTCGGCTTCCGCCACCAGAAAATGCAAATGCGCGATGTCCATCCTTACTCCAGTCTTGTCGCCTCGCAGCTCAGGTATCAATCAGGTGCAACATTACCCCGGGCGCGCGCCGCCGTCTATGCCCGCACCTGGGCTTGCCGCTGCCGCAGCTGTTCGAAAAAGCATACCGCCGCGCAGGCGGCCACGTTCAGCGATTCGACCTGGCCCGCATGCGGGATCGCGACCCGGTGCGTGGCCAGCTCCAGCAGCTCGCCCGATACGCCCTGCCCTTCGTGCCCCAGTACCCAGGCCACCGGCTGCGCCAGGTCCATCGCGTACAGCAATTCGCTGGCATAGCCGCTGGTCGCCAGCACCGGCACCTTCGCCGCCCTCACCAGGGGGGCCAGCTCGACGTTCTCGAAGATGTCGAGCACGAAATGCGCGCCCATTGCCGCGCGCAGCACCTTGGGCGACCAGCAGAAGGCCGTCCCGGGACTGCAATAGACCTGCTTGATGCCGCTCGCCGCCGCGCTGCGCAGGATCGAGCCCACGTTGCCCGGATCCTGCACGCCGTCGAGCAGCACGCTGGCGTCGACCAGGCCGGCGGGCTTGGCCGGACGCGGCGTCGCCACCACGAACACCAGGTGCACGCCGTGCTCGACCTGGCTGACGGCATTGAACAAGGCGTCCGGAAGCGCCGTCACCGGCGCGTGGATCGATTCGCAGCGCGCGACGATGGCCGCCACTTCCGGATTGCCCAGCGCGGCCTCCGAGACCACGCAGTGGTCCGGCGCGCCGGCCAGGTCCAGCCAGGTCTGGCACAGGTGTACGCCGTCCAGCAGGCTCTGGCCGGACTTGCGGCGCGCCTGCGAGCTGGTGGCGAGCTGCTTGAGGTCCTTGTAGAAGGCGTTGTCGCGTGAAGTAATGGTCTTCATGCAGGCAAGCCTTCAGGCTCGGCGAAGAAGTCCGCCTGCAGCAGCGAGCGCACCGGCGCGAAGGAGCGGCGGTGCACCGGCGACGGGCCGTGCGCGCGCAGCTGCTGCAGGTGCAGCGGCGTCGAATAGCCCTTGTGCTGGTCGAAGCCGTACTGCGGGTACAGCGCGTGCAGGCGCACCAGCTCGGCGTCGCGCGCGGTCTTGGCCAGGATCGAGGCGGCCGAGATGGCGTGCACCTTGTCGTCGCCCTCGACCACGGCGTGCGCGCGCACGTCCATCGGCGGGCAGCGGTTGCCGTCGATCAGGGCGATGGTCGGCAGGGTCTGCAGCGCTTCCACCGCGCGCCGCATCGCCAGCATGGTCGCGTGCAGGATGTTCAGGCTGTCGATCTCCTCGCACGAGCATGCGGCGATGGCCCAGGCCAGCGCATGCTCCTTGATCAGGGGCGCCAGCTCGTCGCGGCGCGCCTCGGTCAGCTTCTTGGAGTCGCGCAGGCCGTCGATCGGACGCCTGGGGTCGAGGATGACCGCGGCCGCGTACACGGGGCCGGCCAGCGGACCGCGCCCGGCCTCGTCCACGCCGCAGACGATGTCCTCGTCGGTAAACGGACGCAGGCGCGGCGGCAGGCCGGGATACAGGTTGACTTTCTTTCTACTCATCGCTTTCCACTCAGCGCTTTCCACGCAGCGGGTTCTCTTCAGCGCATCCCACTCATCGCAATCCGATGACGCGCAACACCGCCTCCGCACTCTCCTGCGCGCTGTTGCGCAGCAGGCTGTGGTGCATGTCGGTGAAGCGCCGCGCCAGCCGTTCGCAGCCGGCCGGGTCGTCCAGCTGGCGCCAGACGGCGTCCGCCAGGGCCTCGGGCGTGGCCGCGTGCTGCAGGTATTCCGGCACCACGAATTCGCGCGCCAGGATGTTGGGCAGGCCGATCCAGGGCTGGTAGCCCATGTGCCGCATGATTTCCCACGAGGCGCGCATGACCTTGTAGGCGATCACCATCGGCTTCTTGAACAGCGCCACTTCCAGGGTCGCTGTCCCCGATGCTACCAGCACCGCGTCGCCGGCCGCAATCGCGGCGTGCGACTCGCCGTCGACGAGTTGCAGCGGCACATCGCCCAGCCCGGCCTTGTTCACGATCTCGGTGAAATAGGCGCGCTGGCGCTCGCCCGCCATCGGGACGACAAAGACCAGCCCGGGGTCGCGCGCATGCAGCATCCCGGCCGCGCGCATGAAGGGCTCGGCCAGGTACTTCAGCTCGGCCATGCGGCTGCCGGGCATGATCGTGACGACGCGCGCGTCATCGGCGATCCCGAGCTGGCGCCGCGCCGCCGCCACATCCGGCTTCAAGGGGATGATCTCGGCCAGCGGATGCCCGATATAGGTGGCCGGCACGCCCGCCTGGCGGTAGATCGCCTCCTCGAAGGGGAAAATCAGGAGCATGTGCGAGACCGCGCGCTTGATTTTCTTGATCCGCCCGCCGCGCCAGGCCCAGATCTGGGGACTGATGAAGTGGATGGTCGGGATCCCGCCCGCGCGCAGCTGCTCTTCCAGGCCGAGGTTGAAGCCCGGATAGTCGGCCCCGATGAAGGCGGCCGGCGGCTCCGCCAGCAGGCGGTCGCGCAGGGTGTTCTGGATGCGCTTGAGCTCCCGGTAGCGCGGAATGACTTCGAACAGGCCGCGCACCGTCAGGGTCTCCATCGGCACGCTCGATTCCAGCCCCTGCTCGATCATGCGCGGCCCGCCGATGCCCTGGAAGCGGGCGTTCGGCAGGTGCGGACGCAGGCCGGCCAGCAGGCGCGCCGCCAGCATGTCGCCGGAGGCCTCGCCGGCAACCAGGGCCAGCGAGCAGTTAGCGGACGATGCCACGGGTGGCGGTGTCGAGGAAGTCGCGCATGGCGCGGATGTCGTTGGCCGCACCCGCAGCCGCCGCTTCCTCGGCGAGCAGCGCGGCCTTGGCTTCTTCCAGGGTCAGGTTGGAGCGGTAGATCAGCTTGTAGGCGCTGCGGATGCCGTCGATCTGTTCGCGGGTGAAGCCGCGGCGCTTCAGGCCTTCGATGTTGACGCCGCGCGCGCCGGCCGGATTGCCCGAGACCAGCACGAAAGGCGGCACATCCTGGGTCAGGCTGGTGTACATGCCCACGAAAGCGTGGGCGCCGATCTTGCAGAACTGGTGCACGCCCGCATAGCCGGACAGGATGGCGTGGTCGCCCACGTGCACGTGGCCGGCCAGCTGGGCGTTGTTCGAGAAGATCGTGTGGCTGCCGACCTGGCAGTCGTGCGCCAGGTGGACGTAGGCCGAGATCCAGTTGTCGTCGCCCAGGCGGGTCACGCCCTCGTCCTGGGTGGTGCCCAGGTTCATGGTCACGAATTCGCGGATGGTGTTGCCGTCGCCGATCTCCAGGCGGGTCGGCTCGCCCTTCCACTTCTTGTCCTGCGGCGCGCCGCCGATGGAGCAGAACTGGAAGAACCTGTTGTCCTTGCCGACCGTCGTATGGCCTTCGATGACCACATGCGGGCCCACCACCGTGCCCGCGCCGATGCGCACGTTGGGGCCGATGATCGAATACGGGCCGACCTCGACCGAGCTGTCCAGCTCGGCCTTCGGGTCGACGACCGCGCTGGGATGGATCTTGCTCATGCTGTCCTCACTGCCCCGCGGATTCGTTAGCGCGGATGGTGCACATCAGTTCCGCCTCGACCGCGACCTTGCCGTCGACGCTGGCCACCGCCT
>CBIHLT010000219.1:0-8420 GCA_966210615.1 uncultured Massilia sp.
GTGCTTGCCTGTCCGTCAACTGGGACGATTTGCCCACCTCAAACGGGCCGCGGATTGCGTTAGCATTGCAGCTTCGCCGCAAGCGACAGCTGCGCCGCCTTCCACCGAACACCATGTCGAATCTCGAAATCGCCCTCGCGGACGCCGCCTGCGCCCGCGCATCCACGCAGCCCGGCCGCCTGGCCCAGTACTGGACCCTGACCAAGCCGCGCGTCACTTTCATGACCGTGTTCTGCGCCGTCATCGGCAGCCTGCTCGCCACCGACGGCTTCCCCGGCTGGGGCGTGCTGCTGTGGAGCGCGGCCGGCATCTGGCTGCTGGCCGGCGCCGCATTCGCGGTCAACTGCCTGCTGGAGGCCAAGGTCGACGCGCGCATGGCGCGCACCGCCCGCCGCGCCACCGCGCGCGGCGAACTCACTCCCTTTCAAACCACCGTGTTTTCCGGCCTGATCGGCGGCGCCGGCATGGCCGCGCTGTACTGGATGGTCAATCCGCTCACCATGTGGCTGACCCTCGCGACCTTCGTCGGCTACGCCTTCGTGTACACGCTCCTGCTCAAGCCGAACACGCCGCAGAACATCGTGATCGGCGGGCTGGCGGGGGCGATGCCGCCGGCGCTGGGCTGGGCCGCCGTGGCGGGCGAGGTGCCGCTGCAGGCCTGGCTGCTGGTCCTGATCATCTTCCTGTGGACGCCGCCGCACTTCTGGGCGCTGGCCATGTACCGGCGCGAGGACTACGCCCGTTCCGGGCTGCCGATGCTGCCGGTCACCCACGGCATGGACCATACGGGCCGCATGGTCTGGCGCTACAGCATCGCGCTGGCGCTGGGCACGGCCCTGCCTTGGGTGATGGGCATGAGCGGCGCGCTCTACCTGCTGGCGGCCGCCGCGCTCAACGCCGTCTTCCTGCGCCACGCCTGGCTGGTGCACCGCCGCTACAGCGACCAGGTGGCGCGCAAGGCCTTCGGCTGGTCGGTCATCTACCTGGCGCTGCTGTTCGCGGCGCTGCTGGCCGACCACTGGGCGGCATTCCTCTAGGAGCGCCCCGTTGGCGCAGCCCTTCAGGTCTGCTAACATCCCTTTCATTCCATCAGGAGGTATCCGTCCAATGCGCCATTGATGCCGCCGTCTGCTGACGGCCCGTTCTTCGCCTTCCCATCCATAAGGGAAGTTCGCCGGCATCCTGGAGTATTCATGACGTCCTCAATTCTTGCGCTCGACAGCGCATCTTTCGTCCTGCCCGACGGCAGGATCCTGTTTTCCGGTCTCACCGAACAATTCGACAGCCGCCGCACCGGCCTGGTCGGGCGCAATGGCGCCGGCAAGAGCGTGCTGGCGCGCCTGCTCGCTGGCGAACTGGAACCGGCGGCGGGACGCTGCCTGCGTCCCGGCTCGGTCTATTACCTGGCCCAGCATGCGGGGCAGGGCGGCGCGCAGACCGTGGCCGGGCTGGCGGGCGTGGGCCCGGTGCTGGCGGCGCTGGAACGCATCGAGGCCGGCGGCCTGGAAGCGCGCGACTTCGACACCGTGGGCGAGCAATGGGACATCCGCCAGCGCCTGGCGCAGGCGCTGGAGCGCGCCGGCCTGGGCCATCTCGGGCCGGACAGCCCGGCAGCATCGCTCAGCGGCGGGCAGGCGATGCGGGTGGCGCTGGCCGGCGCCGCGCTGCGCGACCCGGATTTCCTGATCCTCGACGAACCCAGCAACCACCTCGACCGGGAAGGCAGGCAGGCGCTCGCCGGACAACTGCTGGCATGGCGCAAAGGCCTGCTGGTGATCAGCCACGACCGCGAACTGCTGGGCATCATGGAGCGCATCGTCGAGCTGTCCGCGCAGGGACTGCGCAGCTACGGTGGCAATGTCGCCTTCTACGAGGAGGCGCGCCGCCAGGAGCAGGACAGCGCGGCGCGCCAGCTGGAGCACGCCCGCCTGGCGCTGCGGCGCGACGAGCAGGACAGGCGCGAACAGCGCGAGCGCCAGGCGCGCCGCGAGGCACGCGGCAAGCGCGAAGGCAAGACGGCCAACCAGGCGCCGATCCTGCTCGGCGGACGGCGGGAACGCAGCGAAGGCAGCGCCGGCCGGCTGCGCCTGCAGCACGAGGCGGCGCGCGAGGAAGGGGCGCAGGCGGTGCGGGACGCCGCGCAGCAGGTGCGCGCGGATGCGGCGGTACGCATCCACGCCGCCGGCGCAGCGGCGCCGGCCCAGCGCCGCGTCGCGCTCCTGGAAGACGCGCTGCTGCCTTGGGTGCGCCGGCCCCTGGATCGCATCAGCCTGAGCCTGGCGGGCCGGCAGCGTATCGGCATCGAGGGCCCGAACGGCTGCGGCAAGTCCACCCTGTTGACGGCGCTGGCGGACGCGGTCAGCCCGCCGGCGCGGGTGGCCAGGCTCGACCAGCAGCTCGGCATCCTGGATCCCCACCGTTCGACCCTGGACCACCTGCTGGAGCGCAACCGCAGCGCCGGCCAGGACATGCTGCGCACCTGGCTGGTCCAGCTGGGACTCGATGCGGACGCCGTGCGCCGCCCGTCCGGCCTGCTCAGCGGCGGCGAGCGCCTGAAGGCGGCCCTGGCATGCGTGCTGTACGCGGACGAGCCGCCGGAGCTGCTGCTGCTCGACGAGCCGGGCAACCACCTGGACCTGCCTTCGCTGGCGGCCCTGGAGGCGATGCTGAACGCCTGGCAGGGAGCGCTGGCGGTGGTGTCGCACGACAGCGTGTTCCTGGAGCGCATCCGGCTGACCCACCGCCTGCGGGCCACGCCGGAAGGCTGGCGGTTGCTATAATCCGGGCTGACGAATTCCGACGAAGAACGACGATGTTGCGCACCCTTGTCATTTCCCCCAACTGGATCGGCGACGCCGTGATGGCGCAGCCCTTGCTGCGCAGGCTGAAAGAGCTGCATCCGGACCGGCCCATCGACGTGCTGGCGCCCACCTGGGTGGCGCCGGTATGGCAGGCCATGCGCGAGGTCGACACGGTGCTCGATGCGCCGTTCAAGCACGGCAAGCTCCAGCTGGCCGAACGCCGCGCCTATGCGAAGATGCTGAAGGCGCGCGGCTATGCCGACTCCTATGTGCTGCCCAACACCCTCAAGTTCGCCCTGATCCCCTGGCTGGCCGGCATTCCGAAGCGGGTCGGCTACAAGGGCGAGATGCGCTACGGCCTGGTGAACGTGATGCACCACGACGACAAGGCCGCGCCGCGTCCCATGGCCCAGTTCTACGCCGCGCTGGCGGACGCGCCGGTGCGCCACCTGCCGCGACCCGGCAAGCTGCCCGAGCCCGTGATGTGGGTCGACGAGGCCCAGGCCCGGGCCGCCCTGGCGCGCCTCGACCTGCCGGCGGGCCGGTATGTCGCCTTCGCGCCGGGCGCCGAGTTCGGCCCGGCCAAGCGCTGGCCGGCCGCCTACTTCGCCGAGCTGGCCCGGACCATCCGCGCCGAGCGCCCGGACGTCGGCATCCTGCTGATGGGTTCCCCCAAGGACCGCGCGGTGTGCGAGGAAATCACGGCCGTGGTGCCGGAGGCGCACAACCTGGCCGGCGCCACGTCGCTGAGCGAAGCCATCGCCCTGATCTCGCGCGCGGCGGCGGTGGTGACCAACGATTCGGGACTGATGCACATCGGCGCCGCGCTGCGCCGCCCGGTGGTGGCGATCTACGGCCCCACCGACCCGCGCCACACGCCGCCGCTGTCCGAGCTGGCCAAGGTGCTGTGGCTGCACATCGAATGCTCGCCCTGCCAGCAGCGCGAGTGCCCGCTGGGGCACCAGAACTGCATGAAGCAGATCGCGCCGGCCGCCGTTTGGCAACCCTTGCAGCCCATGCTGCCCCTGCTCGCCGCCGTCCCGGCCGGCGGCACGCATATTTAACAAGGACTCCATCATGATTCTGGTCACAGGCGCAGCAGGCTTCATCGGCGCGAACCTGGTGCACGCGCTGTCCGCGCGCCAGCCGTTTTCCGTCTTCGGCGTCGACAACATGTCGCGCCCGGAGAAGTTCCACAACATCGTCGACGCCGAGATCGCGGACTACCTCGACAAGGAAGATTTCATCGCGCGCCTGCGGGCCGGCCAGTTCGACCGCAAGTTCACCGCCGTGCTGCACCAGGGCGCCTGCTCCAACACCATGGAGACCGACGGCCGCTACATGATGGCGAACAACTACGAGTACACGATCGAGCTGTTCGAGTTCTGCCAGCGCCAGAACATTCCCTTCATCTACGCCTCCTCGGCGGCGGTGTACGGCGGCGGCACCGTGTTCAGGGAAGAACGCCCGCACGAGCGCCCGCTGAACGTCTACGGCTATTCGAAGTTCCTGTTCGACCAGTACGTGCGCCGCCACTGGCTGGGCCGCAGCCGCGGCAAGGACACCGGCCCGCAGGTGGTCGGCCTGCGCTACTTCAACGTCTACGGCCCGCTGGAAGGGCACAAGGGCAGCATGGCCTCGGTGCCTTTCCACCAGTTCCACCAGTTCCAGAAAGAGGGCAAGGTCAAGCTGTTCGGCGCCAACGAGGGCTACGAGGCCGGCACCCAGATGCGCGACTTCATCTTCATCGAGGACGTGGTCAAGGTGAACCTGTTCTTCCTCGACCACCCGGAACAGCGCGGCATCTTCAACCTGGGCACCGGGCGCGCGCAGCCGTTCAACGACCTGGCGGTGGCGACCGTCAATGCGCTGGCCAACCAGGGCGGGGCGCCGATGCCGCTCGGGGAGATCGTGGACAAGGGGCTGCTGGAGTACCTGCCGTTCCCGGACAAGCTCAAAGGGAAGTACCAGAGCTTCACCCAGGCCGATATCTCGGCGCTGCGCGAAGCGGGGTATGCGGAGCCGTTCACCGATGTGGCGGGCGGGGTGGCGAAGTATATGGAGTGGTTGAAAGGGCAGCCGGTGCGCTGATCTTTGTGGAGAGCCGCCTGCGGGCGGCTTTTTACTTTTGAGGTGTGCTTATCAACTTGGCCGGAACCCAGGTTCGCCAGCAGACCGCCAACGCGCGCTCCCCACAAACAGTTGCACTCCAGCACTCCCCAGCACACGGCATTCAAGCGCCGTGCGCGGAAACCCTCGTGTAGACTCTGCTCACCTTCGTTGTTCATTATTTAACCAAGGAAGCACGCGTGAACGCCAACCTGACCGGACACCTGTCGCCTGACCGGGAAGACCTGTCTCCCACCACCCGCGCCATGCTCACCCTGCGCGCGCAGGTGATGGAGCAATGGATGGCGAACGTGCGCAAGACGGTGCTGCAGGCGCGCGGACTGGCCGTGCCGATCCTCGAGAACACGCTGCCGGCCTACTACGACACCCTGGCCGCGCTGCTCACGCCCGGCTACTCGGCGCGCGCCCACAACGACCTGGGCGCGGTGGCCAGCGAGCACGGTGGGGAGCGGGCCCGCATGACGGTCTACGACGCCACCGCCCTGATCCACGAGCTGCAGATTTTCCGCGACACCCTGTTCGCGGCGCTGGAGCAGGCCGGGGTGGCGCTGACCCAGGACGAGCGCACCATCGTGGTTGCCAGCATCGACGCCACCATCCGCGAAAGCGCCAACTCCTTCGCCGTGGTGCAGGCCGCGCTGCGCGAGCAATACGTGGCCGCGGTCGCGCACGACCTGCGCACGCCGCTGTCGACCGCGCAGATGGCGGCCCAGATGATCGAGCACACCTCGAACGACGAGGCGGTCAAGCGCTACGCGGGCAAGATCGTCGCCAGCACCCAGCGCATCGACGTCATGACGCGCGAGCTGCTGGACCGGATCTCGTTCAGCAAGGCCGGCCCCTTCCCGCTGGATCTCTCCTACGTGGACATGACCGACGTGGCGCGCGAAGTCGCCCAGTACGCCCAGAGCTTCCATGCCGTGGAACTGGAGCTCGAGGTCGAGCCGGTCAAGGGCTGGTGGTGCCGCGAATCGATGCAGCGCGCCGTCGAGAACCTGGTCAACAACGCGATCAAGTACGGCTCGAACGCGCCGATCCGCCTGGCCGTGACCACCACCACGGAGCGCGTGCAGGTGCTGGTGCACAACCGGGGCGCGCCGATCGCGCCCGAGGATAGCGAAAGCATCTTCCAGCTGTTCCGGCGCGCCGGCAACCAGGAAGCGGGCGAGGGCTGGGGCGTCGGCCTGCCTTATGTGCGGCGCGTGGCCGAGGCCCACGGCGGCAGCGTCCTGATGTCCAGTTCCGAGGAAGAGGGCACCAGCTTCGTGATCGACGTCCCCGCCGATGCGCGGCCCTTCGCGGGCGCGCCGACCGCGGCTTAGGAAACCGACTTGCCCATCAGTCCCTGGCCGCCCACCGGCTCGGTCTCGAAGCGCTCGCCGAAGCCCGCGATCAGCGGCCGCCCCTTGGCGATCGCCTGCTGCACCGAGGGCAGCGAGAGCGAGGCCTTGTGGCTCTCGCGGCTGTCCCAGGTCTCGGTGATCCACAGCGCATCCGCATCGGCCAGGTCCTTGGCGACGACATAGCCCAGGCAGCCCGGCATGGCGGCCGTGCCTTCGAGCAGGATGGCGATGAGGGCGTCGCGCTGGCCCGGCTGGGCGCGCATTTTTCCGATCAATCCGTACATGCGTGGCGTATCCTTGATGGCGGGCGCGGCCGGGGCGAACTGCGGCGCCGCGAGCGGCAGGGTGGCCAGCGCGGCCACCGCGGTGCGTCGGGAAACAGCCATGGCGCGTCCTTGTTGGAAAGTGAGTGTGAGGGGAGTATAGGACGCGGCGCACGCCGGGGCCAGGCTTTTCGCAGGGATATGCATGCTGAGGTAAGATGCATTTTTTCCGATACCTTGCGAACCTGCGATGCGACTTCGTTCCCTTGCCCTGGCCCTCGGCGCCTCCATCTTCTCCTACCCGATCCACGCCCAGCAGCTCGCGCCTGCCGTGTCGGAAACCGCCTTGCGCGCCCACCTGTCCTTCCTGGCCGACGACCTGTTCGAAGGCCGCGGCACCGGCCAGCGCGGCGGCGACCTGGCGGTGCGCTACCTGGAAACCCAGGCGGCCCTCATCGGCCTCAAGCCGATCCCCGGCGGCGGCTACCGCCAGCCGGTCAACATCGAAGGCACCAGGCTGCTGCCGGGCAGCAGCGTGAGCTTCCAGGCCGGCGGCAAGCGCTTCGCCCCGGAGATCGGCAAGGGCATCGTGTTCGGCACCGCCAGCGGCAAGACCGCGCTGGCCTTCGACGCGCCCCTCGTCTTCGTCGGCTACGGCGTCACGGCCGAGGAAGAGAAGTGGAACGACTACAAGGGCCAGGACATGAAGGGCAAGATCCTGGTCATGATGGTCAACGACCCGCAGCCGACCAGCGAAGAGCCGAACCGTTTCGCCGGCAAGGCCTACACCTGGTACGGCCGCTGGCTGTACAAGTTCGAGGAAGCGGTGCGCCAGGGCGCGGCCGGCGCGCTGCTGATCCATACGCTGCCGTCGTCCTCCTATCCCTGGAGCGTGCCCGCCAACGGCTTCTCGCACGAGCGCTTCCACCTGGCCGGTGCCGGCAATCCGGTCGAAGGCTGGCTGCACGAGGACACCGCGCGCGAGCTGTTCGCGGCCGCCGGCCACGACCTCGACCAGCTGCGCGCCCAGGCGGAACGGCGCGACTTCCGCCCGGTGGACCTGAAGATCGGCGCCCGCGTCGAGCTCAAGTCGGCGATCCGCCAGGTCGAACAGTTCAACGTGGTCGGCATTGTGCCCGGCACCGACCCCAGGCTCAAGGAACAGGCGGTGGTGTATTCCTCGCACTGGGACCACCTGGGCATGGACGAGGGCGCCGTCGCGGAAGGGAAGAAGGACCGCATCTACAACGGCGCCATCGACAACGCCTCGGGCACGGCGGCGCTGCTGGCGATGGCCGCCGAAGCCGTGAAGAAGCCCACCCGCCGCACCCAGGTGTTCCTGTGGCCGGCCGCGGAGGAGCAGGGCCTGCTGGGCAGCGCCGCCTACGTCAAGAACCCGGTGGTGCCGCTGGCCCGGACCGCCGCCGACCTGAACCTGGACAGCCTGAACTTCGTCGGCCGCACGAAAGACATCGGCGTGCCCGGCGCCGAGCGCAGCAGCCTGTACGACACGGCGAAGCTGGTGGCGCGGAAGATGGGCCTCAAGCTCGCGCCGACCATCCCCGACCTGTCGGGAGCCTATTTCCGCGCCGACCACTTCAACTTCGCCAAGGCCGGCGTGCCGGCCTTTAACGTCGGTTCCGCCGTGTTCTCGGGCGACGGCCATTTCGAGTTCGAGCACGGCCAGGATGCCTCCAGCCAGAAGATGGTGGGCTTCAAGCAGCACTACCACCAGATCAGCGACGAGTACCGTCCGGACTGGGACTTGTCGGGCATGGTGCAGCAGGCCCAGTTCACGCTCAACCTCGGCTACGCCGTGGCCAACGCGCCGGCCATGCCCACCTGGAAGAAGGGCGACAGCTTCGGCCAGCTCAAGCGCTGAT
>CBIHLT010000220.1:0-8372 GCA_966210615.1 uncultured Massilia sp.
CGCTGGACGATCACGCACAGGTGCTTTTCGGGCAACTGGTCGAATTCGAGATGCCGGAGCATGCAGCCGGCCTCCTTGACGACGTCGAGCAGTCCCGGTATTCCGGGCGTGCCGTAATACACCCGCGGTCCCATGGCCGCGTCGGTGTGCTCGCCCGGCGCGTCGAGTCCGCCCGCGGAGAAGATGAACACGCCGCCGGCTTCCAGCGCGCGCATGAGCTTCAGCATGAGCGCCGGCTGCCGGTCCAGCCGGATATGCCAGATGCTGTCCCAGGCCGAGATGAAGCGGTAGGCATGGGGAGGCAGCCATGCGCAGACGTCGGCGTGGTGCAGCACGACATCGGGATCGGCCTGCCTGGCCAGCGCCAGCATGCGCGCCGAGATGTCGATGCCTTCGAGGCGCAATCCGCGTGCGCGCAGCAGGGGGTTGAAGCGGGTATTGCACCCGCAGCCGACGTTCAGCGCCCTGCCCTCCCCCTGGTCCAGAAACGACAAGGCCTGCGCGTGCAGGCGCAGGCCGTTGCTGGGGTCGAATGCCGCGTCGGTCCAGCGCTCGGCCAAGGCATCGTAGGCCGAGGCGATGGCCGCGTGATCCATGATGGCGGCTTACAGCGCCCCGTAGGAATGCAGGCCCGACAGGAACATGTTCACCCCCAGGAAGGCGAAGGTCGTCACCAGCAGGCCGACCAGCGCCCACCACGCCGCCATGCGGCCGCGCAGGCCGGACATCAGGCGCATGTGCAGCCAGGCCGCGTAGTTGAGCCAGACGATCAGCGCCCAGGTCTCTTTCGGGTCCCAGGACCAGTAGCCGCCCCAGGCCTCGGCCGCCCACAGCGCGCCCAGGATGGTGGCGACCGTGAAGAAGGCGAAACCGACCGAGATCGACTTGTACATCACGTCGTCCAGCACTTCCAGCGAAGGCAGGCGGTCGGCCAGGATGCCGTGCGACTTGAGCAGGTAGGCGGTGCCGACCATGGCGGCCAGCGCGAAGGTGCCGTAGCCGATGAAGTTGGCCGGCACGTGGATCTTCATCCACCAGCTCTGCAGCGCCGGCACCAGCGGCTGGATGTCGGCGGCGTCGCGCGACACGGTGTACCACAGCAGGAAGGCGACCGCGGCCGAGATGATCAGCATCACGAAGGGGCCCAGCTGGCGGGTGGCGTAGCGGCCTTCGTAGTAGAGGTAGAACAGCGCCGTGATCAGGGCGAACAGGATGAACACCTCGTACAGGTTCGACACCGGGATGTGGCCCACGTCCGGCCCGATCAGGTAGGACTCGTACCAGCGCACCATCATGCCGGTGGCGCCCAGCACCACGCCGGCCCAGCACAGGTTGGCGCCGGCGCCGCTGCCGAAGCTGCCGCGGCTGGCCAGGCCGACCCAGTAGAACACGGTCGAGAACACGAACAGCGCGCTCATCCACAAAATCGCGGACTGGCTCGACAGCATGTACTTGAGGAAGAATTTCTGGTTGGCCGCCGCCAGCGAGCCGTCGTACAGCGAAATCGCCCACAGCGACAGCACGCCCACCAGGGGCAGCAGCCAGCGCATCGGCTTCCAGTGCCAGCCCAGCACCGCGAACACGGGCGCGGTGCACAGCAGGATCACCTTTTCGTAGATGTCCATGTAGTCCGCGTAGCGGTTCAGCGCGAACAGGGCCGCCGCGCACAGGACGAGGGCATACAGCCAGTCGATGGCAGTGAGGCGGCGGAAGTAGCCCGGCGCTTCCTGGTAGGTGGACTGGCTTGCTTGGGACAATTCCATGGTGTTCTCCAGGCCGCTGCCGCTCAGCGTTGCGGCAGCTTGGCTTTCAGTTCGTCAAACTCGCGCTCGAAGTCGAGTGTCTTACGCTGGGTGCTCATCGCCATCAGCGCGTGGGCGCCGCCCTCGCGCCCGGTCACCCAGACCCACATGCGTCGTTCACGAATATAAAACATTGCGAACACGCCGGCTACCAGCAGCAAACAGCCCAGGTAGACCACCTTCTTGCCCGGCGAGCGGGTGAGCTGGAGCACCGAGGCCTTGATCTCGGTAAATTCTTCCAGCTGCAGGTAGACCGGGGCGCCGTACAGGAAGCTGTCCGAGAGGGCATTGGTGGCCAGTTGCAGGAAGCGGCCGTTGGCCTCGCTCGGTTCGGCGGGCGCGAAGCCGGCCTGGGCGCGCGAGACCTGCCACAGCTCCCACAAAGTGCCGTTGAGCATCTTCATGAAGATGTTGGCGGCTTTTTCCTGCTCGGCTTGCGGAATCTTTTCCAGGAACTGGGCCACGGCCACGAAGCCGCCGCGTCCGCCGCCCTGGCCCGAGAAGATCTCCAGGGTGCGGGCGCTCGATTCCTGCAGCTGGGACGCCAGGCCGCTGTCGCGCTGCTCCGGCGCCAGCGCGCGCTCGGCGTAGCGGCGCGCCGCTTCGGTGCGCGCCTTCGGGTCGTTCAGGGCGGCGCGCAGGCGCATCCAGTCGCCCACGCCGTACTTGTCGTCGGCGGGAATGCGCAGGAAGCTGAACTGCTCGGCCGGGCTGTTGCGCACGCCGGCCAGGTAGACCTGCGATCCTTCCAGGGTCACCGGCTGCATGTAGTTGAGGAATTCGCGCGCCTGGCCGGTCTTGTCGCGCAGCTTGTACTGCACGCTCGGGCCGACATTCTTGAAGTCCTTGTTGTTGGCGTTCTTGGCGGCCGAACCGGACGCCTTGCCGAGGGTGGCGGCGAACTGCTCGTTCAGGGACTCGCCCTTCTTGACGGCGCGCACGTCGCCACTGGCATTCACGTTCTCGACATTGAAGGGACGGAAGCCCGACCACTCCACCGCATAGGTCTCGCCGCCGGCCTTCAGCTCGGTGGAGCCGTTGACCTCGCCCGCGAGCTGGAAGGTCTCGGCGCTGCCGCCCGCCATCGGGTAGCCGGTCAACTTGAGCTTGCTGCCGCCGTCGTCGAAGCTCGACTGGTAGACGGCGATGCCCTTGTAGATCAGGGGCTGGTTGACCTTGATGCTGGCCGGGAAGGTGTTGCCGTTCTCGAGATCGCGCACCACGACTTCGCTGGCGAACAGCTTGGGCGCGCCGGTCGAGTAGAACTCGATGATGAATTTCTTCAGCTCGATGGAGAACGGCAGCTCCTGCACCAGCACGCCGTTCGGCTGGGTCAGGATGGCGGTGTTGCTGGTCTGGCCTTCGGCGATCGCCGTATTGCCGCGGAAGCTGGGATTGGCCTCGCTCAGGCGGTGCTGGGCGGGAATCCGGGCGATCACGCCGCCGCCGGTGAACGGGGTTTTACCCAGGAACCACTGCTGGAAGCGCACCGGCAGCTCGGAATCGAGCATGCCGCCCAGCAGGATCACGATGATGGCCGAGTGGGCGAAGATATAGCCGAACTTGTTGCCGGCGCCCTTCTTGGCCGCCACCAGCACGCCGCCGTCCTTCTCGATGATCCTGGTGGCGTAGCCGGCATGGCGCAGGCGCGCCGCGGTCTGGGCGGCCAGCTCGTCCTGCTTGAGCGGCGCCAGCCATTCGACCTTGTGGTGGAAATTGCGCAGCGAGACTTCGCGCACGTGATCGCGCCAGCTGCGCATGTCGCGCAGCATCTTGGGCGTATTGCGGATCACACACAAACCGGTGGAAATGATCAGGGTGACCAGGATCAGCAGGAACCACCAGCTCGCATACACGCTGTACAGGCCCAGCTTGCCGAACACCTCGAACCAGAACGGGCCGAACTGGTTGACGTAATTGGGCATCGGCTCGTTCTGCTTGAGCACGGTGCCGATCGCCGAGGCGATGGCGATGACCGTCAGCAGGCTGATCGCGAAGCGCATCGACGAGACCAGCTCGACCGCCTCGGCCAACCCACGTCGGCGGGTCTTCAGTTCAATTCCGGTGGTACTCATCTTCTGCAACCTACGTGAAGCTCAAGCAAACGCCTGAGCATACAGCAAAAAGGGCAGCCAGCTCGACGCCGCCGCCCTTTCTTTTCTTCTCTAGTACGCCGCTTTATTTCAGACCGGCGATGTAGTCCGCCACGGCCTTCATGTCTTCCGCCGACATGCGCTGGGCCAGCGTGGTCATCTGGATGCTGTTCTTGCGGGCGCCGGCCTTGAAGGCTTCCAGCTGGGCGTAGGTGTAGTCCTGGTGCTGGCCGGACAGGCGCGGGTATTGCGCCGGGATGCCGCTGCCGGTGGCGCCATGGCAGCTGGCGCAGGCGGCGACGCCCTTCTCGGCGATGCCACCACGGTAGATCTTGCGGCCCAGTTCCACGGTGTCCTTGTTCTTGGCGGCGCCGGCTTTTTGCTTCTGGGTGCCCAGGTAGGCGGCGATGTGCTTCTTCTCGTCGTCCGTCAGCATCTTGGCGTAGGTCGTCATGACCGGCTGCTGGCGTTGCGGCGTGGTGAAGTCGACCAGCTGCTTGTAGGTGTAAGCTTCGATCTGGCCGGCCAGCTTGGGATTGGCCACGATGGTCGAGTTGCCTGCGGCGCCATGGCAGGACATGCAGGCCGGCAGGCCGCGCGCGGCGTCGCCGGCGTCGTACAGGGTGCCGCCCTTGGCCGGATCCGGCTTGGCAGCGGCAGCCTTCGGTGCTTCGGCCGCGACAGCAGCACTACCGCAGACAGCCAGGGCAAACAGAGATTTCACCAACGCAAACGTCAAACGATTCATTCAAGCACCCTGAAAAAGTCGAAAACAAAATCGGAATGTCAGTGCAGCGGCCTTACCTACCGCCCCCGGAGGAGCGGCAAACAACCCCTTATTGTACAATAGCTTTGTTTCCTTATCGCCATTCTGTTGTCACTTACACCTCTTTCCATGTCCAAATTATGGCAGGCCCGGTTCTTTACGACCGTTAATCAGCTGCGCGATCTCCCTGACACCCAGGTTCCCGAGATCGCCTTCGCCGGGCGCTCGAACGCGGGCAAATCCACGGCGATCAATATCCTTACCAACCAGAAGGGCCTGGCTTTCGCGTCCAAGACGCCGGGCCGCACCCAGCACATCAACTTCTTCTCGATCGGCGGCGCCCACGTGGGCCAGCACCGCAAGGATGCCGTGCGCGTCGACGAGATCGAAGCCCTGCTGGTCGACCTGCCGGGCTACGGCTACGCCGAAGTGTCGGGCAACGCCAAGCTGCACTGGCAAAAGCTGCTGGGCGACTACGTCCAGCGCCGCGAGCAGCTGGCCGCGCTGGTCCTGATCATGGACTCGCGCCGCCCGTTCACCGACCTCGACATCCAGATGCTCGAATGGTTCGCCCCCACCGGCAAGCCGATCCACTGCATCCTGACCAAGGTGGACAAGCTCAACCGCAACGAATCCACCAACGCCCTGCGCCAGGCACGCCAGATCCTGGACAGCTATGTCGACGAGGAAGGCAACGGCTTCCCGTTCACGGTGCAGCTGTTCTCTGCCCTGAAGCGCGTCGGCATCGACGAGGCGAACGACAAGATCATCGAGCTGCTGGGCCTGAGCGACGAGGAAGCGCCGCCGGCGGACGAACAGCCTACCGAATAACCGTTGAGGAATACCGCGATGACCATCATCACCCCCGCCTCCTACCCCGCAGCCCGCATGCGCCGCATGCGCCGCGACCCGTTCTCGCGCGCCCTGATGCGCGAAAACGTGGTGACGCCGTCGGACCTGATCTACCCGGTCTTCATCCTGGATGGCCAGAACCAGCGCCAGCAGGTGGCGTCGATGCCGGGCGTGGAGCGGGTGTCGGTGGACCTCCTGATGAAGGTGGCGGAAGAAAGCGTGGCGCTGGGTATTCCGGTGCTGGCGCTGTTCCCGGTGGTGGATGCGTCGCTGAAGACCTATGACGGCATCGAGGCGACCAATCCGGAAGGCCTGGTGCCGCGCGCGGTGCGCGAGCTCAAGCGCAACTTCCCCGAGCTGGGCATCATGACCGACGTGGCGCTGGACCCGTACACGACCCACGGCCAGGACGGCCTGCCGGACGAGAACGGCTACATCGTCAACGAAAAGACCATCGAGATGCTGATCAGGCAGTCGCTGGCCCAGGCCGAAGCCGGCGTGGACGTGGTGGCGCCGTCGGACATGATGGACGGCAGGATCGGCGCGATCCGCAACGCGCTGGAAGGCCAGGGGCATATCCACACCCGCATCATGGCGTATTCGGCCAAGTATGCCTCGGCCTTCTACGGCCCGTTCCGCGACGCCGTCGGCTCGGCGGCCAACCTGGGCAAGGCGGACAAGAACACCTACCAGATGGATCCCGCCAACAGCGACGAGGCCCTGCGCGAAGTGGCGCTCGACATCGCCGAAGGCGCGGACATGGTGATGGTCAAGCCGGGCATGCCTTACCTGGACGTGGTGCGCCGCGTGAAGGACGAGTTCAAGGTGCCGACCTTCGCTTACCAGGTGAGCGGCGAGTACGCGATGCTGAAGGCGGCGGCGCAGAACGGCTGGCTGGATCATGACAAGGTCATGATGGAATCGATGATGGCCTTCAAGCGCGCCGGCGCGGATGGCGTGCTGAGCTATTTCGCGCTGGAGATCGCGCGCAAGCTGAAGGCGCAGGCTTAATCCCCGCTACGAAAAGCACCCGTCGTCCCCGCGCAGGCGGGGACGACTTTTTTTAGGCTGGTGGAACAAAGCTGTCACAAGATCCCGCGCTGAAACGTCTAATGGTTGTACCAACCACTTCAGCAAAGGAATCCCATGTCATCCCTCCGCCTGCCCTACTATACCCTCTCCCCCGCCGCCTACCGCGCCCTGGCCGCGGCCGAAACCGCCGTCGAGGCCTCCCCGCTCGGCAAGCAGCTGGTGCGCCTGGTTTTCCTGCGCGTCTCGCAGATCAACGGCTGCGCCTTCTGCGTCGACAAGCACGCGCGCGACCTCGTCAAGGATGGCGAAGACTTCCAGCGCATCAACAGCCTGGCGACCTGGCGCGAAACCGGGTTCTACACCGCCCGTGAGCGCGCCGCCCTGGCCTGGGCCGAAGCGGCAACCCGCCTCGAGCACGGCGAGGTAGCGGATAGCGTATTCTTGCCCCTGAAGGAGCATTTCACCGAGCAGGAGATTTCCGACCTCGGCTTCGCAACCGCCGTGATGAATGCCTGGAACCGCATGGGGATCGGCTTCCGCCAGCCGGTGGCCCGGGCGGCCTTCCCGGCCTGAGAGAGCGATGGACGAGCACGACGACACCCGCCAGTTCGCAGCCCTGCGCCCGCGCCTGTTCTCGGTCGCCTACCGCATGCTCGGCATCCGCGCCGACGCCGAGGACGTGGTGCAGGACGCCTGGCTGCGCTGGAGCGATCCGGCGCGCGGCCCGGTGCAGTCAAGCGAGGCCTGGCTGGTCTCGGTGGTGACGCGCCTGTCCATCGACCGCCTGCGCGCCGCCAAGGTCCAGCGCGAGCACTATGTCGGCGAATGGCTGCCGGAACCGCTCATCGATGTCGACCAGCGCACGCCCGAGGACGCCGCCGAGCTGGCCAGCGAGCTGTCGGTGGCGCTGATGTGGGTGCTGGAACGCCTGGCGCCCGAGGAACGCGCCGCCTTCCTGCTGCGCCAGGCCTTCGACCAGGACTACGGCGAGCTGGCGGCGGTGCTCGGCAAGAGCGAGGCCGCGTGCCGCCAGCTGGTGCACCGCGCCAGCGAGCGGGTGCGGCGCGAGACGCCGCGCTTCCAGGTCAGGAAAGATGTACACCGTCAGCTGCTCGAACGCTTCCTGCAGGCCGCCAGCCGTGGCGACCAGGCCGCGCTCAAGGGCCTGCTGGCCGACGACGTCGCCATCGTGGCCGACGGCGGCGGCAAGGTGGCCTCCTTCATGAAGATCGTGCGCGGGGCCGAGCGGATCGCCAACCTGTACAAGGCCGTCCACCTGCGCAACGCGCCGCGGCTGGAGTACAAGATGGCGTTGATCAACGGCGAGCCGGGGCTGCTGCGCTATGTCGACGGGCAGCTCGAATCGGCCCAGGCCTTCGTCACCGATGGCGAGCGCATCGTGGCGATCTATGCGATGCGCAATCCCGACAAGCTCGGCGCGATCGATTTGGCGCCTTAGACGATGCGCTCTTGAAGCGTAAGCGCGATCAGCATGCAGCTTACCTGGACGTTTGCGTGCGGCCTGACAGCCCTTTTACTGCTTAGGTCATGGCATCGGTCCGTCTGCGACGCGGCCGCCATCGTAGCGCTGGACTACGGTCGTGTACATTCGCTCTCGGCCCGAAGCAGACGTTCGAGCTATGGAGCTACTCCGTAGCTCCTTCGCACATCTGCCTCTCTTTATCCCACCTGCCACCACGGTCCAGGCAACTGTCTATTCGCACTTCGTTCCGCAACCACAGACCAATAGCGACCAGTACCGCAATCACGAACGCCCCCGGCAGAAGTTTTCTACTTTTCATTCGTATTGATCGATAGTGAATAGGA
>CBIHLT010000221.1:0-8215 GCA_966210615.1 uncultured Massilia sp.
CGAGGAAGAAGGTGCCGCCGTGGGCCAGTTCGACCTTGCCCTTGGTCTGCTTGGCGGCGCCGGTGAAGGCGCCTTTCTCGTAGCCGAACAGCTCGCTCTCGAGCAGGTTCTCGGGGATGGCGGCGCAGTTGATCGCCATGAAGCGCTCCTTGGCGCGCGGCGACAGCTGGTGCACGGCGCGCGCCAGCACTTCCTTGCCGGTGCCCGACTCGCCCAGCAGCATCACCGAGGCCGAGGTCGGGGCGACCTTCTCGATGTTGCGGCAGACCTTGAGCATGCCGGGGTCGCGCGAGATCACGCCGCCCATGGGCGAATCGGCCTGGTTCTGCTGCATGCGGCGGTTTTCCTGCTGCAGATTGTGCAGGAAGAAGGCGCGCTGGATCACCAGGTTCAGCACTTCGGGGTCGACCGGCTTCTGGTGGAAGTCGTAGGCGCCCAGGCCGATCGCCTTGACCGCGTTGCTGTGGTCCTGGTTGCCGGTCAGGACGATGACGCGCGTGTCCGGCGCCAGCGCCAGGATCTGCTGCAGGGTGGCCAGGCCTTCGGTGGAACCGTCCGGATCGGGCGGCAGGCCCAGGTCCATGGTCACCACCGCCGGCTCGTGGCGGCGGATCTGGGCCAGGGCCGCCTCGCGGTCGCCGGCGACGGCCACGTCGTAGGCGTCCAGGCTCCATTTGAGCTGCTTCTGCAGCCCGGGGTCATCTTCGATGATGAGAAGTTTGGGTTTATTCTGTGTCACGTTGTCCTCGAAAATGGTCTCTTCAGGCGGCCGATCTTGTGTCCTTTGGGACTTCTTGTGTCTGCTGCTGCGGGTTGTGCTGTGCCTCTTGCTGATACAGCGGCAGCACCACGCGGAAGGTGGTGCCGTGGCCCGGCGTGCTGCTCACTTCCAGGCTGCCGCCCAGTTCATTGATGTATTCGCGGCTCTCGAACACGCCGATGCCCATGCCGGCCGACTTGGTCGAGTCGAAGGGCTTGAACAGGCGCTCGCGGATGAATTCCTCGCTCATGCCTTCGCCGGTGTCGATGATCTCGACGATGCCGCCCGCGGCGCCCTGCGCCACGCGCACCGTCACGCTGCCGGTGCGCGGCGTGGCCTCGATCGCGTTCTGGATCAGGTGGCCCACCACGCGCTCCAGGCGCTCGCGCTCGGCCAGCACGCGCAGGCCCCTGGCCTCGATGCGCAGCTGCGGATGCGGCTCGAAGGCGCCCTTCAGCGCCACCGCCTGGCGCACCACTTCCTCGATCGCCAGCAGGACCGGCTTTTCCTGGTTGGTGGTGCGGCTGAGCTTTTGCAGCAGCAGCTTCATCTTCTGCACCGACAGGTCGATGGTTTCCAGCATGTCGGCCTGGAATTCGGGATTGTCCTTGTGGCGCGCGGCGTTGGCGTTCATCAGCGACAGCTGGGCCACCAGGTTCTTCAGGTCGTGCACCACGAAGGTCGACATGCGGTTGAAGGATTCGAACTGGCGCGCCACCGTCAAGGCGTTGGCCGCATCCTGCTGGGCCAGCTGGCTGGCGGCCTGGCTGCCGGCGATCTCGAGCAGGTCGATCACTTCCCAGTTCAATTCGATCGGGCTGCGCGAGGTCTGCAGCAGCACGAAGCCGAACAGGCGCCCGTGCAGGATCAGCGGCACCACCAGCCAGGCGCGCGGATAGGCGGCCAGCCATTCCGGCAGCACCAGGGCGTCGTACTTGTCGGGCGTGTGCGCGAATTCCTGCACATCGATCACCCACTGGCTCGATTCGAGGAACTGGCAGAAGGCCGAATCGGCCGGCTCGGCGCTGCTCGCGGCCGGCGCCTGCCAGTGGGCGGCCGGCTCGAAGCGGCCCGATTCGCGGCGCTGCCACAAGACCCCGCCCGGACTTTCGACCAGGGCGGCGACCGCCTCGATCACGCGCTCGCCCAGGCCCGGACCGGGTTCGGACAAGGTGCGGGTGAAGCGCAGCCATTCTTCGCGGTAGTCGTAGTTATAGCTGTAGAAATGCTTGCTGATGAAGACTTTCAGGCGGGCGCGGAAGGAGCCCGAGAACAGCACCCCGACCAGCACCACCAGGGCCACGAACAGGAAGGCCACCTGCATCACCGCGCCCCAGCTGCCGCCGAAGAAGCGCAGGTAGTAGCCGGCCGAGCCCATCGCCAGCAGGTAGATGGCCGAGCCGAACAGCGCGGCCGAGTGGAACATGGCGCGCCGCGACACCGCCAGCGGCGATTCCCACAGCTTGCTGCGGCCCAGGGCCACCACCAGCAGCGGCACGCTGAGCGCATTGACGATGCCGCGCGCGGCCCAGATATCCGGGTCGATCTCGCGGAACAGCATGGCGTGGCTGAACAGGTAGAAATCGTAGGCGAACATGGCGCCGATGCCCAGGCAGGCGAACTTCACCGCCCAGCGCTCCTGCAGCGAACGGCTGCGGTAGACCTGCTCGACCAGCAGCATGCCGGCGATCGCCAGGCCGACGCGCAGGGTTACCGGAACCAGGCCCAGGCCGCTGTGGGCCAGGTCCCAGTGCCCCAGCACCGCCATGCCGAACAGCACGGTGTAGCCCAGCGCGGCCACGGCCGTACCCTTGCGCAGGCGCAGCGGCAGGCGGCTGTGGGGATCGCGCACGCGCCCGGCCAGCAGGGCCAGGAACAGCATCCAGGCGGCATTGCGCAGGATGCCGGCGGCGTCCGAGGCCACCGACCACAATTCGCCGCGCCAGGCGGACAGGGCCAGCAGGCCGGCCCACAGGCTGGTGAGCAGGCAAGCGGCGGCCAGGGCCAGGCCGTGGGGCCGCGCGCGCCAGCCGGCCAGCATGGGCACGCCAAGGACGAAGAAGCACACGGCCGCCAGAGCGTGGCTGTAAACGGCGATGCTGGTCAGGGAGTTGGCATCCATCTTCAAGCGTTGGCGGTCGGGTGGACGTTCGGGAGGTGGATCCGGCGGCCTGGTGCGACAGGCCGCCGGACGGGATCAACGGCCGCTGCGGAACAGCACGACCTTGAGCGTATTGATCAGGATCAGGATGTCCAGGAACAGGCTGTTGTTCTTGACATAGTACAGGTCGTACTGGAGCTTCTGCAATGCGTCCTCGGCCGAGGAACCGTAGCCGTAGCGCACCTGGGCCCAGCCGGTGATGCCCGGCTTGACGCTGTGGCGCACGTTGTAATACGGAACCACCTCGATCAGCTGCTCGACGAAGTACGGGCGCTCCGGACGCGGGCCGACGAAGGACATCTCGCCGGTGAACACGTTGAGGATCTGGGGAAGCTCGTCGATACGGGTCTTGCGCATGAAGTTGCCGACGCGGGTGATGCGCGGATCGTTCTGGGCGGCCCACTGCGGCTTGCCGTTCTTCTCGGCGTCGGCGCGCATCGAGCGGAACTTGTGCACGCGGAAGGTGCGGCCATCCTTGCCGACCCGTTCCTGCGAGTAGAACACCGGGCCGCGGTCTTCCAGCCACACGGCCACGGCCGCGGCCAGCATCAGCGGGAAGGTCATCGCCAGGATCAGCACGCTGCACACCAGGTCGAAGCTGCGCTTCATGAAGGTGCGCACGAAGCTCTGGTCGAAGCCGCCGCCGAACACCAGCCACGAAGGCTGGAGCGAGTCGACGCGGATCTGGCAGGTCTCGCGCTCGAAGAAGGTGGCGGCGTCGGTGACCTTGATGCCCTGCAGCTTGCAGTCGAGCAGTTCCTTGATCGGGAAGCCGCCGCGGCGGTTCTGCACCGAGACCACGATCTCTTCGACGTTGTACTGGCGCGCCAGCTTGACCAGGGAGTCGCCGTCGCGCATCTTGAGCAGGCTCGAGGACGGCACGCACAGCTCCTCGCTCGGGCCGGGCAGGAAGCCGGCGATGTCGTACTTGTGGTAGCGCGACTTGCTGGTGGCCAGCTCGCTGCATTCCTTGGCCAGCGGGCCGCCGCCCAGGAACATGATGCGCGACTGCAGGAAGCGCGCTTCCGAGGTCTTGAAGAACACCATGCGCGCCAGGAAGATGCCGATCCCGGACAGGGCGAACACCAGCACCATGGTGCCGCGGCCCAGGTAGAGCTCGGGCGCCACGTAGAACACCAGGGCCAGGATCATGAAGCCCATCACGAAGGACGGCATCAGCTTCATGAAGAAGGGATGGCGCAGGCCTTCGTCGTAGTCGAGCTGGTACATCCCCATCGCGCCCATGCTGAAGATGATCGCGGCCGTGAAGGCGACGGCGGATGTGAAGAAGTGGTCGAAGTGATAGGCCACAGCGGCGTCGCCGTACTCGAGCATCCGCACCGCCGCGCCGACGTAGGCGGCGCCCAGCACCACCAGCACCTCGACGAACAGGAGCAGGAACACGATCTTCGACACATAGTGGTTAGAGATCCTAAACACGGTAGCCTCCGAGCTTGTTATTACTTTTCTGGATATGCATGGGTGTCCCGGTTACTGCGGCAGGTTGCGGACATACCAGTCCATGGCCTGCTTCAAGCCTTCGCCGATGCGGTGCGTGGGCTGGTAGCCCAGCAGCGCCGCGGCCTTCGAAATATCCGCCTGCGAGTGGCGCACGTCGCCGCCGCGGAACTCGCCATACTGCGGCTGGTGCCCGGCCACGTGCGGAAAGCGCTCGGCCAGCAGCGCGCGCATCATCTCCACCAGCTGGTTGAGGGTGGTGCGTTCGCCCAGGGCCACGTTGTAGACCTGGTTGGCCGCTTCCTTGCCGGCCAGCGCCGACAGGATATTGGCCTGGACCACGTTCTCGATGTAGCAGAAATCGCGGCTGGTCTCGCCGTCGCCGTTGATGCGCAGCGGCTGGTTGAGGATCAGGGCCTTCACCCACAGCGGGATCACGGCGGCGTAGGCGCCGTTCGGATCCTGGCGCGGACCGAACACGTTGAAGTAGCGCAGGCCGATCGACTCGGTCCCGTAGCTGCGGCCGAACACATCGGCGTAGAGCTCGTTGACGTACTTGGTCACCGCGTAGGGCGAGAGCGGCTTGCCGATGCGGTCCTCGACCTTGGGCAGGGCCGGATGGTCGCCGTAGGTCGAGCTGGACGCGGCATAGACGAAGCGCCTGGCGCCGGCATCGCGCGCGGCGACCAGCATGTTGAGGAAGCCGTCGATGTTGACCGCATTGGTGGTCAGCGGGTCGTTGAGCGAGCGCGGCACCGAGCCGAGCGCGGCCTGGTGCAGCACGAAGTCCGCGCCGTCGGCGGCGCGCGCGCAGTCGGCGCGCTCGCGGATGTCGCCTTCGATGAAGCTGAAGTTGGTCCAGGCGGCCTCGCCGACCGCGGCTCGCACCTGCTCCAGGTTGTGGCGGTGCCCGGTCGCGAAGTTATCGAGGCCGGTGACGCGCTGGTTCAGCTTGAGCAGGGCCTCGACCAGGTTCGAACCGATGAACCCTGCCGCACCGGTGACTAACCAGTGGTAGCTGTGCTGGGCGAGGTGCTGCTGAACTTCCTGAAACTTATTCACGTGTGGGACACTTTCTGATTGACGCCTGGATCGCAGGCGACAGGACCGGCGCGGCCGCCGCCGGCTACGCGGCGGCCATGGTACGGACTGGCTGGTTTACATGCGCCAGACGCAGTAGCCGGCTTCGCGCAGCGCCTTCGCATCGAATTGCGCCTTGACGTCGATGAAGCAGCCGCCCTCGTTGAGCTTGGACTGGAAGTCGGTCAGCGACAGGGCCAGGACTTCCTTGTGCGGCACCGCGACCACCACGGCGTCGGCCTTCGGCAGGCTGTCCCAGTTCTCCAGCTTGATGCCGTATTCGTGCTCGGATTCGGCCGAATCGGCCACCGGGTCGTAGACGTGCACGTCCACGCCATAGCTCTGCAGCTCATGGACGATGTCGGCCACCTTCGAGTTGCGCAGGTCGGGGCAGTTTTCCTTGAAGGTCAGGCCGACCACGTTGACCTTCGAGCCCTTGACGTGGAAGCCCGAGGAGATCATCGACTTGACGGTCTTTTCCGCCACGTACTTGGCCATGCCGTCGTTGATGCGGCGGCCCGCCAGGATCACCTGCGGGTGGTAGCCGATCATCTCGGCCTTGTGGGTCAGGTAGTAGGGGTCGACGCCGATGCAGTGGCCGCCCACCAGGCCCGGACGGAAGGGCAGGAAGTTCCACTTGGTGCCGGCGGCCTTCAGCACTTCCAGGGTGTCGATGCCGATCTTGTCGAAGATGATCGCCAGTTCGTTCATCAGCGCGATGTTCAGGTCGCGCTGGGTGTTCTCGATCACCTTGGCGGCCTCGGCCACCTTGATGCTGGAGGCGCGGTACACGCCGGCGGTCACCACCGATTCGTACAGCTTGGCGATGCGGTCGAGCGAATCCTCGTCGTCACCGGAGACGACCTTCAGGATGGTGGTCAGGGTGTGTTCCTTGTCGCCCGGATTGATGCGCTCCGGCGAGAAACCGACGTGGAAGTCTTCCTTCCACTTCAGGCCCGATTCCTTCTCCAGGATCGGGATGCAGACTTCCTCGGTCGCGCCCGGGTAGACGGTCGATTCGTAGACCACGGTGGCGCCGCGCTTCATGTGCTTGCCGACCGACTTGCTGGCGCCGATCAGCGGCGTGAAGTCCGGGTTGTGGGCGATGTCGACGGGGGTCGGAACGGCAACCACGATGTAGTCGGCCTGGGCCAGCGCGCTCGGGTCGGTGCTCATTTCCAGGTGGCGCGAGGCTTGCAGTTGCTCGGTCGACACTTCGCCGGCCGGGTCGATGAATTTCTTGTAGCTCTCGATCTTGGCGGTCGAGAGGTCGAAGCCGATGGTGCGTCCTTTTTTACCGAACTCTACTGCAAGCGGCAAACCGACGTAACCCAGCCCTACAACCGCGACGACTTCATCTGCTTTCATTATTCGGTTCCGTTCAAGAATTGAATTTTGCTATTATGCTAACTTTACTATAGCACGGAAGCTCAACCGTGCTCAACAAACCATCGTGCTTTGTCAAAGAGTAACAACAGTACGACAAGATTGTTACCATTTTTTTACTTTTTGGCGCGATGAGTTGACAGTACGTTATCTAACTGTCGTTTTTGCCGCACGCCGGCCAGAAGGTTTTTCATCGAGAAAAACGCCGTCGCGGCTAAGCGAGACCCATACGGGGCACCCGGACTGATGCCGGAATCTCATCCATATTGTGATGCAATATTAGCATTTTCTTTTAGCCAAGTTCCCTGTTACGCCAATCGTGCGCGGGATCTGCGCCAAAGCTTGCATTAAGGAAATGAGGAAGGCAAAGAGGAGCTTGAAAGCAGGCGAACCTCAGCCAGGGCAGTGCGCGAATACTGCGTATTCGTTCTGCCATATATATAAGAAGGGAAAGGACAGCAGGAAGGAACCTGCTTGGCGCGGCTGGCGGGGATCGAACCCACGACCCTTGGCTTCGGAGGCCAATACTCTATCCACTGAGCTACAGCCGCATCGGGGAGAACTGCGAGTGCGAAGGATACAGTCTTTCGCTGCCCGCGTCCATGAGTACTGCTGCGCTACGGCTTGATTTTTTAATTACAGAGGGCAAGCTTTGAGACTATAATCGGCCGTTTGACGGCGTTTGCAGACTGGCATCAAAACGCGGAAACGCGGCAAGCGCCGAGGGGTGGCAGGTTTTTTTAATAGCATTAAGGAAATCATGAGCGACGTACACAACGAACACCAATCGATGATCCGGACGCCGAAGCAGCTGATCGTCGCCGTCACGGCATTCTTCCTCGTCATCGTCATCGGCATCATCCTGCTGGTCACGTTCGCCACCAACGACCGCCTGGTCGGGGCCGGGACCGACAGCCAGAGCGCCGAGGCAGTCGCCGCCCGCGTGCGTCCGGTGGCCGAAGCAGGCTTCAACCTGGTCGATGCCAACGCGCCGAAAGTACTGCAGGCCGGCAGCGCCGTGTACGCGGCCGTATGCGCCGCCTGCCACGACAGCGGCGCCGCGGGCGCCCCCAAGACCGGCGACAACGGCGCCTGGGGCGCACGCATCGCCCAGGGTTACGACACCCTGCTCAAGCACGCCATCGAAGGCATTCGCGCCATGCCCGCCAAGGGCGGCAATCCCGACCTGGACAACGTCGAAGTGGCGCGCGCCGTGGTCTTCATGACCAACAAGAGCGGCGCCAGCTTCAAGGAACCGGCGGCGCCGGCCCCGGCTGCGGCAGCCGCGGCCACGCCGGAAACCGCCGTTCCGACCTCCGCCTCGGCAGCCACCGCCGCCCCTGCGGCGACGCCCGCGACCGCACCTGCTG
>CBIHLT010000222.1:0-8142 GCA_966210615.1 uncultured Massilia sp.
CTCCGCCAGCATTAAAGAAAAAAGGTTCGCTTCGGCGGACCTTTTTTCTTTTCCGTTTCCGTTTTTTTCTTTCAAGCGCGGCGCAATTCCGGGTGGCCGACCTCGACCCGGTCGCGTCCGTCGTGTTTGGCCGCATACAGCGCATGATCGGCGCGCGCCAGCGCCGCGCTCAGGTCCTCGTTCGGATCCAGCAGCACCACCCCGATACTCACCGTCATGGTGTACGACGGACCGCTGGTGATCACGGTGGCATTGCGCACCGCCAGGCGTAGCCGCTGGGCGGCCTGCACGGCGCCGTCGAGGTCGGCGCCCGGCATGATCATTGCGAACTCTTCCCCGCCCAGGCGGCCGATGGTCTCGTGTTCGCGCAGCACGGCGCGCGCGGTGCGGGCGAACACCATCAATGCCTCGTCGCCGCTGGCGTGGCCCCAGCGGTCGTTGAGCTGCTTGAAGTGGTCGATGTCGATCATCATCAGCGCGAGCGGACGGCGCTGGCGCTGGGCCGCCAGGCGCGCCTGCTCGGCGCGTTCGAGGAAGGCATGGCGGTTGGGCAGGCCGGTCAGGAAATCGGTCGTGGCCAGGCGCGCCATCTCGGCGTCGTCCTTCTGCTTGCACAGCAGCAGGAAGCCGAAGCCGTTCACGATCATCAGGAGGTAGCCCAGCAGGTAGGCGAATGCGTCGAAGTCGCCGCGGCCGAAAGCCGTGTCGCCCTGCATGCCGGACCAGGCCGACCAGGCAACCGCCAGCGCGAACAGCGCGTCGTTGACGCCGATGATCAGCTGCAGGGCCGAAGCGCTGCGCAGGCCGGCGGCGAAGCGCGTGCTGAAGCGGCGCGGCCGCAGCAGGATCCAGGCCATGGTCGCGGCAAACAGCGCCACCACGCAGGCCACCATGGTCCCCAGCTGGCTATGGCTTGCCCCCATGCTGCCGGCAGCCAGCACGATGGCCGAGGACAGCGCGGTGATCGGCAGCAGCAGGCGTCCCCAGCGCGCGAAGCCGAAGAACAGGCAATACGCCGCCACCTCGGCCGACACTGCCAGGATCCAGGCGACGCCCTCGACGCCGGGCGGCAGCGCCAGGCCCAGCTGAGGACGCATCCAGCCCAGCAGCTGGCTCAGTCCCATGCCGAGCCGCGCCCACATCCACAGGCGCAAGCCGGGGTTCGGCTTGGCGCCGTAGGTGTAACCCGCCATCAGGACGGCAAACGCGAGGTTCCCGATGCCGAGCGCCAGGAGAAAAGTGTGGGTGTCGATCACTGCCCATCCTTATGGGTGAAGCGACAAACATGCTATTCACATAACATATGTTGCCGCAAAGAATTATGGTACACGGTTTTGCGGCCGGGGGCGCGCACGTTTGAAGTCTTTTGGACAAGGCGCGACATCCCACCCGCGAGGGGGCGCTTTTTTGATGCGCGGCAGCATTCCATAGGGGATAATCAACAGACCACATTGACCCTTGACCGCACTGGAGCGTTCGTGATTTTCGGTTTCCTCAAGCCCCCTCAGATGTCGCCGCGCCTGCACCGCCTGAAGAACACGGCGCTGTTCAGCACGCTGACACCGCTGGAGCTGAAGATCGTCGACGGCCTGCTGCACGAACGGCGCTACCTGAAGGACGAGGTCATCTTCGACGAGGGCGAGGAAGGCCAGGCGCTCTACCTCCTGATGAGCGGCCGGGTGCGCATCACCCGCCTGCACGAGGGCACGGTCCAGGTCGTGGCCGAGCTGGAGCCGGGCGGCTTTTTCGGCGACCTGGCCCTGCTCGACAACTCGCCGCGCAACGCCCAGGCGCGCGCCATCGAACCCTGCCAAATGGCGGTGTTCTTCCGCGCCGACTTCCTCGGCCTGATGGAAACCGACGCCGTGATCGGCTACAAGATCTCGCTGGCGCTGGCGCGCCACATCGGCCGCCGCCTGCGCGAATGGATGGGCACCGGACGTCCCCAGCTGGAAGCGCTATGAACGAGAGCGAACGCGCCGGCCCGATCGTCTGGACCGGCATCATCGCCGCCACCTGCGTGCTGCTGCTGGTGGTGAACAAGCTGCTGTGGCTGGCCCTGCCCTTCATCTTCGGCACCGTGCTGCACTACATCCTGCTGGGGCCGATGCAGCGCATGGTGCGCGCCGGATTTGGCCGCAACGCCGCCGCGATGTGGGTCTGCCTGCTGTTCTTTTCCTTCGCCTCGCTGGCGCTGGCGGCGATCCTGAGCTGGAGCCACGGCCCGGAAGAGGATTCCTGGGAAAAGACCATCGGCCTCTACCTGGATGGCGGCGTGGCCTTCGTGCACAACACCATGACCCTGCTGGAGGCGCGTTTCCCGGTGCTGGCCGAGATGCGCCTGACCTCGACCGTCAACAAGGCCTTCCGCACCTACACAGACAACTTCGCCCAGGAGCACCTGGGCGAGATCCTGGTGGGCGTGGCGACCTGGGTGCCCCTGATGCTGCTGGTGCCCTTCCTCACCTTCTTCTTCCTGCGCGACGGCCTGCGCTTCAAGAAATTCCTGGCGCGCGCGGTGCCCAACGCCTACTTCGAGCGCTCGCTCTACCTGCTGCACGAGGTCGACCAGACCGCGCGCCGCTACTTCGAAGGCCTGCTCAAGCTGACCGTGCTCGACACCGCCGTGCTGGCGCTGGGCCTATGGACCATCGGCGTGTCCTCGCCCCTGCTGCTGGGCCTGATCTCGGCGGTGCTGGCCTGGGTGCCTTTCGTCGGCTCGGTGGCAGGCTGCGTGCTGGTGGTGATCGTGGCCTCGACCGACGCGCCCAACAATCCTCTCGTGGCCTACGGCGCGATCGGGGTATTCGTGCTGGTGCGCCTGCTGGACGACTTCGTGTTCATGCCGCTCACCCTGGGGCGCAGCCTGCGCGTGCATCCGCTGGTGACGGTCTTGATGATCTTCGTGGGCGGCGCGCTGGCCGGCGTGGCGGGGCTGATGCTGGTGCTGCCGCTGCTGGGGGTGGTGATGGTGATCGGCGAGACGCTGGGCCGGCTGGTCACCAATCCGCGCCTGCGCGCGCGGCACCGCTACGCGCGGGCGCTGCGCACGCGCCAGGCCAGCGTGGACCTGGACATCGCGCGCGAGCGGCGTGGGGCGCCGACGCCGAGTGCAAAATGATCCTGGCGCTGTAAATATTCAAAAAACAAGCTCATTTGAACAAATGAAATATTGGCTTATACTTGAGCCAGGTCTTCGCTCGTCCAGCGATCGGCAGGCATCCGCCGCCGCGTGACCACCCCAACCGATGCGCAGGCGCGACCGCCGCGCATCCCCGCCAGGCTGGCGCAGACCAGCTTCCCGATCATCCTCAGACCGGGTTTTCCCCGGGATCGACACGCCCATGATTCCACGATCAGCCATGCTATCCACCCGCCCCGCCCGCCTGCTCCTGCTGGCCGGCGCGCTGGCGCTGCCCTCCGTGCACGCGGCCACGGCCAGGCAGGAAACAGCGCCCGCCGCAGCCGACTTCAAGGAGCTCAGCGGTTCCTACCCGCGCGCCTGCAGCGCGCCCGTGAGCGCCAGCCTCGCGTCCCTGGGCCAGCCTTCCTTGCGCCAGTGCGCCTGGAGCGAGCATGTGGAGATGCTCTATTGGGACTCGGTGCCGGTCCCCGCCGGCGGCTGCCTGACGCCGGCCGCCCTGGCCTGGCACCAGCTGGCCCGTTCGGTCACGGCGGCGGTTCCGCCGTGGAACATCGCCGCCGCCGGCCAGGCCTTGCTGACCAATCCCGGCACCGCCGGCATGCAGCAGGCGCTTGCGGTCTGGCGCCAGCCCGATGGGCGGTGGTCCGCCGTGCTGTGGCGCTGGGAGCCCTCGAGCCGGGCGGCCACCCGCGCCTGGCAAGCCGGGCACTGGAACGACGTGGCCGGCGCCGTGCGCGCCCTGGACGCCGGCAAGCTGGCGCCGCCGTCCGCGCTGCTGCAGGCCTGGCTGGCGTCGTCCAAGGACAAGCCGCGCGCGCTCGACGGCAGCACCTGGCGCTGGCTGGCCGATGGCGCCTGCCTGAGCCTGCAGACCGCCGTCAACGCCCAGGCGCGCCTGCACCTGCCCCATTCGCGCGACGACGCGCGCCAGGAGCAGCGCAGCGGGATGCAGGTCCAGCTGGCGCGCCGTTTCCCCCATGCCGAATGGCTGCAGCCCTTCACCCTGCTCGAACCGGGAGTGCCGGGGGCGCGCACCGGCGCCAAGTTCATCGCCGTGTGGAAGGAAGCCAATGCCGTGCAGGGCCGCCTGTGGATTCCCCTGCCCAAGGACAGCGGCATCGTGCGCGCCCACGTGACCACCGGCGCGCCCGCGGGCAGCTCGGAACGCGCGCAGGAAATCACGAAGCAGCGCGCGGCCCTGATCGAGCGCGAGCTGACCGCGCTGGCCCACGCCTGGGAGGCAAGCCATGAATGACGAACTGTCCACGCCGCTCTGGCTGCTGTCCCCGCTGGCCGTGCTGGGCGCGGGCCTGATGCTGGCCCTGGTGCTGGGCCTGCTGCTGCAGCGCTTCAAGGTGCCCAAGCTGTACGGTGCCGTGATCGCCGGCCTGCTGCTCGGTTCCACGGGCCTGAACATGATCGACCGCGCCCTGCTGACCCAGTTCCAGGAGCTGCTCAACGCCGCCGCCGCCCTGGTGCTGTTCGAGGTCGGGCGCAAGATGGACCTGGCATGGCTGCTGCGCAGCGGCCGGCAAGGCGCCAGCCTGCTGCTCGCCACCGTCCTGCGCGGCGCCGCCACCGCCGTGATCCTGGCCCTGCTCGGCCTGCCCTGGAGCGCCGCCATCTTCATCGGCTCGATCCTGATCGCGGTGAACCCGGTGATCGTCAGCTCCATGGTGGCCGACGAAAACGCCAGCGGCACCAGCACCTTCGCCACCAATAACATGGTCGGCATCAGCAACCTGGTGGCCTTGCTGGCGCTGGGGCTGACCCTGGCCTGGACCCGCAGCCACGGCGTCGACGCCACGGCCGGCTTCTGGGAGGAACTGGTGCGCCAGGGCGGCAAGCTGGTGCTGGGCGCGCTGATCGCCGCCTTTTCCTACGGCGTGTATGCGCTCGCCACCCGCCTGTGCAAGGTGCCGGCCACGATGCGTCCCGGCATGCTGCTGGCCGCGCTGCTGATCGACCTGGGCCTGTGCTCGGTGTCGGCCGCCAGCGCCCTGCTCTCGCTGCTGCTGATGGGCGTCCTGCTGCGCAACGTCGAAAAGCGCGACAATGTGTTCCAGGCCCAGCTCAAGACGGCCCAGGACATCGGCTACGTGCTGCTGTTCCTGATGTCGGCCGCCCTGGTCGACCTGCGCCTGGTGCTGGAAGGCTGGATCTGGCTCTCCGCTTGCGTGGTGTTCGCGGTGCGCATCGCGGCCACCCGCCTGGCGCTGTGGCCGGCGACGGCCTGGAGCGAGCGCAAGAAGCATGCGATGACCCTGTCGATGTGCTCCCTGGTGAGCTATGGCGGACTGGTGGTCGACAACTCGCTGAACGCCTACACCGGCCTGGATCCGTCGTCCACGGCCGTCATGAACATCCTGCTGGCGCTGAACGTGCTGCTGGCGCCCGGCCTGACCTGGCTGGGCCTGCGCCTGGCGGGAGAAACCTACCGAGGAGGTGCGCAATGAGCGGATTATTGATCAACGAAGAAGCGATCGGCGCGGCCCCCGCCGACGACCAGGCGCGCGCGGCGCAGTTACAGGCCGTGAGCGGAGAAGGCCCGGCCTTCCTGCCCGACTTCAAGCCCTCGACCCTGGGCACCATGGGCATCGAGCTCGAACTGATGGTGCTCGACCGCCTGACCTTCGACCTGTTCCCTGCTGCGCCGGACATCCTGCGCCTGCTCGACAAGCAGGACAAGCCCTGGGTCCACACGCCGGAAATCACCACGTCGATGCTGGAGGTGGCGACCTCGATCCTGCAGTCCTTCGACGAAGCGGCGGGGCAGCTGGAGCACATCCGCAGCACGGTGCAGCGCGCGGCTTTCGAAGTCGGCGCCTCGATCTCCGGCGGCGGGGCCCATCCCTTCCAGAAGTGGAACGAACAGCGCATCTATCCCAAGGAACGCTACTTCGCCTCGGAGCGCAAGTTCGGCTACCTGGCCAAGCTGTTCACCGTGTTCGGCATGCACGTGCACATCGGCGCCGGCAGCGCGGACGAGGCGACCCGGCTGTGCGCCTGGCTGACCCAGCGCGCGCCCCTGTTCATCGCGCTATCGAGCAATTCTCCCTGCTGGCAGGGCGAGAGTTCGGGCTTCTGCAGCTCGCGCAGCAATGTGGTGAGCGCCTTCCCGATGAGCGGCATCCAGCCCGAGCACATCCGCAGCTGGCAGGATTTCCGCGAGCATTTCGACCGCCTGGCGGCGCACGGCATCGTCAAGAGCATCAAGGATTTCTACTGGGACGTGCGGCCCAAGCCGGAGTACGGCACCATCGAGCTGCGCGTGCTGGACACGCCGCTCAAGCCGATCTACGCGGCGGCGCTGGCCTGCTATGCGCGCGAACTGTGCCTGGAATTCGCCGACCAGCCCGGCCGCTGGCCCTCGAACGGCAGCCGCGAGCTGTACACCTGGAACCGCTTCATCGCCGCGCGCGACGGCGTGGGCGGCGAATGGATCGATCCGGAGAACGACAAGACGGTGCCGATCGCCGAGGCGGTGCGGGCCGACCTGGCGCGCCTGAAGCTGCGCTCGCGCGATCCCGGCTTCGGCAAGGCTTGCGAAGTGATCGAGCAGCTGATGAAGGATGGCGGCCAGGCCGGCTGGCTGCGCGCCCACCTGGATGCGGGCGGCGGGATGAACGACCTGGCGCGCATGGCCAGCGAAATGTTCGAAAGCGGCAGCGTGTAAACGCCGTCGCCCCGGCCTGCGCCGGGGCGACGTGCTGCCGCTAACTGAAGATTTACTTGCGCCCGGCCTTCGGCTTGGACTTGATAGTCGACAGGATCGACGGCGTGGCCTTGGACGAGGCGGCAACGACGGCGGCCGGTGCACGCTCGACGCGTACCTGCACCTTGTCGCGGCCTATGCGGCGGCCGCTGTCCGGCCCGCGCTTGCCCACTTCGCGCTCCGGCACCGGCGCGCCCGGCATGCGCTTGCGGTCGCGCACGACGACATGCTCGGGCGCGAACTCGGCGCCCGCCGGCGGAATCAGGTGGCGCTCGCCGGTGCCGATCAGGTCGGTGCGGCCCATGCGCTTGAGCGCGTCGCGCAGGATCGGCCAGTTCTCCGGATCGTAATAGCGCAGGAAGGCCTTGTGCAGCTTGCGCACCTTGCCGCTCTTGGCCGTCTCGACCACTTCCGAATCGTCGGTCACCTTGGCGAGCGGGTTCTTGCCCGAGTGGTACATGGTGGTCGCCATCGCCATCGGGGTCGGCGTGAAGGTCTGCACCTGGTCCAGCTTGAAGTTGTTCTTCTTCAGCCACAGGGCCAGGTTCAGCATGTCCTCGTCGGTGCAGCCCGGGTGGGCGGCGATGAAGTAAGGGATCAGGTACTGCTTCTTGCCCGCTTCCAGCGAATACTTGTCGAACAGGCGCTTGAACTCGTCGTAGGCGCCGATGCCCGGCTTCATCATCTTCGACAGCGTGCCCTGCTCGGTGTGCTCGGGCGCGATCTTCAGCAGGCCGCCCACGTGGTGGGTCACCAGCTCCTTGACGTATTCCGGCGAACGCACCGCCAGGTCGTAGCGCAGGCCCGAGCCGATCAGGATCTTCTTGATGCCCGGGATCGCGCGCGCCTTGCGGTACAGCGAGATCAGCTTGCTGTGATCCGTGCCGAGATTGCTGCAGATGGTCGGGTAGACGCAGGACAGGCGGCGGCAGGATTCCTCGATCTTCTTGTCCTTGCAGGCCAGCCGGTACATGTTCGCGGTCGGCCCGCCCAGGTCGGTGATGGTGCCGGCGAAGTTCTTGGTGGTGTCGCGAATGAGCTCGATCTCGCGCAGGATCGAGGGCTCCGAGCGGCTCTGGATGATGCGGCCTTCGTGCTCGGTGATCGAGCAGAAGGTGCAGCCGCCGAAGCAGCCGCGCATGATGTTGACCGAGTAGCGGATCATTTCCCAGGCCGGGATGTGGGCCTTGCCGTAGCTCGGGTGCGGGGCGCGCGCATACGGCAGGTCGTAGACGTTGTCCATCTCGTCCATGGCCAGGGGCAGCGGCGGCGCGTTCAGCCA
>CBIHLT010000223.1:0-8115 GCA_966210615.1 uncultured Massilia sp.
TTGAAAAACGCTTTCGTCATTGTAACCCTGTCCGGCCTCCTGACGGCGTGTGCTGTCGCGCCGCAACAGCAGCCGGCGGCGCCTGCCCAGGAGGAAACGGTCCCCCTCGCCCAGGAGCAGGCGGAAGATCTTGCGCTGGACGAGGAAGAAGCCCTGGCCAAGGCGCGCGCCGAACTGGAAGCGCGCCTGCCTAAGGTCGAGCTCAGCAGCACCATGCTTTACCAGCTGATGAAGGCCGAGTTCGAATTCCGTACCGGCGAATGGCAGGGCCCTTACCTGACGATGCTGAGCCTGGCCCAGCAGACCCGCGACCCGCGCCTGGCGCGCCGCGCCGCGGAAATGGCGGTGGCCGCCAAGCAGGCCGACGACACCCTGGCCGCGGTGCGCCTGTGGCACGACCTGGATCCGGAATCCGAGGAAGCCACCCAGTATTTCGTCGGCATGGCCGTCAGCTCCGAGAACATCGCCGATATCGAGCCGATCTTCGAACAACGCCTGCGCGAGGCGACGCCCGCGCGGCGCGGGCTGTTGATGTTCCAAATGCAACAACTGCTGAGCCGCGCCAAGGACAAGGACGCCGCCGGCGCCATGCTGGAACGCCTGATCGCGCCCTACGGCAACACCATGGAAGCGCGCATCGTGCGTGCGCAGATGGCCTTGAGCCGCGGCGACAAGCCCGCGGCCCAGCAGGAAGCGCGCGCCGCGCTCGTGGCCAAGCCCGATTCCGAGATCGCGGCCCTGATGCTGGCCCAGACCATCGAGGACGAAGACCAGGTGATGGCGCTGCTGGACCAGTTCCTGAAGAACAACCCGAAGGCGCGCGACGTGCGCGCGGCCCGTGCGCGCATCCTGGTCAACCGCAAGGACTATCCGGCTGCGCGCCAGGAATTCGAGGTCTTGCTGAAGGACCAGCCCGACAACGTGGCCCACCTGTACGCGCTCGGCATCCTGGCCACCCAGATGAACGACGCGGCCGGCGCGGAAAGCTATTTCACCCGCTTCGTCGAAGTGCTGGGCCGCAATCCCGACGACGAGCGCGACCCGTCGCGTGCGCTGCTGATCCTGTCGCAGCTGGCGGAGGAGCGGGGCGACCTGGCCGGCGCCCTCCAGTGGCTCGACAAGGTGCCGGACGGCACCGACCCGCAGACCCTGTTCAGCACCAAGCTGCGCCGCGCCCATGTGATCGGCAAGCAGGGCGACCTGACCAGCGCGCGCCGCTTGCTCGGCAGCCTCAAGACCGAGGATGCGGCCCAGGCCGCCCAGGTGGCCGTGGCCGAGTCGCAGCTGCTGCGCGACGCCGGCCGCACCCTGGAGGCCTACACGCTGATGGAAGCGGCCGCCAAGCGCTATCCGAAGAATCCCGACCTGCTGTACGACTTCGCGCTGCTGGCCGAGAAGATGGGCCGCGTGGACGTGATGGAAAAGCAGCTGCGCGAAGTGATGGCGCAGGCGCCGGACAACCACCACGCCTACAACGCCCTCGGCTATTCGCTGGCCGAGCGCAACGTGCGCCTGCAGGAAGCCTATGGCCTGATCGCCAAGGCCATGGAAATGGCGCCGGGCGATCCCTTCATCATGGACAGCATGGGCTGGGTGCACTACCGCCTGGGCAACCTGGACGAGGCGGAAAAGCACCTGCGCCGCGCCTACGGCCTGCGCCGCGACCCCGAGATCGCGGTGCACCTGGGCGAAGTGCTGTGGAAGAAGGGCGACAAGCTTGCGGCCCAGCAGCTGTGGCAGGAAGCGCGCGCCAAGGACCCGCACAACGATACCTTGCGCACCACGCTGGCGCGGCTCGGCCTGTCCTTGTGAAATAATCCACGTTTTGCAGGATTGGCCGGGCCTGCTCCGGCCAGTCCTGCCCCATCTACCGATACCCTTACCGATGCCGATTTCCCGACGCCTCTCCCTGCTCGTTCTCGCCGCCACCCTGGCCGGCTGCGCCACCACCAGCGCTCCACTGTCCACCGCCACCGTCGGCGCCTACCGCGAGACGATCGACCTGAGCGGCAAGCTGTCGGTCAACTACCTCAAGGACGACAAGCAGGAATCGCTCACCGGTAATTTCACCTGGGACCAGACTCCGAACCGGATCGAGGTCAACCTGGCCTCGCCCCTGGGCCAGACCATCGCCACCATCGCCGTGACACCGGAAGGGGCGACCTTGACCCAGTCCGGCCAGCCGCCGCGCACCGCCGCCGACATCGACGGCCTGACCCAGCAGGCCCTGGGCTGGACCCTGCCGGTCTCGGGCCTGCGCGACTGGCTGCAAGGCTACGCGCTGGATGCCGAAGGCAAGCGCTTTGCCGCCTCGCCCGCCAACAACAGCGTGGTGACCAAGGACGGCTGGCGCCTGCGCTTCGTGTCCTGGCAGGACGACAAGGCGGCGCAGCCCGTGCCGCGCCGTATCGACGCGGACCGCGCCGCCGCCGGCGACATCCAGAACCTGGAAATCCGCATTGTCGTCAATCCGGCGGGCTGATCCATGCGTTCCCTGCACCATTGCCCGGCCCCGGCCAAGCTCAACCTGTTCCTGCACGTGACGGGCCGCCGCGCCGACGGCTACCACCTGCTGCAAAGCGTGTTCCAGCTGATCGACCGCGCCGACACCCTGCATTTCGACCTGCGCGACGACGACCAGATTCGCCGTACCACCGAGCTCAAGGGCGTGCCCCAGGAGCAGGACCTGATCGTGCGCGCCCTGCGCCTGCTGCAGGCCGAATACCAGCGCCGCCACGGCCGCCTGCCGCCCGGCATCGACGTGGCGGTCGAGAAGATCCTGCCGATGGGAGGAGGGCTGGGCGGCGGCTCGTCCGACGCCGCCACCGCCCTGATGGCGGCCAACCATTTGTGGCAGGCCGGCTTGTCGCGGCAGGAGCTGATGGACCTCGGGCTGCCGCTGGGCGCCGACATTCCCTTCTTCCTGTTCGGCGAGACCGCGTTTGCCGAAGGCATCGGCGAAGCGCTGCAGGCGGTGCCCGGCCCGGACTGCTGGTATGTGGTGATCGAGCCCGGCGTTGCGGTCCCGACCCAGGCAGTTTTTTCGGCGCCGGATTTGACAAGGGATACGAAACCGGTCAGAATAGCGGACTTTTCCAGCAACACCGATTCAGGCATTCGGTTGGGCTTCGGAAAGAATGATTTGCAGGACGTGGCCATGCGCCTGTTCCCGCCGGTAGCAGAGGCGGTGGAATGGTTGAGCGGCTACGGCGATGCCAGGATGACTGGCTCAGGGGCGTGCGTGTTCTGCGCGTTCTCCAGCGAAGACGCTGCCGACCGGGTGTTGGCAACCATGCCACGGAAGTGGACAGCATGGAAAGCGAAGTCGCTGAAGAGTCACCCACTGATGAAATCGCTCTTGCAAAATCAGTGAGTTATAGAATAAAATTTTGCCTGTCGATGCGTAAGACGCTACAATGTCAGACGTAACGGCAAGCAGTAAAGGTCGTGTAGGGGAATCGCCAAGCTGGTTAAGGCACCGGATTTTGATTCCGGCATACCAAGGTTCGAATCCTTGTTCCCCTGCCAAAGTTTTCTTGATCTGTCGATGCGCTGCGTCCAGCAAGGAAATCACGGTGGCAAAAAAGCCCGCCAACAAGCCTAATCAGCCGGACTTTCCGGCTGATTGTTTTTCTAGAATCAACGCTCACCTCTTGGGACTCCCATGGCTTACGAAAACCTGATGGTTTTTACCGGCAATGCCAATCCGGCGCTAGCAGAAGGGGTCGCAAAAAACCTCGGCATTCCTCTCGGCAAGGCCGTGGTCTCGAAGTTCTCTGACGGCGAAGTAATGGTCGAAATCAACGAGAACGTTCGTGGCAAGGACGTCTTCGTTCTGCAATCGACCTGCGCTCCCACCAATGACAACCTGATGGAAATCATCCTGATGGTTGACGCGCTCAAGCGCGCATCGGCAGGCCGTATCACTGCCGCCATTCCTTACTTCGGCTATGCCCGCCAGGACCGCCGTCCGCGTTCGGCGCGTGTGGCGATCTCGGCCAAAGTCGTGGCCAACATGCTGGAAGAAGCCGGTGTCGAGCGCGTCCTGATCATGGACCTGCACGCCGACCAGATCCAGGGCTTCTTCGACATCCCGGTCGACAACATCTACGCTTCCCCGATCCTGCTGGGCGACCTGCAAAAGCGCAACTACGACGACCTGCTGGTCGTGTCGCCGGACGTCGGCGGCGTGGTGCGTGCCCGTGCGCTGGCCAAGCGCCTGGGCTGCGACCTGGCGATCATCGACAAGCGCCGCCCGAAGGCGAACGTGTCGGAAGTCATGAACATCATCGGTGAAGTCGAAGGCCGCAACTGCGTGATCATGGACGACATGGTCGACACCGCAGGCACGCTGTGCAAGGCTGCCGAAGTGCTGAAAGAGCGCGGCGCCAAGAAAGTGGTTGCTTACTGCACGCACCCGGTCCTGTCGGGCCCGGCGATCGAGCGTATCTCGAACTCGCCGCTGGACGAACTGGTCGTCACCGACACCATCCCGCTGAGCGCCGCCGGCGCCGCCTGCAGCAAGATCCGCCAGCTCACCTGCGCACCGCTGCTGGCCGAGACCTTCAAGCGGATCGTGAAGGGCGACTCGGTGATTTCGCTGTTCGTCGACTAAGCAACACCGCTGTTTTTTCGCGGCGCGCCTGGCTGGATAGCCGGCGCGCCGTTGACGTATAAAAGATTCACAGTTTTTCTTGAGTGCGCAGTACGGCGCTCATTCCTGGTTGCCCCTGGTCGCGGGGGCAATCGCCACTCTGGGCCACCGGGCTGGAGAAATTCTCCAGCATGCGGGCCCGTTTATTTTTGGAGTTTCACATGAAAGTAGTCGCATTCAACCGCACTCAGCAGGGGACCGGAGCGAGCCGCCGCCTGCGCAACGCTGGCCAGACCCCGGGCATCATCTACGGTGGCGCCGAAGCCCCGCAACTGATCGCTCTGGACGGCAACGCGTTGTTCCACGCGCTCAAGAAAGAAGCTTTCCACGGTTCGATCCTGGACCTCGAAATCGAAGGCAAGACCCAGCAAGTCCTGCTGCGCGACTTCCAGATGCACGCATACAAGCAACTGGTCCTGCACGCTGACTTCCAGCGCGTCGACGCATCGAAGCCGATCCACACCAAGGTCACCCTGCACTTCGTGAACGCCGAGATCTCGCCGGCCGTCAAGCTGAGCAGCGCTGTCATCTCGCACGTGGCCAACGAACTGGAAGTGGCTTGCCTGCCGGGCAAACTGCCGGAGTTCATCGAAGTCGACCTGAGCAAGCTGGAAGCCGGCCAGTCGGTCCACGTGAGCGACCTGACCCTGCCGGAAGGCGTGACCGCGATCACCCACGGCCAGGACCTGACCATCGCCACCTCGACCATCCCGCGTGGCGCAGCCTCGGCTGAAGCAGCTGCTGAGTAATACCTTCCTTGCATGCCGCGCGAGCGGCACGCAGGAAACGAAACCCGCCGTGGCCTAGCCCGGCGGGTTTTTTGTTGGCAGAGAAGATTGGCGAACAGATTCGAAGTCACTGGAATCCGTATTTTTTGATCCGTCACCCCCGCGAAGGCGGGGGCCCAAGTTTGCCCCTATATTGCATAAACCAACAGTGCCACATTAGGGCTTGGCCTTCCTTTGAGCGATAATCGCCTTTTTCCCAAACGAACCCAGAATGTCCATCCGCTTGATCGTCGGCCTCGGCAACCCCGGCCCTGAATACGAACAAACCCGCCACAACGCCGGCTTCTGGCTGGTCGACAACCTGGCCAACAGCCTGCCCGGCTGCCGCCTGCAGCGCGAATCGCGCTTCAACGCCATGGTGGCCAAGACCCGCATCGCCGGCAACGAGGTGTGGCTGCTCGAGCCGCTGACCTACATGAACCGCTCGGGCCAGTCGGTGGGCGCGCTGGCGCGCTTCTACAAGATCGATCCGGACGAAGTCCTGGTCGTGCACGACGAGCTCGACCTGCTGCCCGGTGTCGCCAAGCTCAAGAAGGGCGGCTCCTCGGGCGGCCACAACGGCCTGAAGGACATCACCTCGGCCCTCGGCACCCAGGAATACTGGCGCCTGCGCCTGGGCATCGGCCACCCGCGCAGCCTGAACCTGCAGCAGGGCGTGGCCGACTTCGTGCTGCACCGCCCGCGCCGCGAAGAGCAGACCCTGATCGAGGAATCGATCGACAAGAGCCTGCGCATCATCCCGCTCGTTTGCGAAGGCAAGCTCGACGTGGCGATGATGCAGCTGCACACGTCCTGAGCTTTCACCGTTTCTGGATGACGACCTGCGTGCGCAGGTCGCGCATCATCTTGTCCAGCGCCGGCCGCATGCGCCGGTAGTCCTCCGGCGAGCAGGTGGCCTGCGTGTGCCGGAACTGCAGCCGGCGCGTCACCGCCACGGTATTGCCGCGCCGCGCATAGCGCGAGCGGTAGGCGAAATTCCCATCCTCGACCAGCAGCGGGCGCGGCAGCGCCAATACCCGCGCGCGCGGCGGCAGCCGGAATTCCAGCGTGTCCTCGGCATCGATGGACGGGCACACGAAGTCCTGGCCGCGCTCCGGCTCCTGGACCAGGCCGGATACCGCATCGCCCAGCCCGCCCCAGAAGTTGTAGGTGGTCGCCAGCCCCACCGGCCCCGGAAAGTGCGCAAAGGCCGCGCTGCTGCCCGAGAACGAAAGCGTGTAGTCGTCCGAGCTGCCGTCCGCATCGCCCGGCTCGAACACGCCCGTTCCCTGCTGGCCCAGGCCCTGCAGCATGCGCTCGACGAAGCGTTCGCGCTCGGCCTGCGGCGTGGCGCGCACCACGCGCCGGTAAGGCTCGGCCGCGGCGCCGCTGCTGGTGCGCGTGACGCTGAAGCGGCTGCTGCCGTCGGCCAGGATGTCGAAGCGGGTGCTGGTCTTGCTGCGCGCCGGCTGCGAGCTCGGCGTCATCGCGAAGGCGCCGCTGTTGCTCAGCAGGACGGGCTTGCCGAGCAGCGAAGGCGGCAAGAATCCTCCCGCCACCGATTCGGCCGTCGGGTCCAGGTACAACTGCAGCACGGGGACGTAGACGATGGCGTGGTTCAGCACCCCGAGCGTGGGCACCTCCGGCAGGCGGTAGGCGTCGCCGTTGTTGACCAGTGCCGAGGTCGCCTCGATGCCGCTCGCGCGCAGGAGCGCTTCGAGCAGCGCGGCGTGATCCTTGCAGTCGCCGTAGCGGTTGACCAGCACACTGGCCGCGTCGTGCGGCACCACGCCGCCCGGCCCGAGATAGACGCCGACGTAGCGGATGTTCCTGCGCACCCAGTCCGACAGCGCGACCGCGCGCGCGTGCGGGTCGGCGATGCCGCGCGTGATCGAGGCGGCGAGCGCGGCGATGTTCGCGTTGGGCAGGGCCTTGCCTGCGGCGCGCGCATGGTAGGCGCGCGCGAAGGCCGCGTAGTCGGGAAAGGTCGAGACGGCCAGGCGCTTGCCGTAGTCGAGGTAGCTGACCGAGTCGGCCTCGATGCGGGCATTGTCGCCGTCCACGTAGCGCCACTGGTAGCGCCTGCGTCCGGGTGGGCTCTGGCCGGGCAGGGGCGCGAAGCCGGCCGCGTCGGCATACAAGCTCATCGCGGGCGGCATGTCGTAGATCAGCCGGTAGTCGCGGTGGCGGTGGAAGCGCGCCGAGGACAGGTCTTCGAACTGGCCGGGAAACAGCGGCGTGTGGCGCCGGATGACGTAGCGCACCGCCACCCGGTCGCCGGGCTGCACATCCGGAAACACGACGATCTTCAGGCGCGTGTCCTGGAACATGGGCGCCTCCAGGCTGGCGGTTTCCTGCTGGTCGCGGATCTGGTGCGGCTGGACCACGAGCCGGCGGCCGTCGACCTTTTCGGTATGCGCCTCGATGGCGACGACTTCGTCGAGCGACTGGTTGTAGCCGATGTAGTACTGCGCATGATCGTGCAGCGCCTCGCGCGCGGCCAGCGTCTTGACCTGCTCGACAGTGAGCAGGTAGCTGCCGTCCGGCTCGACCACGAAATGCTGGATGTAGCGGTCGATCACGACGGAATGATCGGTGCCGGTGTCGCGTCCGAAGGCCGGATGCAAACACAGCAATAGCCACAGCAGCACAAGGAGGCGGAAGGACATGGGCGTTCTCCAGACACGCGACCGA
>CBIHLT010000224.1:0-7984 GCA_966210615.1 uncultured Massilia sp.
CGTCGCAGGATGGGGAACGGCGTGGCAATGGCGGGGCTTCTGGCCTGAATGGCAATGGCCGCGATGCGGGCGGTAGCGGCAACGCGAGCGAGAGCGCGCCGCGCGCTCGCACCGCGGCGGTGGGCGACCGCGGCATGGTCGATACCTTCGCGTAACAGTATTCGTTCCCCTCGAGACCGTCTCCCCGGCCTTCGCCGGGGAGACGGTTTTGGAGGTAGCGAAGAAGGCATGGGAAGCGTAGACGCGGTTTTTTTCTATTCCGTCATCACGCCCACGCAACAATCGCAGGGAAAGCCACCCCTTCCCCCCTCTTTTCGAGGCTTGCCCAGACGCATCTATCCGCGACAATGCCATAATGACGGTCACAACCAACAGGCAGCAGGAACATCTTGAAAGCGAATCCGAAAACGAAGACCGATCCGAAGGCGGATGCGGCAGCAGCGGCGCCCACTGGCTCGAAGAAGAAGCTGGTCGTCATGATCGCCGCGGCGGTCCTGGTGCTCGGCGCGGGCGTGGGCGGGGGCTGGTATGTCAGCCAGTCCGGCGCGCACGCCGAGGAAGCCCCGGCCAAGGAAAGCAAGAAGGGCAAGAAGAAAAGCCATGACGAAGACGTCAAGGCCGAGTACGTCCCGGTCGAGGCCTTCACGGTGAACCTGCAGCCGGAAAACGGCGAACAGTATTTGCAGGTACAGTTCACCTTGCAGGTCGCCGGTCCAGAACAGGTTCAATTGGTGAAGGACAACATGGCCATGGTGCGCAACCGCGTGCTGTTGCTCTTGTCCAGCAAGAAGGCGTCCGAGATCAGCAGCGTCGAGGGCAAGCAGCAGCTCGCGGCCGAGATCCTGGAAGCGGTCAAGCAGCCTTTCGAGAAAGATGGCGACGAGCAGGACGTGACCGACGTATTGTTTACATCGTTTATCATCCAGTAAAGAAGCACCATGGCCGATAATTTCCTCTCACAGGAAGAAGTCGATGCCCTCCTAAAAGGGGTCAACGGCGATCAGGACGACATTGCGACGCCTGAAGACACCTCGGGGGTACGCACATATAACCTGGCAACGCAGGAGCGGATCGTCCGCGGCCGCATGCCGACGCTCGAGATCATCAACGAGCGTTTCGCCAGGTATCTGCGGGTCGGCCTGTTCAACTTCCTGCGCCGCAGCGCCGAAGTCTCGGTGGGCTCGGTGCGGGTGTCGAAGTACAGCGAATTCATCCGCAACCTGGTGGTCCCCACCAACCTGAACCTGATCCACATGAAGCCCCTGCGCGGCACCGCGCTGATGGTCTTCGATCCGGGCCTGGTGTTCCTGCTGGTGGACAACCTGTTCGGCGGCGACGGCCGCTTCCACACCCGCGTGGAAGGCCGCGACTTTACCCAGACCGAGCAGCGCATCATCATGCGCATCCTCGACATCGTATTCGAGGCCTATGCCAAGTCGTGGGAACCGGTGTACCCGATCGAGTTCGAGTACATCCGTTCCGAGATGAATACCCAGTTCGCCAACATCGCGACCCCGAACGAGGTCGTGGTGTCCTGCACCTTCACGGTGGAGCTGGGCTCGGTGTCGGGCCAGATCCACTTCTGCATGCCCTACTCGATGATCGAGCCGATCCGCGATGCGCTGACCTCGAGCATCCAGGGCGAGGCCCTGGAAGTCGACAAGCGCTGGGTGCGCCTGATGACCCAGCAGATCCAGGTGGCCGAGGTCGAACTGGTGGCGGTGCTGGGCCACGGCAAGGCGAACTTCGACGAGATCCTCAACATGAAGGTCGGCGACGTCATTCCCCTCAGCGTGCCGCCAACCCTGCAGGCCACGGTGGACGGCGTTCCCGTGATGGATTGCAGCTACGGCGTGCACAACGGTCAATATGCGCTGAAGGTCGAGAAATTGCTCGCCAACAGCGATACATTCAGCAAATAGCAGCAAGTAACGTAAGCAACACAGGAGAGCATCATGTCTGACACCCAGGACGATCAGAGCAGCCTCGACGACGATTGGGGCGCGGCGATTGCCGAGCAGGCGGCGGCCGAAGCGGCGGCGCTCGAGCGCCAGCAGCAGTCGGCGGCAGCCGCCCCTGCGGCGGCCGTGTTCCAGGATTTCTCGAACAAGGGCGCGCGCAACGAGACCCCGAACGACATCGATTTCATCCTCGACATCCCGGTCCAGCTGACGGTGGAACTGGGCCGCACCAAGATCGCCATCAAGAACCTGCTGCAGCTGGCGCAGGGCTCGGTGGTCGAGCTGGACGGCCTGGCCGGCGAGCCGATGGACGTGCTGGTCAACGGCTGCCTGATCGCGCAGGGCGAGGTCGTGGTCGTGAACGACAAGTTCGGTATCCGGCTCACTGATATCATCACGCCATCTGAACGGATCCGAAAACTGAATAAATGACCAAGCGCAACGTCGCGGTAACCGATATCGTAGGGTTGGCAGCGTCGCTGCCGACCCTACGCGTTTTTGCGGCGGCGCTGCTGCTCGCGCCGCTCGCCGCCTGCGCCGCCCCGCTGCCGGCCCAACCCGCCGAAGAAGCCGCCGAACAAGCCGCGCCGGCGGTCCAGCAAACCGCGCCTGCGGCGGCGGCGCCCGCACCTGAAGCTGCCCCTGCTGCCGCAGCGGCGCCAGCCGCCCAGGAACCGGCCACCACGCCGCGCCGTCCCGGCGAAACCACTACCGGCCGGCCGCCCGCACCGGCCCGTCCGGCGCCGTCGGTCACCGCAGCCAACACCGCGAACACCGCGCCGGTCCCGGCCCCGCTGCCGGCCGGCCAGGCGCCCGCGCCTGCCGCACAAGCCCCGGTGCTCGCGCCTGCCCCGGCTCCGGCCGAGCAGACGCCGCGCGCCGCCCTCCCGTCCTCAACCGCCAGTCCCGCAGCCGGCAGCCTGATGCAAACCATCGCGGCCCTGGCCCTGGTGCTGGCCGTGCTGGCCGGCCTGGCCTGGTTCCTGAAGCGCTTCGCGCCCAAGATGATGGGCGGCGGCAACGCCAACCTGCGCCTGGTGGGCGCGCTCAACCTGGGTGCGCGCGAGCGCATCGTGGTGGTCGAGGTCGGCAACCAGTGGATCGTGGTCGGCGCTTCGCCCGGCCGCATCAATGCGCTGGCCACCATGCCGCGCCAGGAGGGCGGGGAAGGCTCGGCCACCCTGGCCAGCGCGGCGGCTCCTGTGTCCGCCGGCAGCTTCTCGGACTGGCTCAAGAATACGATCGACAAACGCAATGCGAAATAAGAAAGCATGGCTGGTCCTGGGCCTGGCGCTGCTGCCCCTGCTGGCAGCCGCCCAGCCCGGCATCCCGGCCTTCAACACCAGCCCGGCCCCGGGCGGCGGCACCCAGTACTCGCTGCCGGTGCAGACCCTGCTGCTGCTCACCTCCCTCACCTTCCTGCCGGCCGCATTGCTGATGATGACCAGCTTCACCCGCATCATCATCGTGCTGTCCCTGCTGCGCCAGGCGCTCGGCACCCAGACCGCGCCGCCGAACCAGGTGATGGTGGGCCTGGCCCTGTTCCTGACCCTGTTCGTGATGGGGCCGACGTTCGATCGCATCTATACCGAGGCCTATGTGCCGCTGCAGGAGAACCGGATCCAGATGACCGACGCCATGAACCGCGGGGTGGTGCCGCTCAAGGAATTCATGGTCAAGCAGACCCGCCAGTCGGACCTGGCGCTGTTCGTCAAGATCTCGCGCTCGCCGGCCCTGCAGGGACCGGAGGACATTCCGCTGCGCGTCCTGATCCCGGCCTTCGTGACCAGCGAGCTGAAGACGGCTTTCCAGATCGGCTTCGCCATCTTCATCCCCTTCCTGATCATCGACATGGTGGTGGCGTCCGTCCTGATGTCGATGGGTATGATGATGATGTCGCCGGCCGTGATCGCGCTGCCGTTCAAGCTGATGCTGTTCGTGCTGGTCGACGGCTGGCAACTCCTGCTGGGCTCGCTGTCCCAGAGCTTCTACTGAGGTACCAGGCATGACTCCCGAAAGCGTGATGACCATGGGCCGCACGGCCATGGAGGTAACCCTGATGGTATCGGCGCCGCTGCTGCTGGTGGCGCTGATCATCGGCCTGATCGTCAGCATCTTCCAGGCCGCCACCCAGATCAACGAGGCGACCCTGTCCTTCATTCCCAAGCTGGTCGGCATCTTCGTCGCCCTGGTGGTGGCGGGGCCGTGGATGCTGTCGGTGATGCTCGACTACATGCGCCAGGTGTTCACCGGCATTCCCGGCCTGATCGGATAAACGCGTGCTGGCGCTGACGTCGGCGGAGATCAACGCCTGGATCGCGGGGCTGATATGGCCGCTGACGCGCATCCTGGGACTGGTCGCCTCCGCGCCGCTGTTCGGCAATGCCGGCGTGCCGGTGTCGATCAAGGTTTCGCTGGGCGTGCTGCTGGCGGCCGTGATCGCGCCCACCGTGCCGGCCGTCCCGGCGATGGACCCAAGCTCGTGGGCGGGCCTCCTGATCCTGGTGAAGGAACTCCTGATCGGCGTGGCGATGGGCTTCGCGATGCGCATCGTGTTCGCCGCCATCGAGTACGCCGGCGAGGTCGCCAGCATGACCATGGGCCTGGGCTTCGCCATTTCCTTCGATCCCAACACGCACGGCCGTTCGGCGGCGGTGGCCCAGTTCATGACCCTGGTGGCGACCATGGCCTTCCTGGCCGTCAACGCGCATCTGGTCCTGCTGGCGGCCCTGGCCGAGAGCTTCGTCACCCTGCCGATCTCCAGCACCCCCTTCTCCGGCAACGCGCCGCTGGAACTGGTGCGCTGGGGTGCGCGCATCTTCTCGGCGGGGCTGCAGCTGTCGCTGCCGATCGTGGCCGCGCTCCTGATCACCAACGTCGCCCTGGGCATCCTGACGCGCGCCGCGCCCCAGCTGAACCTGTTCGGCATCGGCTTTCCCATCACCCTGGGCGTGGGCTTCCTGACCCTGAGCCTGGCCATGCCCTACCTGGGCACGCCCATCCTCAACCTGTTCAACCAGGGCATCGAGGCGGGACGCGCGATCCCGCGCGCGGGGGCGACCCGGACACCGGCCCCTGCGGCCGCGAATCCGGCGCGGCCGGCGCCAGGCTAAGCGCCGCAACGCTCCTGACAGGATCTGTCACTGCCGTCCCTTAACATTGCCTTCTCATCAATCTTGCACGGAGAAGGCAATGCAGCCCGCTCATCATCCCGTTTTGGCCGCACAGCCCGGCATTCGCTTCGACACTTCGGACGAGACCTTGTACCCGCGGGGCTTGGTGGCCCGCACCTGCGTCAAGCGCTGGATGTTCTGGGCTTGCCAGCATTTCTCGCCGGCGATCTCGGTACTTGTGTGGGAACAGGTCGGCAAGCGGACGATCGAAGGCGGCGTCCCGGACCCGCGCGCGCTCGCCTGCGGCACGGCCGACCTGGCGCAGGCCGCCGCCGTGCTCGACCGCCACCTGTCCACGCGCGAATGGCTGGTTGGCGCTCAGGCGACCTTGGCCGAGTATGCCGTGGGGGCGCCGCTCATGACGATGGAGCAGGCAGGCTTGCCGCTGGAGGGTTATCCGCATCTGCTTGCTTGGTTTGCCCGTGTCAAGGAGCTGCCGGCATGGTGAGCCGCCCTGCTCGCGCTTGGCTTGGGGCCGGACCGGACAACGCTTGCGATCGTGGCAACAGAGGGGATACACTCATTCGTTCCCGAAATCTACAAGCGGCCAGAAAGGGATAACCCGGTCTCCCAGAAAATGTCGTCGATGGGCCTCAATGAACAGCAGATGTTGTTGCGCGATGCGCTCGATGAAACGACCTTCTTGTCTGCGTCGATGGACGAATGGAGGCTGACGCATACGCCGGTTCCATCACCACAGTGGCGGTGCGAGCCATGCTTGAACTGGCAATCGGTGACGGCACTTCAGTCACTGTCTGCGCCTTGCCGCCGCGCCGTCCACTTACCTGTCGGCGGAACCATCATCAGTGCTATAGTGCTATCTCCATCGGAAAACATGAGACAGGCAAAAACAACATCAAACAGCCTCTATCGCTTAGCCATCGGTCTCGTCCTTGTCAACGTTTTGATCGTGGCGCGATTGGCCTTCGATGTCGGCTCGACTACCTACCAAACAGCGATCAGTGCGATCTATCAGTCCGGGACTGTACAGAAATTCGTGGGTGGGGAAATCAAAGGCGCCATGCTCATTGGCCTCCGAAACGAAAGCCATACCACCACGTTCCGCGGTGTTCGAACATCACTGGCATGTGCATCGAGACTATTCATCGTTCGTGGCGAGCGCGTAGGAATTGTCGAGGTGGCCATGCGCTCGGACGTCAATTCCAACGCGGGTTTGCAGGTCCGCGAACTTCTGCTGGGCTGGTCGGCACCCGGCCCAGTGAAGTGCTCAACCATTGCGAATGAAGCTAGTGCACAAGCAGCCGGTGAGACCAGCGATCCGCCTCACTGATTCGCTGCCACCTTGCGGCGCGTATCCTCCAGCATCCGATCCAGACGCGCGCGATCGTGGACTTCCCCCCGGCTGACTACCATGCGGATCTTGCGCGTAGCCCCGATGTCCATCAGCGGATCGGCATCCAGCACCAGCAGATCGGCCGCCTTCCCGCTCTCGATACTGCCATAGCGATCCAGCTTGCCCAGGAAGCGCGGCCCGTTCACCACGGCGCTCTGCAAGGCCTGCTGCGGCGTCAGGCCGTAGCGCACGTAGAGGGCAATCTCATCGTGCAGCGCCTGCCCCGGATAGTTGTACGAATTGAGGAAACCGGCGTCGGTGCCGGCGATGATGCTCACGCCCTCCTGCGCCAGCAAAGGTAGTAGCTGCGCCGACTTCTCGAAGATGGCGTGGCGCAGCGCGATCGCCTCGGGACCGTCCTGCGCGGCACGCTGGACCCGCCATTCGTAGGTCGCGCGCAATCCCTTGCCGATGTATTTCAGGTAGTCGTCGCCGTGGTGGCTTTCCTGGTCGAGATAGGCGGTGATGCGCGATCCCCACAAGGTCGGCACGACCGCCGTGCCCTGCGCCGCCATGTGGCGGAAGGCGCGCCGCGCGGTCGTCTCGTCGTAGCTCTCCAGGCTGAGCCGCATGACGTCGCGTCCCGTCAGCTTGCCCGCCACCACCTGCTCCACCAGTTCGCCTTCGCGCGGCGTGGTGGCGCGCAGCAGATAGGTTTGATGTTCGACCGTGCCGAGTCCAGCCTCGAAGGCGCGCGCCAGCGGGATCTGCCCCGGCAGGTGGCCCGAGGTGCGCATGCCGCGCGCCTTGGCCTGGCGCAGCGCGGCCAGGTAGGTCTCCGGGGTCATGGTGCTTTCAGTGATCTTCACGAAATCGACCTGCATGGCCTGGAGCTTGTCCAGGGCCTTGCCGACCTCCTCGGGAGAGCCGACTTCGAGGGTTCCCTTCCACATCGGCTTGAGCCCTTCCAGCTTGGGGCCGGACGTAAAAATGGTCGGGCCGGCCAGCTTGCCCTCGGCGATCTGTCGGCGCCAGGACAGCACGGTGTCGGAGAGGTCGCCCGCGCAATCGCGCACCGTCGTGATGCCGTGCGCCAGGTAGAGCGGCAGCAGCTGCTTGTTTTCTTCGATGAGCGCTTCGCCGCCGCCGAAGTGCACGTGGGTGTCCCACAGGCCCGGCATCAGGAACTTGCCCGGCAAGGCGATGGTCTTCCCGGGCGCGTAGCGTTTCAGTTCCGCGTTCCCGACCACGGCGACGATGCTGTCGCCCTTCAGGAGCACGGTCTTCCCGGTGCTGCGGGTCCCGGCGGCGACGTCGATCAGCGTGGCCCCGCTCAGCGCGAGGTCGACCGCGATCTTGTCGGCGGCATGCGCCCCGCTAAGTGCCCCGGCAAGCAGGAGGGCCGCGGCGAGGAGTTTCATTGAAGGCAAGACAGGCTCCCGAAGAGTTCTACTTCGGGACATTCTACATCGCGCAGAAAGCAGGCCTGAGCGGCTTCTCGATCAGAGGTAATTGAACAGCGACAGCCCCGACATCGTCTTGAACGACATCTGCGC
>CBIHLT010000225.1:0-7970 GCA_966210615.1 uncultured Massilia sp.
GCCGGGCGCAGGTCGAGACCATCGGCAAGACCGGGGTCGAGATGGAGGCGCTCACGGCGGTGCAGGTGGGGCTGCTGACGATTTACGACATGTGCAAGGCGGCCGACCGTGGCATGGTGATGACCAATGTGCGGGTGCTGGAGAAGCACGGCGGCAAGAGCGGGGACTGGACTGCCGAGCTTTAAGGCGATAGCGCCGCAGGTGCATCCAACACGATTTCCAAGGCACAGCATGAGCGGGTCACCGGCACGGACGCTTCTCGAAGCGGCACGCACACACTGGAAAAGTTTTTTACCTGCGTGGCTGTTTCCTATAGTTTTCTTGCACGGAGGCCTGCTTGCCGACCGATTCGGGCATCCATTCCTCTTTTTCTGCTTTGTTGCCGCCCCCTTGTTCTTTTGGAGTGGCAATCGTGCGAGCAAGCCATGGACAGCGAAACAAATCACCTATTGGCAAGGGGTTTTCTGGGGCATGCTCGTGCCGTTTTCGGTGTGGACCATGGCGGTGTTCTCACGCCTTATCTACCTGGACTGCTGACAGGTGCGAGGTGGACCATCCTCCTCCCCAAGTTCTTGAGATTGGTTCTTCGCAAGCCATTGCCCAACGATTCAGCGCACGCCGCACCATGGTTCCACGCCCGGGCGCTTGATACGGCTTTCTATTAATGCAATAATCCGCCTTCCTTCCTGACTGCTGCTGCACGAAGGCTCCGTTCCGGCACCCTGGTCGCCGGGGCGTTCTGACGCCTACATTGAAAGCAGCCATGTCGACTTTTCCCCGACTCGTCAAAGCCTTCCGCCGCGAAGGCATCGCCGTCGATTATTCGGACGGCATCTACCGTATCTCCAACGAGCACGCCAGCGCCCAGGTCCTGCTGCCGGCCACGCTCCCCCTCGAGCAGAAGGCCGTGCGCCAGTTGCTCGACTTCGCCGCGGTGCGCTCGCCCGACAGCCACCATGGCGTCTGCCGCGCCTGCGCCACGCCGGATTTCCATCCCGGCTCCATTGCGCCGGTCGGCAGCGTCGTCGCCACCGATGCGGATTTCGTCATTCCCGCCGCGATCGGCACCGACATCAATTGCGGCATGCGGCTGGTGACCACCGGCCTGAAAAAGGCGGCTGTGGAACCGCTCAAGGCTGCGCTGGTGCAGCGCCTGACCCGCGTCCTGCTCGATAACGGCCGCGACGTCCCGGTACGCAGCGCCGCCTTCCGCGCCCTGTTCGACGACGGACCCGCCGGATTCATCGACTGCTTGCGGGACGAGGGGTTGTGGGCCAGCGTGGACCGCCGGCGCCTCGCGGACGAACTGGCGGCCTGCGTCAGCCTGGCGGATTTCGATGGCCGCTCCGCCTACGCCCCGGAGGCGCTGGTGGGCAGCCGCGAGACGATCCGCGATCCCAACCTCGGCACGCCGGGCGCCGGCAACCACTTCGTGGAATTGCAGGTGGTCGACGAAGTGTTCGACCGCCATGCAGCCTTCGCCGCCGGCCTGGCAGTGGGCGACGTGGTGGTCATGATCCATTCGGGCAGCCGCGATGTCGGCTTCTTTGTCGGCCGGCGCTGGATGGACCGGGCACGGGCTGAATGGCCTGCCGGCCTCAAGCATCCGCAAAGCGGGCTGTACGGCTTGAGCGGACCGTTGGCGCACGAATACCTGAGCGCGATGGGCACGGCGGCGCGCTATGCGTGGGCCAACCGGGTAGTCCTGGCCGAACTGGTACGCAAGGAGGTCGCCGAACTCGCCGGCGGCAATTCGCGTCTCGTGGTCGACGTTCCGCATAACGTGGTGCTGGCGGAACAAGGGATGAACATCCACCGCAAGGGCGCCACGCCGGCCCGGCATGGCGAGCTTGCGCTCATCCCCGGTTCGATGGGCGACGCCTCGTACTTGGTGCGCGGCCTGGGAAATCCGGAATGGCTCTGGTCATGCAGCCACGGCGCCGGCCGCAGTGTGCGGCGCCAGGAAGTAAGGCGCATGTCCGGTGCGCCGTCGGACGGCAGCTGGCAGTGCGTGAGCTTGCGCGAAGAGCGCCGGATCGAGGAAGCGCCGGCCGCCTACAAACCGATCGGTCCGGTCCTGTCCGCGCAGGAACAGGCCGGCCTGATCGATGCCGTGGTGCGATTGAAGCCGTGGGTTACGTTCAAGGCTTGAGCGCCACAGGCATGCGGCTGGCCTCAGTCAGGCTTGCCGCCGCTCCGGCAGCGGCAATCCTTCCGCAATCGCCAGCCGCTCCATCGCGTCTTCCAGGATGACGCGGGCCTGCCCCGACGCCCTTGCCAGCAGGGCGTGCAGGTCGGCGTCTTCGGGATTGCGCGAGGCACACTGCACGCTGTAGCGCTCGAAGCTGCCGACCATCATCAACAGGTCCGACAAGTGGCGCGGGCACTCGCAGCTCAGGCGGTCGCTGGCGGTGGTGATCGTGACCAGCGCGTCCTCGTCGAAGCGGCGCGGCGTGATCGCCGGTTCCGCGCCCGGTTCAGCCAGCGGCAAGCGCTGTCCGCCCAGCGCGGAGCGGCACAACAGCGCCAGCTCGCTCAAATCGGCCGGGACACGCGCCACCAGGCAGCCCTGGGCGCGCAGCGCGCGGATGGTGGCGCTGGGACAAAACCGGTACAGCACGACCGTCGCCGCCGCGTCCACCCGTTCGCGGGCGGCCGCCACCAGCGGCAGGACGCTGTCGTCCAGCTCGGACATTTCGATCACCAGCGCGTCCGCGTCGGTCCCCGCAGGCAGTGCGGTCAGCTGGTCGAGACTGGCGCAATGGCCGCGCACATCGAGCCCGGCCGCCTCCCGGCCCATGGCGGCCAGGCGCCGCGCCAGCATGTTACTGACCAGGACCACACGCACCGGCGTCGCCGCGGGCGCCAGTGCTTGCTGGTTCAAGCCGAGCATGGATTGCAGCTGTTCCCGGCTCAGCCCGGCCAGCACGCCGATCGAATGCCCCTGGTCCACCAGCTGCTTGAGCAGGCCCAGGCGCGCCACCTGTTCAGCGGAATACAGGCGCTGCCCGCGCTCGGAACGCTGGGCGTCCGACAAACTGTAGCGGCGCTCCCAGACGCGCAAGGTTTCGACCGGCAAACCTGCCAGGCGGGCTGCCGCGCCCGTGCGGTACATGATGCGTTCTTGTCCCGACCTGATCGATGAATCCATGACAATGTCCCTAAATTGAACCATAATTATCGCGAAGTATAGCGTCAAACCTTAGACAATCGCGTTCGACTGTCCTACATTGGCATGCATGCAGCTCGCCCGAGCTGTTCACCCACCCAACCGGAGCATGCAATGAAGACCTCTCTTGTCGCACTTCCCCTGGCATTCGCTTTCGCTACCGCACAGGCCGCAGACATCGTCGATACCGCGAAATCGGCCGGCTCGTTCAACACCCTGGTGACCGCCGTGCAGGCAGCCGGCCTGGTCGATACGCTGAAGGGGCCGGGGCCGTTCACGGTGTTCGCGCCCACCGACGCGGCCTTCGCCAAGATCCCGAAAGCCAAGCTCGATGCACTGCTCAAGGACAAGGACGCGCTGGCCAAGGTCCTCACCTACCACGTCGTGCCGGGCACGGTGAAGGCAGCCGACGTCAAGCCCGGCGAGGTCAAGACCGTCGAAGGCAGCACGGTCAAGGTCGCCATGCGCGGCGGCAAGGTCATGATCGATAACGCCCACGTCACCAAGACCGACATCGTGGCCGACAACGGCGTGATCCATGTGATCGACGCCGTGATCATGCCGTAAGCAGGCACTTTTTTCTCCTCGTCCGCCGCCCCGCCGTTCCCCCCGGCGCCGCGGCGGTTTTTTATTTCCACCGGATTTTGCGCGATGAGCCAATTTCATGTCGCGTGGTAAATTGCTGGCCTGCGTGCACGGCGCCCCGCCGGGCACGAACATGACCAAGAGGATGGAATGAGATTGCATTTGCTGACGATGGCGGCCGCCACCCTGGCCGCCGGCACCGCAATGGCCGCGCCGCGCGGCTTTACCGTCGAAGACCTGGTGAACATGGAGCGGGTGGGCAGCCCGGCCGTGTCGCCGGACGCCACGCGCGTGGTCTATACCGTGCGCAGCACGGACATGAAGAAAAACCGCGGCCATACCGAGCTGTGGCTGGTCGACCTGCGCGCCGACAAGCCCGTGCCGAAGCGCCTGGCCGGCCACAGCACGAGCAGCACCGACCCGGAATGGTCGCCGTCGGGCGACGCCGTGTACTTCCTGTCGACCCGCTCGGGCTCGTCGCAGGTGTGGCGCCAGCCAGCCGGCGGCGGCAAGCCGGTCCAGGTGACCAACTTGCCGCTCGACGTCGACAGCTTCCGCGTGGCGCCGAGCGGCGACCGCCTGGCCTTCAGCATGGCGGTGTTCCGCGATTGCGCGGACCTGGCCTGCACCAAGGACCGCCTGGCCGCCAAGGAAAAGGACAAGGCCACCGGCAAGGTCTATGACCGCCTGTTCGTGCGCCACTGGGATACCTGGCTTGATCACCGCAACAACGTGCTGTTCTCGGCGCCGCTGGATAAATCGGGCAAGGCCGGCGGTTCGCCGGTCAGCCTGTCGGGTTCGCTCGATGGCGACGTGCCGTCCAAGCCCTTCGGCGACCGCGAGGAATTCCGCTTCAGCCCGGACGGCAAGACCGTCGTCTTCTCGGTGCGCATCGCCGGCAAGACCGAAGCCTGGTCGACCAACTTCGACCTGTACACCGTGCCGGCCGCGGGCGGCAGCGCGCCGCGCAACCTGACGGCGGACAATCCGGCCTGGGACACCAAGGGCGTGTTCTCGCCGGACGGCCGCACCCTCGCCTACCTGGCGATGGCGCGTCCGGGCTTCGAGGCCGACCGCTTCCAGATCATGCTGATGGACCTGGCCACCGGCCAGAAGCGCCCGCTGGCGGCCGACTGGGACCGCTCGGCCGGCAACCTGCAATGGCGCGCCGACGGCCAGGCGCTGATCGTCGACGCCGAAGACGTCGGCCAGCACCGCCTGTTCTCGATCGACGTCGGCAGCGGCAAGGTGACGGCGCTCACCGGCAAGGGCGCGATCGGCGCCTTCGACGCGCGCGGCGATACCGTCGCCTATACGCTGGCGAACCTGGCCTCGGGCGCGCAGCTGTACACGATGAAGCTGGATGGGCAGGCGAAACAGCTGACCGACCTGAACAGCGCGCGCCTGAAGGACGTGCGCTGGGGCGAGTACGAGCAGTTCTCGTTCACGGGCGCCAATGGCGACACCGTCTACGGCCACGTGATGAAACCCTGGAACGCGGAACCCGGCAAGAAGTATCCGGTCGCCTTCCTGGTGCACGGCGGTCCGCAGGGCAGCTTCGGCAACGGCTGGAGCTACCGCTGGAACCCGCAGGTGTACGCGGGGGCGGGCTATGCAACCGTGTTCATCGACTTCCATGGGTCGACCGGCTACGGCCAGAAGTTCACGGACTCGATCAGCAACGACTGGGGCGGCAAGCCGCTGGTCGACCTGCAGAAGGGCCTGGAGGCGGCGACCGCCAAGTTCCCCTGGCTGGACCGCGAGCGCAGCTGCGCGCTGGGCGCGTCCTACGGCGGCTACATGATGAACTGGATCGCGGGGAACTGGGCGGACGGCTTCCGCTGCATCGTCAACCACGACGGGGTGTTCGATACGCGCGGCATGGCGTATTCGACCGAGGAGCAGTGGTTCACCGACTGGGAAAGCGGCGGCCCCTACTTCAAGGTGCCGGAGAACCACGAGCGCTTCAACCCGGTGCACCATGTGAACAAGTGGAAGACACCGATGCTGGTGATCCAGGGCGACCTGGACTTCCGCATCCCGACGGCGCAGGCACTAGGGACCTTCACGGCGCTGCAGCGCAAGGGCATCGAGAGCAAGCTGCTGGTGTTCCCGGATGAGAACCACTGGGTGCTCAAGCCGGCCAACTCGCTGCAGTGGCATCACACCGTGATCGACTGGCTCGACCACTACCTGAAACGCTGAGCGCGCAGCGCTGAAATGCAAAAAAGCCCGCAGCGAGCTGCGGGCTTTCTTGTTCCTGCCAGGCGGGGATTACTCTGCCGGCGGGGTCGACGGGGTGCTCGGTGCTTCAACGCTGTTCTTCTCGAACGCGGTCACGACGGCGTCGTTCTCGGTGATGCTGGTTGCTGCGTCGATGTCCCAGGTCACGTTGGTGGCATTCAGGCTCGGGGTGAATTTCACCAGCTTGCCTTCGGTGCCTTTGCCGATGTCAGCCAGGGTGATGGTGATCACGCCGTTGCCGGTCACGGTCACGTCGGTCACTTCCTTGGTGTCGGTGAAGGCCGGGAACAGCTCGGCGTTGTCGGTGGAGTTGCACTTGGCAACGTCGCCGGCTTCCTGGGCGCACATGGCGACGGCGGTCTTGTACGGATCAGCAGCCGACAGCGCGTTGGCAGCTTTTGCCTTGGCGGTGTAGTCGCTGTAGGCCGGGATTGCCACAGCAGCCAGGATGCCGATGATCGCGACGACGATCATCAGTTCGATCAGGGTGAAGCCGCCTTGGGCTTTTTTGGTTTGCATTTGCTTGATGTTCATTTTCATCTCCAGGTGTGGGGTCGGGAATCTTGTGCTGCGTTGTTGCCGCACTCATCTATATGCAATCGGTGTGCCAGGCTGGAAATGGTCGATTTTATTAGTACCGAGTTAATAAAACCCTGTGCCAGGACAAGAATTGTCGTGTTGAGTGACAAAAAATGTCAGTTCCTTGTGGCAATTTTTGTCAGCTGGACAGTTTTTGGCGCCGAAAACTGGCATGGGCCGGACAGAACGCGCGCGCTGGACGAAAAAAAACGGGGAGCTTGCGCTCCCCGTTCTTATTGGAGATCCGAAGATCGCCGGATTACAGCATGGCCTTCAGCAGGCGCGCCATTTCCGACGGGTTCTTGGTGACCTTGATACCGCAGGCTTCCATGATTTCCAGCTTGGCTTGCGCGGTGTCGGCGCCGCCCGAGATCAGCGCGCCGGCGTGGCCCATGCGCTTGCCCGGAGGCGCGGTGACGCCAGCGATGAAGCCGACGACCGGCTTCTTCATGTTGTCCTTGATCCACTGAGCAGCGTTCGCCTCGTCCGGGCCGCCGATCTCGCCGATCATGATGACCGCGTCGGTATCCGGATCGTCGTTGAACATGCGCATCACATCGATGTGCTTCAGACCGTTGATCGGGTCGCCGCCGATGCCGACTGCCGACGACTGGCCCAGGCCCAGGGCGGTCAGCTGGCCGACTGCTTCATAGGTCAGGGTGCCCGAACGCGACACGACGCCGATACGGCCCTTCTTGTGGATGTGACCCGGCATGATGCCGATCTTGATCTCGTCCGGGGTGATCAGGCCTGGGCAGTTCGGGCCCAGCAGCAGGGTCTTCGAACCGGCCTTGGCCATGCGATCCTTGACTTCCATCATGTCACGGACCGGGATGCCTTCGGTGATGCAGATTGCCAGGTCCAGTTCGGCCTCGACAGCTTCCCAGATGGCGGCGGCAGCGCCTGCCGGCGGAACGTAGATCACCGACACGGTGGCGCCGGTTTCCGACTTCGCTTCCTTGACCGATGCGTAGATCGGGATGCCTTCGAAATCTTCGCCGGCTTTCTTCGGGTTCACGCCGGCCACGAAGGCTTCACGGCCGTTCGCGTAGTCGCGGCACATGCGGGTGTGGAACTGGCCGGTCTTGCCGGTGATACCTTGGGTGATGACTTTGGTGTCTTTATTAATCAGAATCGACATTTTGTTTTCCTTCGCGAATTAGGCTTGACCGGCGGCAGCGGCAACGACCTGCTTCGCTGCATCTTCCATGGTGTCTGCGGAAATGATCGGCAGGCCCGAATCAGCCAGCATCTTCTTGCCCAGGTCTTCGTTGGTGCCCTTCATGCGGACGACCAGCGGCACTTGCAGCGACACAGCCTTCGATGCGGTGATCACGCCTTCGGCGATCACGTCGCAGCGCATGATGCCGCCGAAGATGTTGACCAGGATGGC
>CBIHLT010000226.1:0-7805 GCA_966210615.1 uncultured Massilia sp.
CGGCGCGGCAGCACAGGGCCGCCTGCGCCAGTTCCGGCCAGACCTCGCGGCCGCCGGCGAACACGAAGCGCGGGGCCTTCTGCGCGCCGAACAGGTAGACGTCGCCGGCGCCATGCTCCACGCGGGCCAGCAGGGAGCCGCCAAATTCGATGGTGCTGGTGGGGGCCGGCCAGCCCGGCCTTGCGCCGAACTCGCGGCCGAGGGCCGCGGCGCCGGCGTCGTCGCGGCCGGTATGCAGGGCCGCCAGCAGGCGGTAGCCGCCCGCGCGCAGCATGTTCGCCGCGCGTGCGGCCTGCGCAGCCGGCGGATCGATCGCGATGCAGGCGCGCGCAGCGGCGTCGAACAGCAGCCAGCCGGCCTTGCCGTCCGCGTCCAGCTGGGCCAGGCCCATGCCGCCCAGCAGCGGCGACGGCGCCAGCACCGGCATGGCCAGTGCGCGGCCGCAGCGCGCGATCCGGTCGCAGGCGCGGTCGATGGTGGCGTCGTCCACCAGCGGGCCGAACGACATGCGCACCGCCGAGGCGCTGCGCTCCACCGGCAAGCCCATCGCATCCAGCACATGGCTGGGCGCGGCCTTGGCCGCCGAGCAGGCCGAGCCCGCGCTCACGCGCACGCCGGCGGCGTCGAAGATCTCCAGCAGGTCCGAGCTGCTGGCGCCCGGCACCGAGAAATTGAGGGTGGTGGGCAGCGCGTGTTCCAAGGGCGCGTTGAAGACGATGTCCGGAAAAGCCGCGCGCAGCGCCTGCACCAGGCGCGCACGGCAGGCCAGCAATGCTTCCATGCCGCGGAAGGTGGCGCCCTGCTCCAGCGCCGCCAGCACGGCGCCGAAGGCCGCGATGCCGGCCATGTTCTCCGTGCCGGAACGCTGGCCCTCTTCCTGCCCGCCGCCGCACATCAGCGGCGTGTAGGGCGCGCCGTCGCGCACGTACAGCATGCCGATGCCCTTGGGCGCATACAGCTTGTGGCCGGAGAACGGTGCGTAGTCGATGCGGGTGCCGTCGAGCGCCAGCGGCAGCTTGCCCAGGGCCTGCACGCAGTCGACCATCCACAGCGCCGGGCTGGCGGAATCGGTCAGCACGGATTCGATCGCGGCCAGGTCGGACACCACGCCGGTCTCGTTGTTGGCAGCCATGGTGCAGACCAGGGCGGCGCGCGGCGCCAGTTCGCGCAGCACGTCCAGCCGGTGGCGGCCGTCGCCATCGACGGGCAGCGCGCGCAGTTCCAGGCCGGTGCCCAGCACGCGGTTCCAGTGCGCCAGGCTTTCCGGCACCGCCTTGTGCTCGGTGGCGCCGTAGAGCAGCAGCTCGCCGCAGGCTTCCCCGCGCGCGCGCCGTTCGCGCACCGCGCACAGGGCCGACAGCACCGCGGTCTGGATGCCTTCGGTGGCGCCGCTGTTGAACATGACCTTGCCCGTCGATGCGCCGATCACCCGGCGCGCCGCCGCCCGCGCCGCTTCGCGCAGCGCCCGCGCGCGCAGGCCGGAGGCATGGCTGCTGCTCGGGTTACCGAAGCATTCCCCCATCGCGGCCGTCGCAGCCTCGATAGCGGCCGGCAGGACAGGAGAAGTTGCGTTGGCGTCAAGGTAGATTTCCATGTTCGTGAATAAGTGACAAAATTACAAAAAGTAGTCGCGTATCGTCTTATTGTTAAGTAATATATGGTACGGAGTTGTCGCGGTAGGGACGTCCTAAAATCACTGGTTTATGGTCGAAATGAAGCATAATCATTCTCATAATCAATAAATCGACACATGAATTCTCTCGACAAGTTTGATTGCGCGATCCTTGCGGCATTGCAGGCGGACGCGACGCTCTCCATTTCCGGCCTCAGCGAAAAGGTTGGCCTGTCCAGCACCCCGTGCTGGAAACGGGTCAAGCGCCTCGAAGAAGATGGCTATATCGAAAGCCGGGTCAGCATCGTCAACCGCAACAAGGTGGGCCTGCCGGTGACGGTTTTTGTGAGCGTGCGCACCCCCGAGCACGACGAAAAATGGCTGGCGCGCTTCGCCGCCGCCGTGGAAGCCCTGCCCGAGGTGCTGGAATTCCACCGCATGAGCGGCGACATCGACTACCTGCTCAAGGTGGTCACCACCGACATCGCCGGCTACGACCGCTTCTACAAAAAGCTGATCAAGACCGCGCGGCTGACCGGCGTGTCCTCGGCCTTCTCCATGGAGCAGATCAAGTGCACCACGGCGCTGCCGCTGGAGCTGATTTCGCACGGGCTGCCCGCCTGACCTCGACTTAACTGCTCACGCAATTCATGCGATGATGGCGTCCGTTGCAAAATAACGGAGACCAAGGGAATGCCATTTAAAATGAACATGGCGCCGCTGGCGCTGGCGGCGCTGCTCGCCGCCCATGCCAACGCCGCCGAACAGGTCGTCAAAATCGGCGTGAGCGGTCCGCTGTCGGGCTCGAACGCCTTCGCCGGCAAGGACAACGAGAACGGCGTGCGCCTCGCCGTCGAAGAACTCAACGCGCAGAAGCTCCAGGTGGGCGGCAACACCCTGCGCTTCGAGCTGCAGTCCGAGGACGACCAGGGCGATCCCAAGCAAGGCGTGAACGTGGCGCAGAAGTTCGCCGACGCAGGCGTCAAGTTCGTGCTGGGCCCGTACAACTCGGGCGTGGCGATTCCCGCTTCGCGCGTCTACAACGACAACGGCATCCTGATGTCGACGGTCGGCACCAATCCCAAGATCACGCAATCGGGCTATCAAACCGTGTTCCGCATCGTCGCCAGCGACACCCAGGTGGGCGGCTCGATGGCGTCCTACGCGGCCAGGGAACTCAAGATCAGGAACATCGGCGTGATCGACGACCGCACCGCCTTCGGCCAGGGCGTCGCGATGGAATTCAAGCGCCAGGCGCAGGCCGCCGGCATGAAGGTCGTGGGCCACGAGTTCACCACGGACAAGGCGAGCGACTTCGCCGCCATCCTCACCGCGCTCAGGGCCAAGCGCGTGGACGCCGTGTTCTACGGCGGCTATGCCCCGCAGGCCGCGCCGATGGCGCGCCAGATGAAGCAGCTCGGCCTGAACGTGCCGCTGCTGGGCGGCGACACCCTGTGCAGCCCGGAGATGGCCAAGCTCGGCGGCGCTGCCGTGGGCGAGAACGTGCGCTGCGCCCAGGCCGGCGCGATCCTGGCCAAGCAGCCCGGCGGCCCGGCCTTCCTGGCGGCCTACAAGCAGCGCTTCAAGCGCGACCCGGACGTGTATGCGCCTTCGTTCTACGACCAGACCAAGTTCATCGCCCAGGCGATGAAGAGCGCGAATTCGACGGACGCCGCCAAGGTGGGCCAGGCGATGCACAGCATCAGCTACCAGGGCGTGGTCGGCACCTACGGCTACGACCCCAAGGGCAACCTGAAGAAGACCGCGGTCACCGTGTACACCTTCAAGAACGGCGCCCTGAGCCCGCTGGCCAGCTACTAACAACAAGGACCCATCCATGAAAGACATCTTCAAGCTCGGCGCACTCGCCGCGGCCGCCGTGCTGGCCTGCGCCCCGCTGTCCCCTGCCGCCGCCGCAGGTGCTGCGCCGGCGAAGGCCGAGCGCGTCGACACCCAGCCCGGCAAGACGATCAACAAACTGGCCGACGAGTACTACGACGCAGTGGCGCGCTTCGAGCCGGTGTACGCGAGCGAAGGCGGCGACAACCGCTTCATCGACCAGCTCGGCCTGTCGATCGCGCCGAAGAACCGCGAGCGCCAGTTCGCGCTGTACCGCAGCTACCTCAAGCGCCTGCAGGCGATCCCGCGCGACAAGCTGAACGGCCGCGACCAGACCAGCTACGACATCCTCAAGTTCGAGCTCGACACCGCGCTGCGCCTGGCCGCTTTCCCCGAGCACCTGCTGCCGGTCGACCAGATGGTCAGCATGCCGGTGATCCTGGCCAACTATGCCAGCGGCCAGGGCGCGCAGCCGCTGTCCACCGTCAAGGACTACAAGGCCTACCTGAACCGCCTGACCCAGCTGGCGCCCTGGATCGACCAGGCGATCGTCAACATGCGCGCGGGGATCAAGGCCGGCATCGTGCATCCACGCGAGCCGATGCAGTCGCTGCTGCCGCAGCTGCGCCAGCTGCTGGCCGCCACGCCGGAAGCGAGCATCTTCTACACGCCGATCAAGGACATGCCGGCCGCCTTCGCAGCAAGCGACAAGCGCAGCGTGAGCGATGGCTACCGCAAGATCATCGGCGGCAAGCTGAATCCGGCATTGAACCGCCTGGCGAACTTCGTCGAGAAGGAATACCTGCCGGCGACCCGCAGCAGCGCAGGCTGGGGCGCGCTGCCGAACGGCGCGGCCTGGTACCAGGCGCGCGTGGCCGCCATGACCACCACCGACCTGCAGCCGGAACAGATCCACCAGATCGGCCTGAAGGAAGTGGCGCGCATCCAGGGCGAGTACGCCCAGATCGGCCCCAAGATGGGCTACAACGGCCCGGCCGCCGGCCTGCCGAAGTGGGTGTCGGAACAGCCGAAATTCAAGCCCTTCACCTCGGACCAGCAGGTGATCGAGGTGTTCCGCGAGCTGGACGCCAAGGTGCGCACCAAGCTGCCGGCGCTGTTCACCCTGATGCCGAAGTCGCCGCTGGACCTGCGCCTGGAACCGGAACTGTCGCGCGCCACCGCGTCGGACCACTACACCCCGCCGGCGGTGGACGGTTCGCGTCCGGGCGTGTTCTGGTCGGTGGTGAACGATCCCAAGGATTACGGCAGCACCGGCATGGTGACCCTGTACCTGCATGAGGGCCAGCCGGGCCACCACTTCCACATCGCGCTGGTGCAGGAACTGGGCCTGCCGAACTTTCGCAAGTTCGGCGGCAACAATGCCTTCACCGAGGGCTGGGCGCTGTACGCCGAGACCCTGGGCAAGGAGATGGGGCTGTTCGACAAGCCGGAAGATTACTTCGGCCACCTGAACGACGAGATGCTGCGCGCGGCGCGCCTGGTGGTGGACACCGGCATCCACGCCAAGGGCTGGAGCCGCGAGCAGGCGATCAAGTACTTCCAGGAGACGCTGGGCTACTCGGAGCACGAGGCGCGCGCGCAGATCGAGCGCTACATGGTGTGGCCGGGACAGGCGCTGGGGTACAAGATCGGTTCGCTGAAGATCATCGAGCTGCGCAAGCGTGCAGAGACGGCGCTGGGCGGCAAGTTCAGCCTGCCGAAGTTCCATGAGATCGTCCTGGGTGAAGGCACGCTGCCGCTGGCGGTGCTGGAGGCGAAGGTCGATAAGTGGATTGCCGAGTCGAAGTGAGGGTATTCCTTCGTTAGCTTCAGAACGTCATCCCGGCGAAGGCCGGGATCCAAGTCCGCACCGTAGCCACTTGCGTCAAACGCCGTCGGCACGCACACAAACTTGGGTCCCCGCCTACGCGGGGATGACGGTATTGGGGGCTGGCGGCACTAATAAAAAACCGGGGCAGGCCCCGGTTTTTCTTTTACCGCTCGATCATGAAGACCGGATAACGCCGCCACTCCGGCTCGCGATACCGTTCGCAGTTAGCGAAAATGAAGTCCAGCACCGCCTCCTGGTTCGCCAGCAGCGAAGGGTTGGCCGCCTTCCACGCCGCGAACTTTTCGGCCAGCGCCGGCTCCGCGCGCAGCAACTCCTCCGCGTGATCCTCGAACACATAATCCGAATAGGCTTCCTTCTTCTCCAGCACGCTGTTGAAGAAACCCCAGCGGAAGAAACTGTCATGCGCCAGCGGCTCCAGCGTCTCGACCGCATAGCGCGCCTGGTCCTGGTCGAGCGGAACGATGTAGTCGCCCGCGCGCAGCTGCACCTGCCCCTGGCGCTTCTCCAGCACCACCTCGTCGTGGAACATATGTCCCTCGTAGGCATTCGGGCGCGAAGCCACCGACACGATGTGGTAATACCCCACATCCTGCACGCGGTCCGCTTCCACGCGCTCCATGCGCACGCCGTTCCACTGCAGGCGCTCGATCGCCTCGCGCCACTGCTGCGGCACCACGTAGGCGCGCGGCGCCGTCACGCTGACGTCGGCCGGGAAGCGGTTGTACCAGGCGATGTCGCGCTCCCACGGGCTGCTGCGGTCGTACCACAGGCGGGTGTACTCGCCCAGCACGCTCTTCTTGTACCTGGCCTCGTAGCCCTTGAAGCGGAAGGTCGAGGGATTGGCCTCGTCCATCGCCCAGCGCACCGGCCACTCGGCGCGCGAACGGCCCTCTTCCCGCGCGGCGCGGCGCAGCTGCTGGATGCGGCCGGCGTGCTTGACGGTGAAGTCGAGCGCCGTCTCCACCAGCGCGCGCATCGAGTCGTAGCGGTCCTTGAAGGGCTTGAGCATGTGCGTCTCGGGCATGAAGCCGATCGTGTGATGCAGGGCCGCATAGCCGGTCGAGAAGCGCGCGGTTTCGAGGAAATCGGCGATGCCGTGATCCGGGCTGTCCTTGACCGGATTCACATACGGGCAGGTCGGCCAGCCGCGCGCGTCCATGTCCGCGTACATGGCCGGCAGCATCTCGTCGCGCAGGAAGTCGCCCAGCCCGCCGCCCAGCTTGTCGGTCTGGGTGTGGATCAGGGTCATGGTGTAGCTGTAGTCGGCGCCGTTGGAGGTGTGGGTGTCGACCATCACGTCCGGATCCCAGGCCGTGAACAGCTGGTTGAACACCTGGGCCGTGAGCGTGTCGCACTTGACGAAGTCGCGGTTCAGGTCCAGGTGGCGGCTGTTGCCGCGGAAGCCGAACTGCTCCGGGCCGTCCTGGTTCACGCGCGAGGTATCGGCGCGGTTCAGGCTGCCGTCCACGTTGTACAGCGGGACGAACAGGAACACGGTCTGGCCCAGCGCGGCCAGGCGCTCGGGCTGCAGGCAGAAGTCGCGCACCAGGGCCATGCAGGCGTCCACGCCTTCCGGTTCGCCCGGGTGGATGCCGTTGTTGTTGAAGAAGACCGGACGGCCACTGCGCTTGATGGTCTCGCGGTCGAACACGCCGTCGCTGCTCACCACGCCCGCGTGGATCGGCACGCCGGCATCGGACACGCCCACTTTGTCGAAGCGCAGCACGTTCGGATAGGCGCGCGCGAGTTCCTCGTACCAGGCGATGCAGTCGGCCCAGGTGGTGGTCTGGTTCAGGTTGCCCTTTTCGTAAGGGGTCTTGAGTTCGTTGGACATGGTATGTTCAGTTCAGGTTAAGGACTGCGCCAGGATCACCGGCGCCTCCAGCGGCAGGGAAATCGCGACGTCGGTGCCGTCGCCCGGCGCCGAGCGCACCTCGAACACGCCCTGCAGCGCGTAGACGCGCTCGCGCATGCCGATGATGCCGATGCCTTCGGACGCGCTGGCGACGTCGAAGCCGTGGCCGTCGTCGACCACGCGGATGCGCAGCTTGCCCTTGGCTTCGTCCAGCAGCAGGCTGACGTGGGCCGAGCGCGCGCCTGAGTGCTTCATCACGTTGGACAGCGCTTCCTGCACGATGCGGTAGGCCGAGATCGCGAGCTCGTTCGGCAGGCGCGCGAAGTCGCCCTCGCTGTGCAGGTCGAAGCGGCAGCCGGAGGTGGAATCGTAGTGGCGCACCATCTCTTCCACGGCGCCGTGCAGGCCCAGCATGTCCAGCACCTCGGGGCGCAGGCGGCGCACCAGGCGGCGGCCGTTGGCGTAGAGGTCGAGCGCGAGCTTGGTGATGGCCTCGGACTTGCGCTTGATCTCGTCCACCTCCGGCCCTTGCGGCGCCTTGGCCGCCAGCGCGCCGATGGCCTGGGCCTCCAGGCGGGCCGCGATCAGGGACGCGTTCAGTTCGTCGTGGATCTCGACCGCGATGCTCTTGCGCTCGTCCTCGATGA
>CBIHLT010000227.1:0-7593 GCA_966210615.1 uncultured Massilia sp.
TTCGGCGTGGCCGGCAAGGACGTGCTGCTCGAGCATGGCGGCGAAGGCCTGTACCAGCCGATCGACCTGCAGATCGCCAAATGCCGCATGTCGGTCGCGGTGAATGCCGGCTTCGACTACGACACCGCGGTGCGCCAGGGCGCGCGCCTGCGCGTGGCGACCAAGTTCGTCAACACCGCGCGCGAGCACTTCGCGGCCAAGGGCGTGCACGTCGACCTGATCAAGCTGTACGGCTCGATGGAACTGGCGCCGCTGGTCGGCCTGTCGGACGCCATCGTCGACGTGGTCTCGACCGGCGGCACCCTGCGCGCCAACAACCTGGTCGAAGTCGAAAAGATCATGGACATCTCCTCGCGCCTGGTGGTCAACCAGGCCGCGCTCAAGCTCAAGCGCGAGCGCCTGCAACCGATCCTCGACGCCTTCCAACGCGCGTCCCAACAAACAGGCTGAACATGGCAGTACAGATCCGCAAGCTCGACTCCACCGCTCCCGATTTCAAGGCCACCCTGGACGCGCTGCTGGCGTTCGAGGCGGAGACCGACGACGCCATCGAAACGGCGGTCGCGAGGATCCTTGCGGACGTCAAACAGCGCGGCAACGCCGCCGTCCTGGAGTACACCAACAAGTTCGACCGCATCCCGAACGGCGGTGCGTCCTCGATGGACGCCTTCGACATTGGGCAGGCGGAACTCATTGAGGCCCTGGCCGCGATCCCGGAAGCCCAGCGCGCCGCGCTGCGCACCGCCGCCGAGCGCATCCGCGTGTTCCACGAGCGCCAGAAGCAGGAGCTGAACGGTTTCACCTTCACCGAGCCTGACGGCACCGTGCTGGGCCAGCGCGTGACGCCGCTGGACCGTGTCGGCATCTATGTCCCGGGCGGCAAGGCCGCCTATCCGTCCTCGGTGCTGATGAACGCGATTCCCGCGCAGGTGGCGGGCGTCAAGGAAATCGTCATGGTGGTCCCGACCCCGGACGGCGTGAAGAACCGCATGGTGTTGGCCGCCGCCGCGATTGCCGGCGTGACCCGCGTGATCACCATCGGCGGCGCCCAGGCGGTCGGCGCGCTGGCCTATGGCACCGAGACCATCCCGGCGGTGGACAAGATCGTCGGCCCCGGCAATGCGTTTGTCGCCTCGGCCAAGCGCCGCGTGTTCGGCACCGTGGGCATCGACATGATCGCCGGTCCCTCCGAGATCCTGGTGCTGTGCGACGGCACCACCGATCCGGACTGGGTGGCAATGGACCTGTTCTCGCAGGCCGAGCACGACGAGCTGGCGCAAGCCATCCTGCTGTGCCCGGACGCGGACTACATCGCGCAAGTGGAGCAGAGCATCCACAAGCTGCTGCCGGCCATGCCGCGTCATGAAACCATCACGACGTCGCTCAGCGACCGCGGCGCCCTGATCAAGGTGCGCGACATGGAGGAGGCTTGCGAGATCGCCAACGCCATCGCCGCCGAGCACCTGGAGATTTCGGCCGAGGAGCCGATGCAGTGGGCGGACAAGATCCGCCACGCGGGCGCCATGTTCCTGGGCCGCTTCTCGTCCGAATCGCTGGGCGACTACTGCTGCGGTCCGAACCATGTGCTGCCGACTTCGCGCACGGCGCGCTTCTCCTCGCCGCTGGGCGTGTACGACTTCCAGAAGCGCTCGTCCATCATCCAGGTGAGCGAGCAGGGAGCGCAAACCCTGGGCAAGGTGGCGGCCGAACTGGCCTATGGCGAAGGCCTGCAGGCCCACGCAAGGAGCGCAGAACTGCGCATTAAAACGTCATGACGGACTGGGTCAACCAGGTCTTCTGCGAAGATGCGCTCGAAGGAATCGCGCGCATCCCGGATGCATCCATCGACCTGATCCTGACCGACCCACCCTACAACCTCGGCAAGGACTACGGCAACGCCTCCGACCAGCAGAGCGTCGAAGCCTACCTGGCCTGGACCGAGCAGTGGATCGCCGCCGTGCTGCCCAAGCTGAAGGCCAACGGCAGCCTGTACATCTTCCTGACCTGGCGCTTCGCGCCCGAGATCTTCGTCATGCTGAAAAAACGCATGACCATGATGAACGAGATCATCTGGGACCGCCGCGTGCCCTCGATGGGCGGCAGCGTGCGCAGCTTCAGCTCGGTGCACGACACCATCGGCTTCTTCGTCAACCGCAAGGACTACTACTTCGACCTGGACGCGGTGCGCATTCCCTACGATGCCGAGACCAAGAAAGCCCGTTCGCGCTCGATCTTCGTCGGTGCCAAGTGGCTGGAAGTGGGCTACAACCCGAAGGACGTGTGGAGTGTGTCGCGCCTGCACCGCGAGCACCCGGAGCGTGCCGACCACCCGACCCAGAAGCCGCTGGAGATCATCGAGCGCATGGTCAAGGCCTCCTGCCCGCCGGGCGGCGTGGTGCTCGACCCCTTCATGGGCAGCGGCACCACGGCGATTGCCGCCAAGCGCCTGGGGCGCCAGTTCACCGGCTTCGAGCTGAACCCGGCCTATTGCGAGATCATCCAGGCACGCCTGGCCGCGCCGGAAGTCCCGCTGGCGGCGAAAGTCGCTGCGAAGAAACGCAAGGCGGCGGCCAAGGGGGCCATTGCCATTACCTCTGAAGGAAACCCATGAGCGCCATCGACAAGCTGATCGACAACACCATCCGTGCCGACGTGCGTGCGATCGGCAGCTACCATGTGCCGGACGCCAGCGGCTACATCAAGCTCGATGCGATGGAGAACCCCTACGAGCTGCCGGAAGAGCTGCGCCGCGAGCTGGGCGCGCGTCTGGCCGACGCCGCCCTGAACCGCTATCCGGTGCCGTCCTACCGCACGATCAAGTCCAAGATCTGCGCCAAGCTGGGCGTGCCTGCCGGCTACGACGTGCTTCTGGGCAACGGCTCGGACGAGCTGATCGCCATCCTGGCCACCGCCGTCGCCAAACAGGACCGTCGCGCCGTCATCATGGCCCCGATCCCGGCGTTCGTGATGTTCTCGCGCTCGGCCCAGTTTGCCGGCGCCGATTTCGTCGGCGTGCCGGTAAAAGCCGACTTCTCGCTCGACCGCGACGCCATGCTGGCCGCCATCGAGCAGCACAAGCCTTCGCTGGTCTTCCTGGCCTACCCGAACAATCCGACCGGCAACCTGTTCGACGCCGCCGACATGGAAGCGGTGATCCGCGCCCTGGGCGACACCGGGATTGCCGTGGTGGACGAGGCTTACCAGCCCTTCGCCCACAAGAGCTTCATGGGCCGCCTGCCGGAATTCCACAACCTGGTCGTGATGCGCACCTTGTCCAAGCTGGGCCTGGCCGGCATCCGCCTGGGCTATTTGTCGGGCCACGCCGCCTTGCTGGAGCAGTTCGAGAAAGTCCGTCCACCCTATAACGTGAACGTGCTGACCCAGGTGGCGGCCGAGTTCGCGCTCGACCACCTCGACGTGCTCGACCGCCAGGCCGAGCAGATCAATGCCGAGCGAAGCCGCCTGGCCGCCGAACTGGCGGCCTTGCCGGGGGTCGAAGTCTTCCCGTCCGCCGCGAATTTCATCTCGCTGCGGGTGCCGGACGCCGACGCCGTCTGCGCACATCTCCATGCCGAGAAGGTCCTGATCAAAAATTTGAGTAAAATGCATAAGCTGCTGACGAACTGCATTCGCGTCACGGTCAGCACCCCGGAAGAAAACACCCAATTCCTGACTGCCCTGAAAGCGTCCCTGTAACCGGTCTCTCCCCGAGGGGGGAGACCGACTGACGAGCACCCTGCAATGACCCGCACCGCCGAAATCACGCGCAACACCAACGAGACGCAGATCCGCGTCGCGATCAACCTCGACGGCACCGGCCGCCAGAAGCTCAATACCGGCGTCCCCTTCCTCGACCACATGCTGGACCAGATCGCGCGCCATGGCATGATCGACCTCGAAGTCGAGGCCGTCGGCGACCTGCACATCGATGCGCACCATACCGTCGAGGACACCGGCATCACCCTCGGCATGGCGGTGGCCAAGGCCGTGGGCGACAAGAAGGGCATCCGCCGCTACGGCCACTCCTATGTGCCGCTGGACGAGGCGCTGTCGCGCGTGGTCATCGATTTCTCGGGGCGTCCGGGGCTGGAAATGCACATTCCCTTCACCCGCGCCATGATCGGCACCTTCGACGTCGACCTGACCGGCGAATTCTTCCGCGGCTTCGTCAACCATGCCGGCGTGACCTTGCACATCGACAACCTGCGCGGCGTGAACGCGCACCATCAGTGCGAAACCGTGTTCAAGGCTTTTGGCCGCGCCCTGCGCATGGCTACCGAGCTGGACGAGCGCGCGGCCGGCATCATTCCTTCGACCAAAGGCAGCCTCTGACACCATGGCGAACAAGATTGTGGTGGTGGATGGCCTCGGCAACCTGCGCTCGGTAGCGCAGGCCCTGCGCGCGGCCGACCCTGAAGCCGACGTGCTGGTCTCGAACAATGCCGCCGACATCGACGCGGCCGACCGCATCGTCCTGCCCGGCCAGGGGGCGATGCGCGACTGCATGAGCAGCCTGCGCGAATCCGGCGCCGAGGAAGCCCTGCTGCGCGCCGTGAGAAACAAGCCTGTCATGGGCGTGTGCGTGGGTGAGCAGATGCTGTTCGACTCCAGCGAAGAGAACGACGGCACCCCCGGCCTGGGCCTGCTGCCCGGCAAGGTGGTGCGCTTCCAGCTCGACGGCAAGCTGCAGGCCGACGGTTCGCGCTTCAAGGTCCCGCAGATGGGCTGGAACCGCGTGCGCCAGGCCCGCGCCCACGCGCTGTGGGAAGGCGTCGCCGACAACAGCTATTTCTATTTCGTGCACAGCTATTACGCGGTGCCGGACAATCCGCTAGATACCATCGGCGAGGCCGACTACGGCGCGCCGTATTGCTGTGCAGTGGCGCGCGACAACCTCGTCGCCACCCAGTTCCACCCCGAGAAGAGCGCCGCCGCAGGGCTGCGCCTGTACCGCAACTTCATCCACTGGAAACCGTGAACGCCCGCGTTCACCCACAACCGTCAACCAACCGACAACCATCATGCTGCTGATCCCCGCCATCGACCTGAAAGACGGTCACTGCGTTCGCCTGAAACAAGGCGATATGGACCTCGCCACCGTGTTTTCCGAAGATCCCGCCGAGATGGCGCTGCATTGGCTCAAGAAGGGCGCGCGCCGGCTGCACCTGGTGGACCTGAACGGCGCGTTCGCGGGCAAGCCCAAGAACGAAGAAGCGATCAAATCGATCCTGCAAGTGGTGCAGGAGTACGCCGAACAGAACGAACTGGAAGAGATTCCGGTCCAGCTGGGCGGCGGCATCCGCGACCTCGACACCATCGAGCGCTACCTGGACGACGGCATCAGCTACATCATCGTCGGCACCGCCGCGGTGAAGAACCCGGGCTTCCTGCACGACGCCTGCGGCGCCTTCCCGGGCAGCATCATCGTCGGCCTGGACGCCAAGGACGGCAAGGTCGCCACCGACGGCTGGAGCAAGATGTCGGGCCACGAGGTCATCGACCTGGCCAAGAAGTTCGAAGGCTATGGCGTGGAATCGATCGTCTACACCGACATCGGCCGCGACGGCATGATGGCCGGCGTCAACATCGAAGCCACCGTCAAGCTGGCCCAGGCGGTGCGCATCCCGATCATCGCCTCGGGCGGCGTGCACAACCTGGCCGACGTGGAAGCGCTGTGCGCGGTGCAGGACGAAGGCATCGAAGGCGTGATCTGCGGCCGTTCGATTTATGAAGGCACGCTGGACCTGACCAGTGCGCAGGTGCGTGCCGATGAACTGACCGAGGGTGCGGACGCTTAAAACACCGTCGTTCCGGCGAAGGCCGGAACCCAAGTTTGCTTGCGTATCGACTGCTCAAGCAGAACCTGGATCCCGGCCTTCGCCGGGATGACGAGTTGAAGCCAACGCAAAAAATCTTATGCTCGCAAAACGCATCATCCCCTGCCTCGACGTCACCGGCGGCCGTGTGGTCAAGGGCGTCAACTTCACCGAGCTGCGCGACGCCGGCGACCCGGTGGAAATCGCCCGCCGCTACGACGGGCAGGGCGCCGACGAGATCACCTTCCTCGACATCACCGCCTCGAGCGACGGCCGCGACCTGATCCTGCCGATCATCGAAGCCGTGGCCTCGACCGTCTTCATTCCGCTGACCGTCGGTGGCGGCGTGCGCAAGGTCGAGGACGTGCGCCGCCTGCTCAACGCCGGCGCCGACAAGGTCAGCATGAACACCTCGGCCGTGACCAACCCGCAGCTGGTGTTCGACGCCTCGCAGAAGCACGGCTCCCAGTGCATCGTGGTCGCGATCGACGCCAAACAGGTCGCACCCGGCAAGTGGGAAGTCTTCACCCACGGCGGCCGCAACGCCACCGGCCTCGACGCCGTCGAGTGGGCGCGCAAGATGGAAAGCCTGGGCGCCGGCGAACTGCTGCTCACCTCGATGGACCGCGACGGCACCAAGGTCGGCTTCGACCTGGGCCTGACGCGCGCCGTCTCCGACGCGGTCGGCATCCCCGTGATCGCCTCCGGCGGCGTGGGCGGCCTGCAGGACCTGGCGGACGGCGTGCTGGAAGGCCACGCCGACGCGGTGCTGGCGGCCAGCATCTTCCACTACGGACAGCACACGGTCTTTGAGGCCAAGCGCTTCATGGCCGAGCGTGGCATCCCGATGCGCCTGGAGTGAGCATGGCGACCAATGCCAAATGGCTGAACAAGGTGCGCTGGGACGAACACGGCCTGGTGCCGGTGATCGCCCAGGAAGCGGCCACCGGCGACATCCTGATGTTCGCCTGGATGAACCGTGAAGCGCTGGCCAGGACCGCCGAGCTGGGCGAAGCCGTCTATTGGAGCCGCTCGCGCAAGAAGCTGTGGCACAAGGGCGAAGAGTCCGGCCACGTGCAGAAGGTGCTGGAAATGCGCCTCGACTGCGACGAGGACGTCGTGCTGCTCAAGATCGAGCAGGCGGGCGGCATCGCCTGCCACACGGGACGCCACTCCTGCTTCTTCCAGAAGTTCGACGGCGCCGACTGGCAGACTGCCGAGCCGGTGCTGAAGGACCCCGACACCATTTATTCCGCGGATAAGAAACCCTCATGAGCGTTACCCTGGCCCGTGTCGCGGCCGTGATCGAATCGCGCAAGCTGGAGAACGGCGGCGACCCCGACAAATCCTATGTGGCCAAGCTGTTCGCCAAGGGCGACGACGCCATCCTCAAGAAGATCGGCGAAGAAGCCACCGAGACCGTGATGGCCGCCAAGGACGCGCGCGTCTCGGGCGACGCCTCCAAGGTCCTGTACGAGTGCGCCGACCTGTGGTTCCACTCGATGGTGCTGCTGGCCCAGTTCAACCTGACGCCGCAGCAGGTGCTCGACGAACTGGCGCGCCGCGAAGGCCTGTCCGGCCTCGAGGAAAAGGCCGCGCGCAAGGAGTGAGCGCATACTCATGCTCCTGCCGCGGGCGTCCGCTGTCATAATCGTCATCCCAATGTCATGCGGCGCTGGTAGGATAGTCGAGTTTTCCAAATGGAAAGCACTGTAATCATCCGGAGACAAGATGGACAACTGCATTTTTTGCAAGATCGTCGCCAAGCAGATTCCGG
>CBIHLT010000228.1:0-7582 GCA_966210615.1 uncultured Massilia sp.
CCGATAGCGGACGGACGGCACAGCTCAGTGTACTCGGCTGTTGCCTGCTGAGCAACTAGAGGGTTTTGTTAGGCGCTCTAAGCTGACGTTGTAATTGGTGAGGGTACCCAAGGCTGTCTCGTGCAAGTCGGCATGGGCGTTGAGATCTACGATTCTCCGCTCATTAAATCCTGACTAAATTCTCTTGGATTGAGTACATGACTATTGGCGCCAGACAAATTTTGGCCGCCACCCAGTGACGTATACAGATGACACCATTAAACACGCCGCCAACAATTTTGTAATTTCAGCAATGGGAGCCAGGGATTTAATTTGGCCGCTCACCCACATCAGACCTATAAAGGCAGTTGCGCTCAATATCCAGTTCGCCATGTAACTATATTGTGGATTACTTTCCTCGATCTCTTTCCGATGATTGTAGTGCCACACTAATCGCCCGGCCATTGACCCTGCCATTACGTCTATAACCACAAACGCGACAGAAAAGATAAAATTTTTTTCCATAATAGTTCACCCACAACATATATGAATATCCGTGGCGACCAAAGATTAAAAGCATCTTCAAAAAGCGGTAAATTGAAACGCTTGAACGACTGCTCTTGGTCACAATCAATGACTGCTTCTGGCCGACAGCGGACGGTCGGAACAGCTCAGTGTACGTTGCTGTTGCCTTCATCGCAACACAGGCTTGTTAGGCGGTTTTAGCCAGCTTCGCTTACCGCCAAGGCTGACAGTCAACCAGTTCAACCCAAGGCCTCCGGGCCCTGCCGGGGCATTCAAACCAATCAGTGCTTCCCCAAAGGCTGCTCGGCAGCCGCCGCAAGCGATGCTTCCTGCTCCGGCGCCAGAAACCGTGTCGACGGCCGGCCATCGGCGTTGTGCTGCATGATGCGCAGCGGCCGCCCTTGTGCATCGATCCACACCTGGCCGATGCCGGCGCCGTTCCAGACGCGCTCGCCATGCTGGCGCGCGTCGGGCAGGTGCGGTGTGAGCGCGAGATCGCGGCGCTGGGTGAACCAGTTCAGCGGCGAGCGCGGAGAATACAGCCAGCGATTGAGGCGATCGAGCCAGTCGAGCAGGCGGCGCGGGAATTCGTTCTTGATGCCGCTGCTGGTGATCTGCCAGACATGCGGCATGCGGTCCGCGTCGCGTACCTCGACATCGTAGGCGAACGAGTAGTGCACATCGCCCGACAGGATCACGTAATTCCCCGGGGTGCGCGAATGGCGGAAGATATTCAGCATGCTGCTGGCCGCGCCGCGATGTGCCATCCAGTTCTCGGCGTCGACGCTCAAGGCCAGGCCGGCGAAGGTGGCGACCCGTTGCACCACCTCGATCAGCTTGACCCCGAACATGGGCGTCGGCGAGACGATGACCGCGGCCGTTTCGTCCAGCAGTTCATGCTGCAGTTCGGTCAGCGATTCCCAATCCATCAGGCCCGACGGATGGCCGGGCCGGCGCCGGTTGCGCCAGCGCCGGGTGCGGGTATCGAGCACGATGATCGTGGGCGTGGTCCGTACGACGAAGCCCCACTGGCGGAAAGACAGCAGGCGCTTGATCAGCGCATCCTGCACCGGCGCGTCCAGCCGGCCATCCGAAGCGGCCGTGGCGGCCAGCGCTGCCATGTCGTCCAGCGCCGTGCCGAACATGTCGGGACAGTTGCCCCAGCCCTGGCACAGCATATAGGCGACCAGCGCATTGCCCACGATGCGGCGCGCGAATGGATGCTCGTAGACGGTGGTTTCCCATTTGGCCGACAGGTTCCAGTCGTCGGAGATGTCATGGTCGTCGAAGATCATCAGGGTCTGCACGTGCGCCAGCAGCCGCGCGCACCTGGGAAGGTCGCGGCAAAAGCCCGCCAGCGCCCTGGCCTCGCGCCGCCAGCGGCTTGCATGCCTGCGTTCCAGCGCGGGCGGGGGCGCGTCCGCCACCAGCTGCCATGGCACGGGCGACCAGACCAGCAGGTACATGGCCAGCACTTCCGCCAGGGTCACCAGGTGGTTGTGCGCATTGGCCGTGGTGAAGATCGGCTTTTCGCTGCCGCCGAAGAAACGGTCGCGCAGCGCCCGGTTGGACTTGAATGCAGGCAGCAGCTCTTCGCGCCGGTAGTAACCGGCCGGATGGCGGTACAAAGCCTCGCTGTCGGCGACCACCGCGCCTTCCAGGCATTCGCCGTACAAGCCCAGGCGGCGGATCAGCGCGTGGATCGCCGCCAGCATCGGGCCTGCCACATCGTCGGCATACACCTGGTCGCCGCACAGCATGAGCATGGCCGGCCGCTCGTCGGCCCGCTCGACGTGGTCGGCCAGCAAGGCGTCGGCGCGCGCCAGGCCATCAGGCGCGGGATGATGCGGCTTGCGGCACGAGCCGAACAGGATGTTGTCGCTGCGGCTGCGCAGCACCATGTTCGGCCGCTCCGCGCCGGCATGCAGCAGGTGCGGCGCCCAATGGGCGATGCCGGCTTCATTGCCATCGTCGAGCGTGACGAGCACGTCATACTCGATGATCGTGTCTTGCGGCAGCGGCTCGGGCAGTGCGACATCGATCAGGTGCACGCAGGCATGGCGGCCGACGCGCACGACACGGCAGCGGGACGTGTCCAGGTGCAAGCGCCGGGGCGCGCCTGCCTCGGGCGCCAGCACCAGTGCCAGCGCGAGCGGCGCGCTGCCGACCAGCCATAGCACCAGGCGGCCCGGCTCGAGGCGGCGCAGGATGGGACCGGCAAGCACAGGCGGCAGGCCCGCAGGGACAGGAGTCTGGATCAATCGGTGCACGACGCTGGTTTGATGAACAGATCAGTGTAGCAGACACGCCGGACGACTTGCGCCGGAAGCCGCGCAAGCCGTGCAACCACAACATGGACCTGCCTGACTCTAGGGTGGCATTGCCGCAACTCGGCCTGGCGCCTTTAACAAAGAGTCGTTGCAGCCCCGCGACCGGAAAGCGTAGCATCGTCATGGCGGTCAGAACACTTGGTGAGCACGGACCAGCGCCGTCATGTTTGTCAGATCTTGGTGCAAGGAGCCGGCATGAGCAAAAGAAGAAGAGACTTCCTTCGAATCGCGTCCAGCATGGGCGTCTCCGCGTGCGCGGGGGCGGTGCTGCCGAGATTCGCCATGGCCCAAACGGGCCGCAGCGCGAATGTGCATTACATCGATCCAACGGCCGCCGGTCCGGGTGACGGAACGCTGGCCAATCCTTTCCGCTCATGGGCCAGCGTGTCCTGGCTACCCGGCCACACCTACCTCCAGAAACGAGGCACGACGTATTCGGGTGTCTTCCAGGTGGCGGCGAGCGGCACTGCGTCACAGCGCATCACCATTGGCGCCTATTATCGGTCCAACGGCGGCGACGATACCTCACAGCCGAAACCGGTCATCATCTTGCCGGGGTCTCCCACCCTGCCGGCCGGCGGGGCCTCGATCGCTGCGTACAAGCAGGAGCGCGATTTCGTCACCTACCGTCATCTGGACATCCGGAATACTGCCTTGCCCGAAGCGAGCGACGTGGCGATCATTTGGCTGGGCAATTACTGCGTTTTCGAGAATTGCAACGTGATCTCGAATTGTGCCGGCGTGTATATCTTCGAAAAAAACCATGTGACCGTTTCCAACTGTGTGCTCGACGTCATCAGCAACGGCCCCACATATGGCAACCAGGGGATCCTGGTTGCCGCCAGCGGGAATATCGACGACATCCGCCTGCTCAATAATACGATCCGCCACCGCGGCGGCGGCACGGCCGGGTCGCATGGCATCCGCTGTGAAACCTACGCCAGCACCGCCTTCCTCACGAATCTGCTCATTCGCGGGAACCGCGTTTCTCCGCCACCCGGTGTCGATTACAACCCGAACCGCAAGGCCATCGGCATCTACCTGGTCCGGGGGAACGCTGCCACGGTGGACAAGAATATCGTGACCGGCATGCTGAGCGGCATCTTCATCACCAGTGGAGACCGCAACTACGTCGGCAACAATAACTGCAGCAACAATATGAATTTCGGCATTCATATCAGCGGCCTTGCCAAGTCTTACATCATCGAGCGCAACACCTGCAATGCCAATGGCGGGACCTTGACCAGCACCTATTACGGCCGGGGTATCGAGCTATCGTCGGCGGCCGGGCAAGGCGCCGTTTCCGGACATACAATCCGCTATAACACTTGCAGGTTCAACCTCAACTACGGCGGTCCGCTGGACAACGGTTCGGAAGGCGTCGGCATCGGTGTGGACGACGGGACCTGCAAATGTTCGGTGTACGGCAACATCGTCTCGAACAACCAGGGGAACGGTATCCAGGTGTACGGCGGCGGCGACAGGACCAAATGGCCTGACACGGGCGGCCACACGATCGATGCCAACAAAATGGATTCGAACTGCACGTTCTCCGTCCAGGGCCGGCGCAGCGGCGGAAAAACACCCAGCCCGTTCCAGGCGCATATCTCGCTGACCTACGTGTACGGCAGCCCTACCGTCGTTTCCAACAACACCTTCTCGGGAAGCACGCAGATGACGGTCTATACCGACGGCACGGACACGAACATCACGGTCAAGTGAGGCGCTTTGCCTCATAGAGCCTGTCGGCCGCGTTCCTCAACCCGGTATCCGGCAGGAAGCGGTCCGCGACCACGAGGATCGCATTCAGATTATTCCTGAGCTGGTCCAGCTCGACCTCGCCGGGAGCGATCGCGGTCTGCAGCAGGTGGATCGCCATGTCGGCCAGGAGCAGGCGCTGCTTTTCCAGCCAGGCGTCGTCGTCCCTGCCGGCGGGGTGGGCATGGTAGCTTTCCTCGACGGCGCCATGGATGTCCCACCCCATCCGCACAAGTTCATTCCTCTTATTCTCGTCCATGTGTATTCCGGTCATCTGTCCTTGTCGTATTTTGCCATCGCTCGCGGGCAGGCTCAGCCATTGGCGCGACAGGTGGGTTACGATGACGTGCTGAAAATGACAGGGGCAGCTGTGGTACATCGACGGGACATATTGGCCTTGGCGCTGGGTGCGGCAAGCGGCAGCGGCGTCTGTGCGGAACAGGACGGCCTCAGGCCGCTGCACATCGTCACCACGCATCTGCCGCCCCTGGTGATGGAGTCCGGCAACCAGGCGGGCGCCCTGCGCGAGCTCGTGGATGCCCTTTGCCGGAGGCTGGATGCTGCGCCCGATGTCGCGTTCATGCCGTGGCGGCGCGCATTGCATCTGGCAACGACGATGCCGCGCACCGCCATCTTCCCCCTGACCCGGCAGGCGGACCGGGAAGCCAGCTTCCGCTGGCTCGCGCCGCTGTACAAGGAACACTACATTTTCATGGCGCAGCAGGGCGGCAGCTTCGATGTGCAACACCCCCAGGACATGAGGGGAAAGCGCATTGCCCTGCTGCGCGGCGCCGCGCAATCGGCCATCCTGGCCGAACTGGGCTTCCGGCACCTGGTGGAGGCCTCGTCCATCGATGACGTCCACCGCTACCTGTTGGCCGGCATGGCCGATGCCGCCTTCGGCGAGCGCGCGATCATCCATCGCTCGCTGGTCTCGCGGGGCCAGGAAAAGGACTTCCGCCTCAGCCGGCCGGTGCGCTCGACCCAGGCCTGGCTGGCGGGCTCGCTCGACATTGGCGAGGCCGAGGCCCGGCGCTATCGCGCGGCGATGGACGAGATGATCGCCGACGGCACCCAGCGCAGGATCTTCAAGCAATACGGTCTTGCCTGAGCGCTGCCAGGTCTACCGCGTGAAGGCCGGGTGTCCGGACAGGCTGGCATAGACGAATTCGGTAAAACTGCGAATCCGGTTGACCCGGCGCAGGTCGGGATGGGTCAGGATCCAGACCTCGGTGTCCAGCGCCGGATCGGGCGGAGCGAGCCGCACCAACCCGGACTTGCCTTCGGCGAGCAGACCCAGCAGCATGCCTGCGCCCATGCCCGCTTCCACGGCGCCCGCCATTCCCAGCAGCGAGTCCACACTGACCACATGCTGCTCCGCCGGCACGTGTTCGCGCAGCCAGCGCGCCTGGCCCAGGTGGGCCAGGGCCTCGTCCGGCGCCACCCAGTCGTGGGCCGCCCAGTCGTCGTCGCGCCTGCCCTGCCCGCGGGCGCGTTCCAGATACGCCTTCGAGGCATAGGGCGCCGTCTGCAGGCTGCCGAGCTTGCGACCGACGAGATTGTCCGGCGGGGTGTTGGTCGGGCGGATCGCCACGTCGGCGTCGCGCCGGGTCAGGTTGAGGAAGCTGTTGGCGACCGTGAGCTGCAGACGGATGCCGGGATGGGCCTGGCGGAACGCGGTGAATGCGGGCAGCAGCAGGCCGTGCAGCAAGGTGTCGGTGGTGGTGACGCGGATCGTTCCCTGCAGCGCCGCATCGCGGCCGCTGATCCTGCGCGCGGCCTCTTCCATGTTCTCGCCGACCGGCGCCAGCAGGGCCAGCAGCTCTTCGCCGGTGGCGGTGAGCACGTAACCGCTCTGGAAGCGTTCGAACAGGCGCGCGTCGAGCGCCGCCTCCAGCTTGTCGAGGCGCCTGAGGATGGTCGAATGGCTCTGGCCGAGCCGGCGCGCGGCGGCCGACAGCGATCCGGTCTCGGCAACGGTGAGGAAGTAGCGGCAGTCGTCCCAGTCCATGCTTGTGCAAATGTGGAGAACTAATATGCGAAAACATCGAATTGTTCGCCATTCTTGCACAAGCTAGGCTGTCAGGCATTGCTTACCTCAAGGAGCCTGACATGTACACCGTTTATCTGGCCGATACGCCCAACGGCAGGAAAATCACCATCGCACTGGAGGAACTGGGCCTGGCATACCAGACCCGTTTCGTCGACCTGAACGCCGGCGAGCAGCATGCGCCCGCGTTTGCGCGCCTCAGTCCGAACAACAAGATTCCTGTGCTCACCGATGAGCGGACCGGACAAAGCTTGTTCGAGTCCTGCGCCATTCTCATCCACCTGGCCGACGCTGCGGGCCAGGCGCTGCCTGCACACGGGCCGGACCGGGATCTCGTGCTGCAATGGCTGTTCCTGCAGGCGGCCAGCGCCGGGCCGATGCTGGGGCAGCTGTGGTGGTTCAGGCATGCGGCGCCCGAGCCGAATGCGATGGCGCTGGAGCGTTATACGCGCGAGACGCAGCGGGTCTATGGGGTGATCGAGCGGCGGCTGGCCGGCTCCCGGCATATTGGCGGCGATGCTTACACGATTGCGGATATGGCCTTTTATCCCTGGCTGGAGACGCACGGGGAACTGGGGATCGATATCGGGCGCTATCCGGCCGTCGCGGACTGGCTGCGCAGGCTTGGCGGGCGGCCGGCGGTACAGCGCGGCATGCTCAAGGCGCGGGAGGAAGCGCATGTCTAGTTTTGCTGCTTGGGCTCTCTTGCTGGCGGCCGGGCTGGTCGAGGTGGGGATGGCGTTCGCGCTCAAGTCGTCCGAGGGATGGACGCGGCCGGCGCCGAGCCTGCTCGCGGTGCTGGCGGCGCTGGGCAGCATTTATTTGCTGGCCAGTGCGTTGCGGGGATTGCCGCTGGGGGTGGCGTATGCGGTGTGGACCGGGATCGGGGCCGTTGGCGTGACCCTGGCGGGGAGCGTGTTTTTTGCGGAGCAGTTGTCGC
>CBIHLT010000229.1:0-7564 GCA_966210615.1 uncultured Massilia sp.
GCATACGAGATACTGATCGGTCTCGTGGGCTCGGGATGTGTATAAGAGACAGTTCTTGCGCAAGGCCAGGATGCGCAGCTGCCCGATCTTGTAGCTGAGGGCCTGGGCCGGCCGGGCGATGTAGCGGTCGACCTCGGCCTCGTTGTCGGCGGGCGGATTGGCGGTGTTGGCGTTGAGGTAGTCGACGGCCTGCTGGCGCGACCAGCCCAGCGCATGGATGCCGGTGTCGACCACCAGCCGCGCGGCGCGGAAGGTCTGCTCGTTGAGGTGGCCGAACAGCGAGAACGGGTCCTGGAAGAAGCCCATGTCCGGGCCCAGGCTTTCGGCATAGGTGGCCCAGCCTTCGCCGAAGGCCGGGAACCAGCCATGGCGCCGGAAGGCGGGCAGTTCGAGTTCCCTGGCGCGCGCCACCTGCAGGTGGTGGCCGGGCAGGCCCTCGTGCAGGGCGATGGTGTCCACCTGCCAGATCGGCCGCGCGCCCACATCCGCCACGTTGACCACCAGGGCCGCGCTGCGCTGCTCGCTGCCGGCCTCGTAATAGGCGGCCGGCTGGCCGGCGCCCGCCGCCGTCATGGATTTGACCGCCAGGCTGGCGGAGGGCGGCGTGTTCACCACCCTGGCCAGCTTGTTCTCCGCGCGCGCGAGGGCGCGGCGGTAGCGACCCAGCAGCGTCTCGGCGTCGGGGAAGAACAGGCGCGGATCGGTGCGCGCGAACACCAGGAACCTGGCGGCATCGCCGCGGAAGCCGGTGCGCGGCACCAGCGCCGCCACTTCAAGGCGCAGGCGCGCGACTTCCTTCTGGCCGATCGCGTGGATCTCGGCCGGCGTCAGTTCGGTGGAGGTGGACTGGCGCACCAGCAGGGCGTACCAGGCGGCGCCGTTCGGCAGGCTGGCGGCGCCGATGCTGTCGCGCGCCAGCGGCAGGTAGTCGGTACGCAGGAAGTCTTCCAGCTTGCGCAGGGACGGCGCCGCGCTGTCGTTCAGGGCCGCGGCGCCGGCCGCCAGCAGTTCTTCGCGCACTTCCGGCGCGACCGACGCGGGGATGCGCTTGAACGGCGCGCCCAGCGCACCGTCTTGCAGGCCTTCGCGCAGGCTGCGCAGCGCATCCGGCACGCCGCGCACGACAGCCTTGGGCATCGGCCAGCCCGCCTTCAGGCCGGCGCGCAGCTGCTCCACCAGGCCGTCCACGTGGGCAGGCAGGGCTTTCAGGCGCGCGATATAGGCGCGGTAGTCGTCCTCGCCGGCGAAGGGCATTTGCGCCACCAGCCGGGGCAGCTGCACGTGCAGGCCGTCGTAGGCGGTGAGCGGCTGCGGGTCGAAGGGAAGGAATGCGCCGGCGGCCAGGCGCTGCTGTTTTTCGAGCACGAACAGCTCGTAGGAGACGAGCGCCTGGCCTTCCAGGCGGCTGCGGTCGATCTCGCGCGCGGCGTCCAGCATCTCGCGCTCGTGCTCGAGCGCGGCGGCGCGCGCCGCCAGGCTGGTGTCGGAGAGCAGCGCGTTGTGGCGCTGCTCTCCCAGGCCGGTGGCACGCTCGGGGGCGCGGCGCAGCTGCCATTGCCAGTCGCGTTCGAACAGCTTCCTTGCCTGCTCGGCCGCATTCACGTTCGCCGTGGCGGGCGTGGGGGGATCGGCATCCGGCCCAGCGGCAGCGCACGCCAGGGGCACGAGCAAGGCAAGGGAAGCGGCCAGGTGGCGCATGCGGGCTCCGCGGTTCGGGGCTGGCCATTGTAACAAGCCCATTGGATGCCATGCGCGCACTAGGGCGGCGATGCCGGGCATTGCGCCATCTGTCGAGCGCCAAAAAACCAGCCGTGCGCCGCATTTCCACACTGTTGCAGCAAAAAATTGCCGCTTGCACGGACTCTTCGAAGCGGCCCGCGTTGCAGTGTCGGCGTTGCGCGGCATCAGATCGCCTCGGCTCGGACGGCGTAACGTGAGTTCTGCGCTCGAGCGCGTAAGGCATTGTTAACAAACAGATTCATGTCGACGTGAAAGGACCTGCGCGGGCGATCGGCGGCCCCGGAGGGCGCGGACAGTGCGCATGTTCGCGGTGCGATGTCGTACCAAGCTCCGTCATGGCGGGCTGGATTTGGCGGCGGGCGCGCCAGCGTGCAGCCTGCCGCCGTCAACTACTGGAGGTTGTCATGCAAGCGCGTAAACCTGTTTCCCTGTTTTTGCTGTCGCTCACCCTGGCCCTGGCCAATGCCGCCTGGGCCGCCACCCCCGAGTACCGGGTCACGATCGTGGGCCCCCGCGACAGCTTTGCCACCGACATCAACAACGCGGGCGCCGTGGTCGGCTTCGTTCCGCGCAGTCCCGGTTCCGACGCCTTCCGCGCCTTCGTCAACCGGGGCAAGGGCATCGTCTACCTTGACCGGCTGGGCAGGTCCAGCATCGCGGTGGCCATCAACGACAAGGGTGTCGTACTCGGCAACTGGACAGACGCCAGCGGCCTGCAGCGCGGCTTCCTGTATTGCCACGGCAGGCAACGCGACATCGGCGGCATCGGCAGCGGCTTGACCAACTATACCGACATCAACAATGCCGGCTACGCGACCGCGTTCGCCACCGTGACGCCTTTCGGCAATCCACGCGGCTTCCTGCGCGCGCCGAACGGCACGCTCCGGGACATCGGCAGCCTCCCGGCCGATCCCCAGGGCACCCAGGCGTATGCGCTCAACAACCGGAACCAGATCACCGGGCAATCCGGGTTGTTCATCCCGCCGAACCCGCCCCTGCGCGCCTTCATCTGGACCAAGGGGGTGATGCGCGACCTGGGCGACTTCGGCGGCGCTCCCAATTCGGGCGACGCGATCAACGACCGCGGGCAGGTCGCCGGCACCGCGGAGCTGCCGTTCGACATCCACCAAAAGGCCGCCTTCCTGTACACCCACGGCCGCCTGATCAAGCTCGATGACCGGCCGGACAACGTACCCCAGTTCACCACGTCGACCGGCATCAACAACCGCGGCCATGTCGTCGGCACCAGCGACCGCCTGTCCGGCTTCATCTATCGCGGCCGCCGGATGGAGAGCCTGAATGCGCTGATCGACCCCAGGCTGGGATGGAACATCCACGCCCCGCAGGCCATCAACGACGCCGGCCAGATCGCGGCCAACGCCACCCGCAACGGGGTGCAGTATGCCGTGCGCCTCGACCTGATCCGCAAGAGCGCCGAGTCGGCGCCGCAAGTGGATGAGAACGACCACGAGGCCGGAGCGATCGTCCAGCCGATGTCGCCGCAAGATGCGGAGGCGGATGCCAGGGCCGAAGCGGAGGCGCAGGCGCGCGAGCTGGCGCAGCCGGTGCGGCAGTAAATGCGCCGAGGGGCCTGTTGCCGCCGGCAGCGGGACCGCCGTCCGCTGTTATCCGGTCAGGTCCTGGATGCCGCAGCGCCCCCCGCTGACGCGCTCGATGCCTGCCAGGTCGCGCCAGCTCTGGACCTCGGTGAAGCCGCGCGCGGCCAGCAGGGCGCGCACGGCTTCGGCCTGGTCGTAGCCGTGTTCGAGCAGCAGCCAGCCGCCCGGTTCCAGGTGGGCGCAAGCGCCGTCGACGATGATGCGCAGGGCGGACAAGCCGTCCGCATGGTCGGTGAGGGCGCCGGTGGGCTCGAAGCGCAGGTCGCCTTCGCTCAGGTGGCGGTCGCCCGATGCGATGTAGGGCGGGTTGGAAGCGATCAGGTCGAAGCGTTCTTCGCCCAGCGCCGCATACCAGTCGCTGCGCAGGAAGCGCACGCGGGCGCCGTTGGCGGCAGCGTTGGCTTGTGCGATGTCCAGCGCGGCATCGCTGACGTCGAGGGCGGTGACTGTTGCGTCGGGCCGCGTGTGGGCCAGTGCGACCGCGATGGCGCCGCTGCCGGTGCCCATGTCGAGCAGGCGGGCGCGCGGCGCCAGGCGTGCCAAAGCCAGTTCGACGATCAGTTCGGTATCGGGACGGGGGATCAAGACGGCCGGACTCACCCGGAACGGCAGCCCGAAGAATTCGCGTTCGCCGACGATGTAGGCGATCGGTTCGCCGTCCAGGCGACGCTGCACCAGGCCGGCAAGCGTGCCCGCCTCTTCGCTAGTGAGTGCCCGCTCCGCCTGCGTGATCAGGGCCACGCGCGGCAGCTGCAGGGCATGGCACAGCAGGATGCGGTTCTCCAGCGGGCCGAGCGGCAGGTCCTTCTGCAGCTGTCCCAGGGTCGCGCCGGGCTGGATCATGCCTGTGTCGTTCATCGGTCATGCCGGTTTTTTACGCACCAGCACCCAGACCAGCAGCACGGTCAGGGCCACGAACCACACCGCCGACCACTGCGGAATCGCCAGGCCCAGCACGGTGTCGGTGGCGCCTTCGCACAGGCCGTCGGCGCGGAACAGCCAGGGCAGGTATTCGGCTGTGGGGATCTTGTTGAGCATGGTCTCCATCGGGTCGATCCCGCAGGAGAAGCCCGGGTTGGCGATCACGTACAAATGCTTGCCGACCGCGTACAGGCCGCCCAGCGCCGCCATCAGCGCCAGGATCGTGCCTTCGCGGACCTTGCCGCTGATGGCCGACACCAGGGCGCACACGCCGATGGCCAGGAACATGTAGCGCTGGATCACGCACAGCGGGCAGGGCCGCATTTCCATGATGTGCTGCAGGTAGAGGGCGACGGCGATCAGCGCGAAGCAGATCGAGGAAACGGCGAACAGGACCTGGCGGGAAGTCGGGAGCATGCGGTGCTTTCTCTAATGGCTGGTTCAGACAGGGAGCGGGGGCATTCTCGCACGAACCCGGCGCGTCTGCCCGTCCATATTTTCAGTCTGGCAACTTAACCTTTGCTTAACACATTGCTTCGCTTCGCCCGGATCAATCGCCCAGCGCCGCCAGCTGCTCGGCCTGGTGCTCGGCGGACAACGCATTGGTCAGGTCGGACAGGTCGCCGTCCATGATCATGTCGAGCTTGTACAGGGTCAGGTTGATGCGGTGGTCGGTCAGGCGCCCCTGCGGGAAGTTGTAGGTGCGGATGCGTTCGCTGCGGTCGCCCGAGCCGATCAGGCTCTTGCGGGTGGCGGCTTCCTTCGACTGCTGCTCGCGAAGCTGCACGTCCTTGATGCGCGCGGCCAGCACCTTCAGGGCCTGGGCCTTGTTCTTGTGCTGGCTGCGGTCGTCCTGGCACTCGACCACGATGCCCGTGGGGAGATGGGTGATGCGCACCGCCGAATCGGTCTTGTTGATGTGCTGGCCGCCCGCGCCCGAGGCGCGGTAGGTATCGATGCGCAGGTCGGCCGGGTTGATGTTGACGTCCTCGACCTCGTCCGCCTCCGGCATCACCGCCACCGTGCAGGCCGAGGTGTGGATGCGGCCCTGGGTCTCGGTGGCCGGCACGCGCTGCACGCGGTGGCCGCCGGATTCGAACTTGAGCTTCGAATACACGCCGTTGCCGATGATGCGGGCGATGACTTCGCGGTAGCCGCCCAGGTCCGAGGATGATTCCGACACGATCTCGACCTGCCAGCGGTTGCGTTCGGCGAAGCGGGTGTACATGCGCAGCAGGTCGCCGGCGAACAGGGCCGACTCGTCGCCGCCGGTGCCGGCGCGGATCTCGAGGAAGATGTTGCGCTCGTCGTTGGCGTCCTTCGGCAGCAGCATTTTCTGCAGGTCCAGCTCCAGCTCCGCCAGGCGGCCTTTCGCGGATTCGATCTCTTCCTGCGCGAACTCCTTCATTTCCGGATCCGCCAGCAGTTCCTGGGCCGCCGCGATGTCGCCCAGCGCCTTCTGGTACTCGTGGTAGAGCGCGACCAGCGGCGACAGCTCGGCGTGCTCGCGGGTGAGCTTGCGGTAGTTGTCCATGTTCGCGGTGGCGCCCTCGTGCGAGAGCAGTTCGTCCACTTCGACGAGGCGGTTGGCAAGTTGGTCCAGCTTGGCCAGCATGGAAGGTTTCATACGGATTCCCGGAACAAGAACATCAAAGAGATCGGACATGCGCCGCAGGATGCGGCATGCGGGCAGGCGCCCCGGCGGGACGCGCAAGGAGAAGCGGCGCTAACGGCGGCTGCGGAACAGCTGCGGCAGCAGGGTGGCCAGGCGGGCGCGCTCGTCGCCCTGGGCATGGTGCAGGGCCTGTTGCGGGCCGTGCAGGAACTTGGCGGTGAGGCCTTTCGACAGCGCTTCCAGCACCGCCTCGGGATCGTCGCCGCGCGCCAGCAGCTTGCGGGCGCGCTCGAGTTCGGCCATGCGCAGCGCTTCGCTCGAGTCGTGCAGCTCGCGGATCACCGGGACCATGGCGCGGTCGCCCACCCAGTGCATGAAGGATTCGACGCGCGCGTCGATGATGGCTTCGGCCTGCTTGACGGCGGCTTGGCGGTTTTCCATGCCGGTCTGGACCACCTGGGCCAGGTCGTCCACGGTATACAGGAAGACGTCGTCGAGGCGCGCGACTTCCGGCTCGATATCGCGCGGCACGGCCAGGTCGACCATGAACACCGGACGGTGGCGGCGCGCCTTGACCGCGCGCTCCACCAGGCCCAGGCCGATCAGGGGCAGGGTCGAGGCGGTGCAGGAGACGACGATGTCGAACTGGTGCAGGCAGTCGGGCAGGTCGGCCAGGCGGATCGCCTTGCCGTTGTAGCGGGTGGCCAGGGCTTCGCCGCGTTCCATGCTGCGGTTGGCGATGGTGACCGATTTGGGATTCTGGGCCGCGAAGTGGGCCGCACACAGCTCGATCATCTCGCCGGCGCCGATGAACAGCACGTGCTGGTCGGCGATGCGGTCGAAAATGCGCTGCGACAGACGGACCGCGGCAGCCGCCATGGAGACGCTGTGGGCGCCGATCTCGGTGGTGGTGCGCACTTCCTTGGCCACCGCGAAGCTGCGCTGGAACAGCTGGTGCAGGTAGGTGCCCAGGCCGCCCGCTTCCTCGGCGGTGCGCACGGCGTCCTTCATCTGTCCAAGGATCTGGGGTTCGCCCAGTACCATCGAATCCAGGCCGGAGGCGACGCGGAAGGCGTGGCGCACGGCGTCGTGCTGGGGCAGCAGGTAGAGGTGGGGGCGCAGCTCGGCGTAGTTGAGCGCATGATAATGCGCCAGGAACTGGCCGGAGGCATCGAGGGGATTCGGCAGGTTGCTTGCCGCGTAGAGTTCGGTGCGGTTGCAGGTCGACAGGATCGCCGCTTCCTCGCCGGTCGAACCCTGGCGCGAGAACCAGGTGCGCGCCGCCTGCACCGCCCGTCCGAGCTGGTCGGGCGCGAGCGCCAGCTGCTCGCGCAGCGAGACCGGTGCGGTCGTGTGGTTCAGGCCAACGGCGAGCAGTTGCATTCGGGGACGAGGGTCAACAGGTATGCACCCATTATACCCTCACGCCAGCAGGGTTTCAGCGGAGCCCTCAGGCGCCCAGCTTTTCCAGGCGGTAGCCGTAGCTGTAGACCGGCACCAGGCGGAAGCCGTTCTCCGGACGCAGGTGCAGCTTGTTGCGCACGCGCGAGACATGGGTGTCCATGGTGCGCGAAGGCACGTCGGTATCGCGCACCCAGACCGACTCGTGGATGTAGGCGCGCGACAGCGGGCGGCCGATGTTACGGAAGAACAGCAGCGCCAGCGAGAA
>CBIHLT010000230.1:0-7522 GCA_966210615.1 uncultured Massilia sp.
CTTTCGATCCGCGCGCGCTGGCGGAATACCAGCGCTGCCTGGCGCTGCCCGGCACCGCGCGCGGCATCTGCGAGGACTACCGTGCCTCGGCCAGTATCGACCTGGAGCACGACCGCGCCGACCGCGACGCCGGCCAGCGCCTCGCCACGCCGCTGATGGTGCTGTGGGGCGGCGACGGCGTGGTACAGCGCTGCTTCGACCCGATCAAGGAGTGGCGCGCGATCGCCGACGACGTGAGCGGCGAGGCGCTGCCCTGCGGCCACTACATCCCGGAAGAAGCGCCGGAGGCCTTGCTGGCGCACGCCTTGCCCTTCCTCTCCAGGAGTTAATGCAGCCGGATGGCGGCGGCCGCACGGTCGCCGCTTACCTGGATGGCCGCCGCCTCGAATGAGGGAGGGCCGAAGGCGCCCTTGGCGTCACGGCTGAATCCATAGTTCTCCTTCGGAATGCCGATCACATTGCGGTCCAGTTCCTTGTTTTCGTTCTCGTCCTGGTAGGCCAGCACCGCCCAGGTTCCCGGCGGCACGCCTTCGATCAGCACGACGGTTTCTCCCGCCTGCGCCGGCACGGAAGCGCTGTAGGCGCACTGCTTGAGGAAGCGTTCCTTGTCGCAGACGGCCACGTTGGCGGTGCCCTTGCCGCCGGCGGCATTCGAGACGCGCACTTCGATGGTGGCGGCCGAGGCCAGCGACGCGGCGGGCAGCAGGAGCAGGAGCAGGGCAGGCAGATGTCGGGTCATGGGGATCCTGTCGAAAGTTGAACCGTGTTTGTCGTGCATGGCGAGCCGTGCGCCCAAGGGCTTATGATAGGCTGGAGTTCTCCCGTTGCCTCCCGGTCTACATCGAACGCCATGCTCTGGAATGCGCTCATCGTCGTGCTCACCGTCGTGATGATGGAACTGTTTTCCATCGTCGCACACAAGTACATCATGCATGGCTTCGGCTGGGGATGGCACCGCTCGCACCATGCGCCGCGCACCGGCTGGTTCGAGAAGAACGACCTGTACGCCGTCGTTTTCGCCGGCATCGCCATCGCCCTGATCTGGTTCGGCACGGAGGGCGCCCATCCGCTCGAATGGATCGGCGCCGGCATGACCGCCTACGGCTTCCTGTACTTCGTCGCCCACGACGGCCTGGTGCACCGGCGCTGGCCCTTCCGCTACGTGCCGAAGCGCGGCTACCTCAAGCGCCTCTACCAGGCGCACCGCATGCACCACGCGGTGGAGGGCAAGGACGGCGCGGTGTCTTTCGGCTTCCTGTACGCCCCGCCGGTCGACACGCTCAAGCGTCAACTGCAAGCGCAGCATCAAGCGCCGCTGCGTGCCCGGCGCCCGGCCGCCGCCACAGCGCATCCGGACGTTCCGGCGCCGCGCCAAGACGCGAACTAAGGGCGGCGAGGCCGCCTTTCCCCAGCAGCCACAGCTTGCGCGCCTTCGACGTGCCGCAGCGCTCGTCCCAGGCGCGCGCGCCGCGGCGCTTCACTTCGATGCCGATCTCGCGGTACACGTTGCGCGCGGTCGCGATGGCCCAGGCCGAGCGCAGGGGCAGGGCGCGGATGCCCACGCTGGCCGAGTCGTAATACGGCTCGGCGGCGTCGACCAGGCGCGCCGCCACCCGCGTCAGCGCGTCGCGGTGCCTCGGCAGCGCCACCTCCGCCGGCGGAATGCCCGCCTCGCGCAGCCATTCGGCCGGCAGGTAGCAGCGCCCGATCAGCGCATCTTCCACGATGTCGCGCGCGATGTTGGTCAGCTGGAAGGCGAGGCCCAGGTCGCAGGCGCGGTCCAGCACCGCCGCATCCTTCACGCCCATGATCGAGGCCATCATCAGGCCCACCACGCCGGCCACGTGGTAGCAATAGCGCAGCGTGTCCTCGATGGTCTCGTAATGCGTCCCGTCGACGTCCATCGCAAAGCCGGCCAGGTGGTCGAAGGCGAAGCGCTGCGGCATGGCGTGGCGCAGCGCCACCTCCTGGAAGGCGGCGAAGGCCGGGTCCCGCATCGGTTCGCCCGCATAGGCGCGCCGGGTCTGGGCGACCAGTTCGGCAAGCTCGCGCCGCACATCGTGCGGCGCCTGCATGGAGGCGCCAAAGCCCAGTTCCTGGCCGTCGACCACGTCGTCGCAGTGGCGGCACCAGGCGTACAGCATCAGCACGCTGCGCCGCGTCCCCGGCGAGAACAATCTGGCCGCGGCCGCGAAGCTCTTCGAGCCGACCGCGATGGTCCGTGTCGCGTGGTCGAGCAGGGTGTCGCTCATGGCGCGGCCTCGTCCAGCATCAGGCCCGCCGTCGCCTTGGCCGAGCCGATCACGCCCGGCACCCCGGCGCCGGGATGGGTGCCGGCGCCCACCAGGTAGAAGTTGGGCAGCGCCGCATCGCGGTTGTGCGGCCGGAACCAGGCGCTCTGGGTCAGGATCGGCTCCAGCGAGAAGGCCGAGCCCAGGTGCGCGTTGAGCTGGTCGCGGAAGTCGAGCGGCGTGAAGATGCGGCTGGTCACCAGCTGGCTGCGCAGGCCCGGCATGTAGCGCCGCTCCAGGTAGTCGAAGATGCGGTCGCGGTACAGCGGTCCTTCCACTTCCCAGTCGATCGGCGCATTGCCCAGGTGGGGTACCGGCGCCAGCACGTAGTGGCTGCCGCAGCCGGGCGGCGCCAGCGACGGGTCGGTCACACAGGGGGCGTGCAGGTAGAGCGAGAAATCCTCGGCCAGCGCATCGCCCTGGAAGATGTCCTTGATCAGCTCCCGGTAACGCGGCCCGAAGCAGACCGTGTGGTGCTGGAGCTGCTCGTGGCGATGGTCCAGCCCGAAATAGAGCACGAACAGCGAGTTGCTGAAGCGCTTCTTGCGCAGGCTGTCCGCCTCCGCGCTGCCGCGCGGATGCTGGCCGAGCAGGGAACCATAGGTGTGGACCACGTCGGCGTTCGAGGCCACCGCGTCCGCAGCGAACAGGCGGCCGTCTTCCAGGCGCACGCCGCTCACGCGCGCACCGCTGGCTTCGATGCGCGCCACCGGTGCATTCAGCTCGATGCGCCCGCCCAGGTCTTCGAACAGCCGCACCAGGCCCCTGACCAGCGCGCCGGTGCCGCCGCGCGGGAACCACACGCCCCAGCGCCGCTCCAGCGCATGGATCAGGGTGTAGATCGAGGAGGTGGCGAAGGGATTGCCGCCCACCAGCAGCGAGTGGAAGGAGAACGCCTGGCGCAGCTGCTCGTCCTGGATGAAGCGCGACACGATGCCGTACACGCTGCGCCAGGCCTGCAGGCGCGCCAGCTGCGGGCCGGCCTGGATCATGTCGCGGAAGGACAGGAAGGGCACGGCGCCCAGCTTGATATAGCCTTCCTCGAACACGGCCTTCGAATAGGCCAGGAAGCGGTGATAGCCCGCCACGTCCGCCGGACTGCGCGCATGGATCTGGCGGTCCAGGGCTTCCTGGTCGTTCGCATAATCGAAATGGCTGCCGTCTTCCCAGCACAGGCGGTAGAAGGGCGACACTTCCAGCAGTTCCACGTAGTCGCGCATGCGCTTGCCGGCCACGGCGAACAGTTCCTCGATGGCGGAGGGGTCGGTGATGACGGTGGGCCCGGCGTCGAACACGAATCCCTGGTCTTCGTACACATAGGCGCGCCCGCCCGGCTTGTCGCGCTTTTCCAGCAGGGTGGTTCGCACGCCCCGGGCCTGCAGGCGGATGGCCAGCGCCAGGCCGCCGAAGCCGGCGCCCACGACGACTGCACTTTTCATAGCGTTCATTCTTGCTTCCCGAATTGGCGAGGGTGGAACTTGCACACGGCCGACAGGGCTTGCAGCACCGGCACCGGCGGCTTGCCCGACAACAGGCGCGCCTTGTCCCCGATGCTCAGGCGGCCGGCATAGAAATGGGCGATCAGCGGCGCCGGCAGGCGGTAGAAGCGCTGCATCACGCGCCAGCGGCTGTCCGGGCTGCCGGCCAGGAACAGCATGCGGTTGAGCATGCGGAAGAAGCGCTGCCGCCGCCACTCCTGCCGCGCCTCGTCGCGGATCGCGGCGAACAGCTGCGGGGCGTCCAATTCCCGCAGGCCGGCGATGCGCTCGGCCAGCCGTACCGCATGCGGCAGCGAGTAGCCGGTGGTGGAGTGGAACAGGCCCGCGCGCAGGCCGGCGCAGGGCTGGCCCTGCAGGTCGTTCCAGTAGGCCTCGAAGTCGCCGGCCAGCACGATGGGCAGCGAACCCTGCTCCTCGCGCAGGACTTCGGCGATCTCCCAGCACTGCTCACGCGCATATTCGGCGATGTTGGCGCGCAGGCGTTCCGGCTCGCAGGCCTGGCTGTCGACGTAATGGGTGTCCTCGATCAGCAGGCGGTCCGGCCCGAAGGGCAGCACGTAGACGAAGCGGTAACCGCCTTGCTGGGCGACGCTGGCGTCCATGATGACCGGCGCCTTCAGGCCGTGCGGCCAGTCCAGGCGCACTTCCTGGCCGAGGAAGGTCTGGTAGCCCAGCCTGAGGCGGCTGCTGGCGCGCATGCCGCGGCCGTCGATCACCGCCTTCGCCTGCAGGGTGGAGCCGTCGGCCAGGCGCACGGTGGTCGGGCTCAGGCTGTCGATGGGTGCGTTCACGCGCAGCGCTTCGCCCAGCGCGGGCTCGATCACGCGCGCGAAATCCTGCGAGGCGATGCTGGCGTAGCCGCTGTCGAGCGTGCGCGCGTACAGCGGAAACAGCACGTCGTAACGCGGCCAGCGCGCCGACACGAGGGGCGCGAGCCACTGGCGCTGGGCCGCATCCAGGTCGCCGTCGTGGAAGGACCAGGTGTGGTTGCCGCCGATGCGTTCGCCCTGCTCGAGCAGCAGGATGCGCAGCTCGGGGCGCTGCGCTTGCAGGCGCCAGGCGATCAGCCCGTTCGCCAGGCCGCCGCCCACCAGGATCAGGTCGCAGGGCTTATCCAAGGCAGGCCACGCTGTCCGGCGCCGCTCGCAATTGCAGCGCGCTCTCGACGATGTCTGCCGCACGGGGCGTGCCGCCGGCCTGGGCCAGGTTCGCGGCCAGCGGTTCCAGGCGCTGGTGGAAGCCCGGCTCGTCCAGCAGCCGGCGCAGCTGGCGCCGGATCGCGGCGGGGCGGGCGAAACGCGGCGACATGCGCAGGCCGATGCCCGCGTGGACCACCCTGGCCGCCGCGCCCGGATGGTCGAAGGCGATCGGCAGCGCCAGCATCGGCGTGCGCGCCGCGATCGCGTCCATTACCGTGTTCACGCCCGCGTGCGAGACCACGGCGTCGGCGCGCGCCAGCACGGCTTCCTGTTGCGCGAAGGCGCAGACCCAGGTTGCGCCTTCGCCCCTTAGCACCTGTTCCTGGCGGGCGTCCAGGCCGCCGCAGTGGGCCACCAGCAGTTGCACGTCGAGCGGGCGGCAGGCGCGCACGATGCGGCGGAACAGGCCGAAGCGCGCGCCCTGCATGCTGCCCAGCGAGGCGAATACGAAGGGCCGGCCGGCGCCGACCTCGGGCAAAAAGTGATCGCGGCCGGCCGCGCGCCTGGTGAAGCGCAGCGGCCCCACGTGGTGGAAGTGCGCGGGCAGCGCGCGGCGCGGGAAGTCGAAGGCGGAGGTTGTCTGGCTGATCTGCGCCAGCGGCGACAGGCAGTGGTGCAGGTTGTCGCGCTCGCCCAAGCCGAGCAGGCGCGCGTGCAGGGCGATGGCGCGCCGGTGCGGCTGCATCATCCAGTCGTAGACGCGGGTGCTGCCCTCGGCCATCTTGAGATGGCGTTCGCTCAGGCCGTACTCGAAGGGCATCACCGGCAGCGGCACGCCTGGCTCGCGGTTGACCGGCAGCGCGCAAGCCACCGACACGAAAGGGATGCGGAGCGCTTCGGCCACCAGGCCGCCGGCCGCTTCCATCTGGTCGGCGAGCACGGCGTCGATGCGCAGCGCGTCCAGTGCGGCCGGCAGCTCGCGGCACAGCATGGCGGTGCTGTCGGCCATGTCGAAGATCACGCGGCGCAGCCCGAGCGGGCCGCCGGGATTGGCCGCGCGCCGCAGCGCCGCCTGCACCGATCCCGGCGGGTGGGTAGCGGCGCCCACGGCGTGAAAGCCGATGCGCTGGTCCGCCACCCATTGCGCGGCGTCGGGCCGGTGGATGAAGGTGACGCGGTGGCCGCGGTCGACCAGCTCGGCGGCGAGCGCCGACATGGCCTTGAAGTGGCTGTAGAACGCGGGAGCGACGACGGCGAAGTGCGCCATGATCAGCCGACGCGTGCGTCGTGCCCGGCCATGGCTGCGGCGGCGTCGGCATGGATCATCGCGCCGATGCCGGGCTTCTGGAAGGCATCCGGCGCGCCCTGCGCGAACAGCGCGCGCACGAAGCTGCGGGTGCCCTGCCTGCCCTTGAGCGCGGCGCTCAGGTGGTGGTCGGCTTCCGCCAGGTGGGCGTGCAGCCGGCGCCGGGCTTCGTCGGCGCCGAGCGCGTTGACGAAGGTGCTCTTGCCCACGTCCTTGCCGGTGTCCTTGCCGGTCAGGGTGCTGTCGTTGCCCGGGCCGTCCTGGAAGTCGTCGCGGATCTGGAAGGCCTGGCCTGCCGCCAGCGCGAAGGCGCGCAGGGCGACGCCGACGCTGTCCTCGGCCTGGGCCAGGATGGCGGCCATGTCGACCGCCACGCCGAGCAGGACACCGGTCTTGAGTTCGTTGGTCGCCGCGATCTCGGCCACCGAGTGGGCGCCGCCGCGCAGGTCCATGAACTGGCCGCGCACCAAACCCTGCGCGCCGACCGTCTCGGCCAGCCGGTTCACCAGCCCGGTGCGGGTGAGCGGGGGAAGGTCCTGGATCGAGGCCAGGATCGAGAACGCGCGGCTGAGCAGGGCGATGGAAGCCAGGATGGTCACGTCCTCGCCGTACTGCACGTGGATAGCCGGCTTGCCGCGCCGCAGCAGGGCGTTGTCCATGCAGGGCATGTCGTCCAGCATGAGCGAGGCCGCGTGCACCAGTTCCACGGCGCAGGCGACGTCGATGACGGCCGGCGATGCGCAGCCGAGGTCGCGCGCCACCAGCATCAGGAGCAGGGGACGCATGCGCTTGCCGGCACTGAGCGCGCCCGCGCGCATCGCCAGGCTAAGCAGGTCGGCCTGGGCGCCTTCGGACAGGAGGAAGGCGATGCGCTCCTCGAGTTCATGACGCATGCTTGCAAGTTCCTCGCGTGCGGCATCGTCGCGTGTTTCCCTACCGAACCGCCGTGTCTGTGTAGTCATGCGCCATTCCTTGTGCAGGGTGCTGGAGAGGAAACCGGACGGCCGTCCAGCGGATCATACCGGAAACAATCTTAAAAAAACCTCAATGCATGCCGGGCATGTGCAGCTTGTTGCAAAAATGATTTTGCCGGCTGAACAGGCACTTTTCTTACCTGTTTGGCGGAAATGCCGGAAGAACCTTGTTCGCCGCATTGGTCGTTTTGCATCCTACAGGGAAGCCGCCTGGCGAAGCCACGTCACGATTGGCGAGGACGGTTCGAAAGCGGGACAGTGCTTGCCTGTCCGTCAACTGGGACGATTTGCCCACCTCAAACGGGCCGCGGAT
>CBIHLT010000231.1:0-7436 GCA_966210615.1 uncultured Massilia sp.
TCCACCAGCTCGGTGTAGTCGCGGTAGATGTCCATGATCTGGCGCGAGGCGATGCGGTACTTCTCCATCGCCGGCGGAATGACGAGCAGGTCCGGGCACAGCTTCATGGCCTGGGCGGTGGCCATGGCCGAATGGATGCCGTAGCGCCGCGCCTCGTAGTTGCAGGTGGCGATCACGCCACGCTGGTCGGGCCGCCCACCCACGGCCAGCGGCCGTCCGCGCAGGGACGGGTCATCCCGCATCTCGACGGATGCGTAGAAACAATCGCAGTCGCAATGGATGATTTTTCGGACCGGGGCGTTCACTCGAGGCCGCCCCAGACCGGGGCACACTACTGTAATTGCATACAGTATCGACTGAATCCTGAATTGTTGCAAGCAAACAGCCGCATCCCTCTTACGGATGAGCTTGGAGCTCGCCCGGGAAATCCTATAATGAAAAAAGCAGGCCCTTCCCGGCCCCCGCCCAGAGTCCGACAAGCATGAACGCCCTTCTTCCCCCTTCCCCTGCGCACGCCGTGCGGCAGGTCGTGTTTACCGTCTACCCCGGCACCTGCATGCTCGACCTGGCCGGCGCCCAGACGGTGTTCTGGTGCGCCAACCGCCACCTGAAGCCGCGCGGCTTGCCCGGCTATGCCCTGGTCACCGCCAGCATCGGCGGCAACACGGTCGAGACCGCCGAGGGCACCGTGCTGGCCACCGCCAGCCTGGACGCGCCCGAACTCCAGCCCGACACCGTGCTGGTGCCCGGCACCGCCGAGATGGTCACGGCCATCCACGAGCTGGCGCCCCTGGTCGCCTGGCTGCGCGCCAGCGACGCACGGCGCATCGCCTCGGTCTGCACCGGCTCCTTCCTGCTGGCCGCGGCCGGCCTGCTCGACGGCCGCCGCGCCACCACCCACTGGGCCCTGTGCGAGCGCCTCGCCGCCTTGCACCCCAGCGTGCGGGTGGAGCCGGAAGCGGTATTCGTGCGCCAGGACCCGGTCTGGACCTCGGCCGGCGTCAGCACCGGCATCGACATGGCGCTGGCCATGGTCGAGGCCGACCACGGCAACGAGATCGCGATGCTGGTGGCACGCGAACTCGCCGTCCACGTGCGCCGCGCCGGCGGCGAATCCCAGCACAGCGCCCAGCTGGCGCTGCAGGCCGGCGACGGCGTGCAGTTCGACGCCCTGCACCGCTGGATCGCCGCCCACCTGGCCAGCGCCGACCTCAACGTCGAGACCCTGGCCGGCCAGGCCTGCATGAGCCCGCGCAACTTCGCGCGCGTCTACCGCGCCAGGACCGGGCGCACCCCGGCCAAGGCGATCGAGCTGTTCCGCCTGGAGGCGGCGCGCCGCCTGCTGCAGCAGTCCGACCGCAAGCTCGAGCAGATCGCCGAGGAATGCGGCTTCGGCGACCCCGAGCGAATGCGCGCCAGCTTCATGCGACACCTGGGCCAGTCGCCCAGCGCCTGGCGCCGCCAGCACCTGTGATCTTCCCTACTTCACGGGGATGAAGAAGGGTTTTCCCGCGTTCTTGACCAGGAACACCAGGAACTTGGCCGGCTTGGTCTTGCTGGCGTTGCGGCCGACCGTGTGCAGGTCCTGCGGCCCCTCGTAGAAGAGCTGGCCGGCATTCACGACCTGTTCCTTCCCGCCCTTTACCCCCATCACGATCGAACCTTCCAGGACGTAGACAAAAGCGGGCGCATCGTGGCGGTGCACCGGGTCGGCCGCGCCCGGCGCGTAGTCGACCGTGATAATCAGGACTTCCTTGCCCGGATTCTCGGCCAGGGCCTTGGTCATCAGGGTGGTGACCGTGACCGGCTCCGCGGGCGCTGCCGCGGTATGCGGGGCGAGCAGGACGCCGGCCGCCAGGGCCAGGGCGCTGCTCATGCTGGTTGCGAAAGACATGGGACCTCCTAGGACAGGTTGGCCTTGCCCAGGCCGAAGGCCGCATCATAGGAACCCGGCACCACCGTGAAGGCGACGTTGACGCGGTTCCAGGCATTGATGGCCATGACGACGAAGGTAAGGTCGGACAATTCTTTCTCGGACAGCTGGCCGCGCACGCGGTCGTAGAGCTCAGCCGGCACGCCCTGTTCCGGCAGGCGGGTCAGCGCCTCGGTCCAGGCCAGGGCGGCGCGCTCGCGCGGCACGAACAGGGTCGATTCGCGCCAGATCGCCAGGTGGTGCAGGCGCAGTTCGCGTTCGCCGTGGATGCGCGCCTGCTTGACGTGCATGTCGAGGCAGAAGCCGCAGCCGTTCAGCTGGGACGCGCGGATCTCGACCAGCTCGCGCAGGCTTTCCTCGATCGTGCATTGCTTGATCGCCAGGTTGAAGTCGAGGAATTTCTTGAACAGTTCGGGCGACTGTTCCATGTAGTTGATGCGCTGGGACATGAGGTTCTCCTGTTGTCGTGTGTTGTCATGTGACAGGAGCAGTGTAGGAAGGGCTCCCGCTTCCCGGTAGGCCTGCGCAGGGCCGCACAGCGGTGCACGCCAGGCACCAATCCTGGTGGCATGAATGCGGGGATTTTTGTCATTGCCGGTCCACCCTGGCCTGACTACGATGTCCTTGTGGAGCGCCGCCGGGGCGGGGCAGGAGGAACAGGATGAAGATGGAGATGGTGGCGGTCCAGGCCGGTGGCGGCAGCCCGGTGCGGCAAGCGGTGCGCGAGCGCGGCGATGCGCTGGCGTCGAGCTTCGCGACCACCTATGCCGGCGTGCTGGCCTTCATCGCGGTGGTCCACGAAGGCAGCTTCGCGCGGGCCGCGGAACGGCTCGGCATCGGCCGTTCGGCCGTGAGCCGCAGCGTGCAGAAGCTCGAGTCCCAGCTCGATACGCGCCTGTTCCTGCGCACCACGCGCAGCACCTCGCTCACCGGCGAAGGGGCGCTGTTCTATGAAAGCTGCAAGCCCGGCGTCGAGCGCATCGTGCAGGCGGTGGAGGACATGCGCGACCTGCGCGCCGGCCCGCCGCGCGGCCAGCTGCGGGTAGCCGCCCCGGCCGGCTTCGGACGCCAGGTCGTCGCGCCCCTGCTGCGCGGCTTTCGCGCGCGCTATCCGGAGATCGGCATCGACCTGGTGCTGGACGACGGTGCCCCCGATTTCATCGCCGACCGCATCGACGTGGCTTTCCGCGACGGCCGCCTCGACGACAGCCAGGCGATCGCCAGGCAGCTGATCCCGATGCACATGCTGGTGTGCGCCACCCCGGAGTACTTCGCCCTCCACGGCATGCCGCACACGGTCGATGAGCTGGAACGGCACCGCTGCGTCCACTTCCTCAACGCGGCCGGGCGCAGCTGCGAGTGGGAGTTCAAGGTCAACGGCCAGGTACGGCGCATGCTGCCGCCTTCCTCGCTCGGCTTCAACGACGCCGGCCTGGTGCTCGACGCCGTACTGGCGGGAGAAGGCCTGGCCCAGCTGGCCGGCTACCAGGCATGCGGATACCTGCGCAGCGGACGGCTGCTGGCCTGCCTGGCGCCCTATGCGCCGGACGACCGCGGCCACTACCTGTGCTACCAGAGCCGGCGCCACCTGCCGGCGCGCATCCGGGTCTTCGTCGACGACATGACGCTGCAGGTGCGCGCCCTCGACCTGCACTGCCTGGACAGCCTCGCCTTCCCCTGAGCGCCGGCCGCATTGGTGCGCGGCGCACAACAATGCGCGGCCCTGGACGGACCTACCGGGCTCCCCGGGCCTTGCCTACACTGGTTCCAGCGATATCCGCACACGGCGGCCGCGGCGCACCGGGGCACTCTACAGGAAACACATCATGAAAATCGTCGTTATCGGAGGCAGTGGCCTCATCGGCAGCAAGCTGGTCGCCATCCTGCGCGAGCGCGGCCACGAGGTGCTGGCCGCCTCGCCCGCGTCCGGCGTCAACACCCTCACCGGCGAGGGCCTGGACGCGGCGCTGGCCGGTGCCCAGGTCGTGGTCGATGTCGCCAACTCGCCCTCGTTCGAGGACCAGGCGGTGCTCGACTTCTTCGGGACCTCGGGCCGCAACCTGCTGGCCGCCGAGGCGCGCGCCGGGGTCCGGCATCACCTGGCGCTGTCCGTGGTCGGCACCGACCGCCTGGCGGAGAGCGGCTACTTCCGCGGCAAGATCCTGCAGGAGAAGCTGATCCGCGAATCCGGCATCCCCTACACCATCGTGCACTCGACCCAGTTCCTCGAGTTCCTGGGCGGCATCGCGCAATCCGGCGCCCAGGGCGACACCGTGCACCTGTCGCCGGCCTGGCTGCAGCCGATCGCGGCCGAGGACGTGGCCCTGGCCATGGCCGACTGCACGCTGGACGCGCCGGTCAATGGCGTGGTCGAGATCGCCGGTCCCGAACGCCAGCGCATGACCGAGCTGGTCCAGCGCTACCTGGCAGCTAGCGGCGATACGCGCAAGGTCGTGGCCGACGAAGACGCGCGCTACTTCGGCGCCAGGCTGGAGGACGGCACCCTGGTGCCGGCCGGCGAGGCGCGCCTGGGCAAGCTGGGCCTGGACAGCTGGCTGGAGCAGCAACGCGCCGTCGAGGCATAGGCCGATGAGTCCGCTCAAGCCGCCGCCGGCCAGCCTGCTCGAGCGCTACCGGGGCGAGCACTTCCTGCCCTTGTACACGACCACGGTCGCGGTCACCGGCGGCGAGAGCGGACATGGGCGCGCTTCCGGCGTGGCGCGCTCGGACGACGGACGGCTCGAGATCGCGCTGCGCCTGCCGGAAGAACTGGGCGGACCGGGAAGCGGCACCAATCCGGAGCAGCTGTTCGCCGCCGCCTACGGCGCCTGCTTCCATGGCGCCCTGCACCTGCTGGCGGCGCGCGCCGGCATGGAGATCGCGGACGCGCGGGTCGACGTCCGGGTCGCCTTCGGGCGCGATCCGATGGATGGGCTGACCATGCTGACCGCCGACGTCCTCATCACCCTGCCGGGCGTGGAGCGCCAGCTGGCCGAAGGCCTCGTGCGCAGCGCCGAGCGGCTGTGTCCCTACACCAAGATGACGCGCCAGGGCGCCGCCGGCAGCGTGACCCTGGCCTGAGTGCCGGCCCCAAAAAAAACGCGCGGCCAAGGCCGCGCGTTCGCTGTGACAGGCAGGCTTTACCAGGCCAGTTTCAGCGTGTACTTGCCGCCGCTGCCGGTGCCGGTGCTGCCATTGTAGTACTGCACCTGGATATAGCGGGTCGAGGTGGTGGTCCCGGTGTTGGCCGAGTGCACCGTGTCTACCACGCCGATGCCGTTCACGCTGCGGCCCATCAGCGCACCCGCGCTGTTGTACACATAGATGTTGTAGTTCGCCGTGCTGTTCGGGGTCAGGTAGGACGACAGGGTCTTGCCGGCCGGCAGATCGACACGGAAGTAATCGGTGTCGGTGCTGCCGCCGATGTAGCCGGTCAGGGTGCTGCCGCTGGCGGTGACCAGGTTGGCGGCGGCCATGCTGTTGTTCGCCTCGGCTTCGATCAGGGCCGCGCCGGCGCCGGCGCCCTGCGCCGCGTTCACGGCGGCGGTGGCGTCGACAATGCCGGTGCCGCAACCCGAGCAAGCCACCGGGAAGGCGCGCGCGCTCGACTTCAGCCTGGACTCGATCTCGTCCGGGGTCAGCGCCGGGTTCACGGCCAGCATCAGCGCAGCGGTGCCGGCCACGTGCGGGGTCGCCATCGAGGTGCCCTGGTAGCCGGCGTAGTTGTCCGAGGCCGGCGCCGAGGCGCCCGAGTTCAGGGTCGAGATCACCGAATAGCCGGCATCGCCGCCGGGAGCGGCGACGTCGATCAGGGCACCGTAGTTCGAGTAGGACGCGCGGGCGCCGGTCTTGCCGGTGGCCGCCACGGCCACGACGCCCGCGCAGTTGGCCGGGTTCGAATTGCTGACGTTCATTGCGCTGTTACCGGCCGCCACCACGACCACCGCGCCGCGCGAGCGGGCGCCGTTGATCGCGGCCTGGGTGGTCGAGTCGCAGGCGCCGCTGCCGCCCAGCGACAGGTTCAGCACGCGCGCCTTGTTGGCATTGGCCGGCACGCCGGTCACGGCGCCGCCCGACGACCAGTTGATGGCGTCGGCGATGTCCGAGGTATAGCCGCCGCACTTGCCCAGCACGCGAACCGGAACGATCTTGGCGTTGTAGGCCACGCCGGCGACGCCGGTGCTGTTGTTGGTGCGCGCGGCAATGGTGCCGGCCACGTGGGTGCCGTGCCAGCTGGAGCTTTGCGCACGGGTGGGCTGGCCATTGCCGCACTCGCCGATGGCGATGGCGTCGCCCGGGTCGCTGGCGTCGCTGTCGCGGCCGTTGCCGTCGTTGGCGATGAAGGTGTCGCGGATGAAGTCATAGCCCTGCAGGAACTGGCCGCTCAGGTCGGCGTGCGGGCGGTAGCCGGTGTCGATCACGGCCACGACCACGCCGCTGCCGGTCGACTTGTCCCAGGCGGTCGGCAGGCGCAGGCCGCCGGTGGTGTCGGTGTAGTGCCACTGCTGGCTGTACATCGGGTCATTCGCGGTCGCCATGTGGGTCATGATGCGGTCCGGTTCCGCGTACTCGATCGACGGATCGCGCGCCATCATTTCGGCGGCCAGGGCCTGCACGTCCTTCAGGCCGCGCTTGCCGTTCAGCTTGAACACATGGGCGCCCGTCGAAATCGTGTGGCTTTCGCGGACAGTCATGCCGAACTGCTGGCCGGCACGGTCCAGCCTGGCCTTGCGCTCGCCGCTCATGGCGGCGGCCCTGGCCAGGCCGTTGGCGGCTGCGGCCGGCATGGAGTCCTTGTATTTCACAATGATGCGGTCGGTGTCCATCAAGCCCGGGACCACGTTACCGTTGCCGGCGCCTGCCACGGCCGAGACCGAGGCCGCCGCCAGCGAGACCGCTGCACAGAGTTTCAACATTACCGGATGCATTGCACGCTTCATCGTCTTCCTTAAGGTTTGGTGTCGTCAGCGACAAGGCCGCTGTACGCCTGGATGAGAACGGTGCAGGGTATCGCGAAAGGAAGAGGTAACGCAGCCGAATTCGCAGCGGATTCGGTGGTTTCGCCACACCAAAAATCACATATTTTTGAAAAACATCGTTTCTTCGGACAAACGTTAAATTCGCAAAATATTGCCCGTAACAATTGAATATCCTGGGCCCGCTTGCCATGCCGGCGTGCAATAAAAAACGCGCGGCCAAGGCCGCGCGTTCGCTGTCACTTTGCCGTCGCCGGCAGGGCGAACAGGCTTACCAGGTGAGTTTCAGGGTGTAGGTGCCGCTGGTCGAGCCGGTGCCGCCGCTGTAGTACACCACGCGCACATAGCGGGCCAGGGTGCCGGTGCCGGTATTGGTCGTGTTGTAGCTGTCGACCGAACCGGTGCCGTTCTCGCTCTTGCCCAGCAGGGTGCCGGCGCTGTTGTACACGTACAGGTCGTAGTCCGAGCTGCCGTTCGGGGTCAGGACCGAGCTCAGGGTCTTGCCTGCCGGCAGATCGACACGGAAG
>CBIHLT010000232.1:0-7370 GCA_966210615.1 uncultured Massilia sp.
GGGCTTGCCGATCTTGGCGAGGTCGCGGCGCGACTCGAACACCTGGGCGCGCCGGGCGGGCGCGCTGCCTGGGCCCGTGTCCTCCACGGCGACCAGCACCCCTTCCCCGACTTCGTTCGCGGTCACCGTGTCGCTGCCGCCGCGCGGGGTGTAGCGCAGCGCGTTGTCGACCAGGTTGTCGACCAGGTCGCGCAGCTGGAAGGCATCCCCGCGCAGGGGCGCGGGCGCCAGCTCGAAGCCGATGTCGATGCCGCGCCGCGCGGCTTCCTCGACGAAATACTGGATCGCATCCTGCACCAGCCCGGCCAGGTCGAGCGCTTCGTGGGCCGCGCCGGGCTGGCCCTGGCGCGCCCGGGCCAGCGCCAGCAGCTGGTTCACCTGGCGGATCATGCGCTCGTTGGCCAGGCGCATCAGGCCGACCGAACGCAGGGTCTCGGGGTCGCCGCCATGACGGCCGGCCAGCCATTCGAGCTGCAGCTGCAGGCCGGCCAGCGGGGTGCGCAGCTGGTGCGCCATGTCGGCCATGAAGTCGCGCTGGGCGCGCGCGCCCGCCTCGACCTTGTCGAGCAGTTCGTTAAAACCGGTCACTACCGGCGCGATCTCGTAGGGCACCTCGTCGGCGGCGATCGGCGCCAGGTCGCCGGCGCCGCGGCCGGTCAGGTCGGCGCGGATGCGCGCCAGCGGCCTCAGGCCGTTGCTCACCGATAGCCAGACCAGTCCTACGAGGGTGAGCGTGGCCAGGGTCACGAGCACGAACAGCGAACGCAGGATGGCCGAGCGCAGCTCGAGGCGCTGGCGCAGCGTGCGCGCCACGCCCACCTGGCGCATGCCGCCGGGCGTCGCCACGGCGAGCGCCGCGACCCGCACCGGTTCGCCGCCGATCGTGGCGTCGTAGGCCGGCGCGCCCGGCTTCAGGACAGGAAAAGCGGGGCTGCCGGCCAGATGGGCGCCGCCGTCGCGCACCACGTACCACAGGCGGTCCTGGCCGGCGAGCGTGGCCGGCAGGAAGGCCGGCGCACCGTCCCGCACCCGTCCCGCCAGCGCGGCGGCGGTGTCGGCAAGGCCCTGGTCGAAAGCCACCTGCGCCGGGGTCCAGGCCAGCGCATAGACCAGGCCGGCCAGCACCAGGTTGAGCAGCAGGATGGGGCCGAGCAGCCACTTGAGCAGGCGCAGCCGGATGCTGCTCATGCCTTGGCGGCGTCGGCAGCGTCGGCTTCCAGCAGGTAGCCGAAGCCGCGGATGGTGCGGATCGCCACGCCGGCGCCGTCCAGCTTGAGGCGCAGGCGCGAGACATAGACCTCGACCGCGTTCTGGGTCAGGTCCTCGCCCCAGGGCAGGATGGCGTCGATGATTTGCTGCTTGGAGACGACCCGCCCGGCGTGCTGGAGCAGGTATTCGAGCACGCCCCATTCGCGTACCGAGAGCTCCAGGCTGCGCTCGCCCACGCGCGCGCGCCGGGTGGCGCTGTCGAGGGCCAGCCGGCCGAGGGCCAGGACGCTGGGCTTGGGGGCGTGGCGCCGCGCCAGGGCGCGGATGCGGGCAAGCAGTTCGGGGGTGGCGAAGGGCTTGACCAGGTAGTCGTCGGCCCCGGTTTCCAGGCCGCGCACCCGGTCTTCGACGGCGTCGCGGGCCGTCAACAGCAATACCGGAGTGGCCGCGCCACGCGCACGCAGGCGGCGCACGACCTCGAAACCGTCGATGCCGGGCAGGCCGATGTCGAGCACGACCACGTCGGGGGCGGCGGCGTCCGGCGCCTGTGAGGAAGCGGCCGCGGCATCCTGCAGCAACTGGTCGGCGCCCAGGCCGTCGCGGGCGAGCGTCACCTGCATGCCCTGGGCCTGCAGCGCGCGCGTCAGGCCGTCCGCCAGGACGGCGTCGTCTTCCACCAGCAATACCTGCAGCCCCATGTTCGCGATGGCCTTCCGCCTACAAGAAAGCGCCCATTATGGGCCATTTCCGTTGCCTAAACCAAACAAAACGCACGAATTTTCCCACCCCGTCTAGTAGGACTGGACTGACAAAACATCATGCATACAGCCTACATGGGTGCGACTGCTAATCTTATGTTCGGCACCGGACTATAGCTTTAATGTACACACATCGCGATGAGGCAACGAAAGCCCCGGCCTCCACAAGTCGCTCATGAAGCACGTTAGAGATCAAAGAGGACAACAAATGAACAACACTCAACTTGGTGGTGCCACGCAAAAAGCGAAGAACCAGCTCCCTGCCACGAGTGAGGAGATGAAAGCGTCCCGCCCCGTTGTCAGCTATAGCGGCACTCAGCAGAACGAACTGCTGGCCGCCCTCCCGCGCCAAGACCTGGAAACCCTGTTCGAGCACCTGGAACTCGTCCCTCTGCCCTTCGGCAAGGAGTTGTTCGAGTATGGCAGCAAACTGGAATACGTGTATTTTCCGACCACGGCAATCGTGTCGCTGCTCTACGTGATGGAAGACGGCGCCACCACCGAGATCGCCGTGGTGGGCCACGAGGGCGTGGTCGGCGTGTCGCTCTTCATGGGCGAGCGTGCGATGTGCAGCGCCGTGGTCCAGAGCGCCGGCTACGGCTACCGCCTCAAGACCCAATACCTGCGTGACGCCTTCAACCGCGGCGGCGCCCTGCCGCAGCTCCTGATGCGCTACACCAACGCCCTGTTTGCCCAGATGGCCCAGAACGCCGTCGGCGGCCGCCACAGCTCGATCGAGCAGAAGCTCTGCCGCTGGCTGCTGGACCGCCTGGACCGCTCGCCGACCAATGAGCTGAAAGTGACCCAGGAACTGATTTCGATCATGCTGGGCGTGCGCCGCGAAAGCATCACCGCCGCCGCCGGCAAGCTGCAGGACGAAGGCCTGATCCAGTACCGCCGCGGCAATATCACCGTCCTCGACCGTGCTGGCCTGGAAGAATATGCCGGTGAATGCTACAAGGTCGCGAAGTCGGAATACGACCGCCTGCTCATGGATGTGGCGCGTTGAGTTTGAGGGGATCCGTCTCCGGCAAGGCCGGCGGCGGATCCTCGGTTTTGCCCGGAACGGCTGCTGAGGCGGACGTCCCTTCCCCACCCGGGGCTTGCGCCGGAATCCAGGCGCGCACACAAGTCCCGATGCCGTTCACTCCCCGATCCACGTCCAGTGTGCCGCCCAGCAGCAAGGCGCGTTCGCGCATGCCCAGCAGGCCGTGCGACTTCGACTTGGCCATGGCGCCTTCCGCGATGCCGATGCCGTCGTCGGTGATTTCCAGGTCCCAGCCATCCTCTTCGCGCGTCAGGTTGACGATCACCGAGCGCGCCTTGGCGTACTTGGCGATATTGTTCAGCGCTTCCTGGGTGATGCGGAACAGCGCGATCGCCTGCATCGGGCCGGCCGCATCGGCCTGGCGATCGATCAGGGCGTCGCAGTCGAGCGCGGTGATGCGCGCATAATCGGCGCAATAACTCTGCAGCGCGGCCGACAGGCCCATGTTGTCGAGCAGGCTGGGCCGCAGGTTTTCGATGATGCGGCGCTTCAGTTGCACCGTGTCGACCAGGGTGCGGCGCGCGCGGCCGAGCTTGGCGGCCAGTTCCGGATGGGTGTCGCGCAGCTGCTCGCCCACCGTGGTCAGGTCCATGCCGATCGCGGTCAGGTTGGCGCCCATCTCGTCGTGCAGCTCGCGCGCCAGGCGCGACTTTTCCTCTTCCGATACCTTGATCAGGTGGCGCGACAGCACCGACAACTGCTCGGTACGCTCGACCACCATGTGTTCCAGGTGCTCGTTCGACTGCTGCAGGGCGTGCTCGGCACGCAGGCGCAGCTTGAATGCGCGCCGAATCAGCTTATAGAACAGCAGCAAGACAATGATCGCGGCTGCATTGATGCCGACGCCGAGCAGCGCGGCATGGCGGTACTGCTGGTAAAACGCGGCGGTGCGCGCGGCCAGCAGTTCGTTCTGCTCGCGCGTCATGATCACCACCTGCAGGCGGATCTCGTCCATGTCGGCGCGCTCGTCCGGGGCGGCCGCGATGGCGACGATGTCGACCAGGCCGCCCTGGCGGTAGACCTCGAGCGCCTGGTGCATCAGGCCGAGCTTCTTCTTGACCAGGGCGCGCAGCTGGTTCAGGTTCCTGGTTTGCGAGGGGCTGTCGGCGAGCAGCACGCCGAGGGCGCGCAGCTGGTTGTCGATCTGCTGGGGCGCCGCGTGCAGCGGGCCGAGGTAGACGTCGGAACCCGACAGGAAGTAACCGCGCAGTCCGCTTTCGGCGTCGGTCACGAGCAGGTTCAGGTATTGGAGTTCGTCCGACACGCGCGCCGTCTGGGTTTGCAGCGCATTCGCCGCGCGCAGGTCGTCCAGGTTACGGACCAGGAAGACCCCGTTGACGATCAGCAGAATGACGCATGCCAGGCACAGCAGGGTTTTGTTGAGCGGCAGGGTTCGGACAGGCTTGCCGGTCCGAGCGGTTGATGTGGTCATCCTGAGGCTTCCTTTCGCGCAACGTTGCCGTCGCCTGATTATAGACGGGGTAGGAAAATGTTGCACTGCGAAACGCCTTCCTGTAACTCAATGTTTCAAATTGGTTGCAGGAGAAATACACAAATTGCGTACCAGAAAAGATCTGGAGAACAGACGCCTGTTCCCTCCTCTCGACGATAAGGATCCGGTTCATCTTACGCCCAATTCGCAGCTGTAGAGCAGGCTCAGCCACATACAAATGCGGGACAGGTCCGGGACGATCAGCATGGCAACGCGGATGCGCCGGAAGCAAGCGCATGCCTGCGGCCGGGCTGGGTGCTTCAGGAGATCTTGGAGGACAAACAGATGCGCGCGCCGAAGCGCGCGCGGCAGGACTCAATCGAGGAGATTGTTCTTCATGGCGTAGTAGGTCAGGTCGCTGTTGGACTGCAGGCCCATCTTTTCCATGATGCGGGTACGGTAGGTCGACACGGTCTTGATCGACAGCGACAAGGCATTGCCGATATCGGACACGGTCGCGCCCTTGGCGAGGCGCAGGAAGACCTGGAACTCGCGGTCCGACAGCTCGGTATGCAGGGCGGTGTTCGGATCGCGGTCGAAGCTCTGGGCCAGCAGTTCGCCGACGGTCGAGCTCACGTAACGGCGGCCCTGGTACACGGTCCGCACGGCCGTCTTGAGCTCGTCCGCCTCGCATTCCTTGTTCAGGTAGCCGTTCGCGCCCATCTTGAACAGGTTGAGCGCGTATTGCTGCGCCGGATAGCCGGACAGGATCAGCACCGGCAGATTGGGCTGCCCCTGGCGGATCGTGCGCAGGATGTCGATGCCGCTCTGGTCCGGCATCGCGATATCGAGCAACAGCACGTCGCAGATTTCGCGACGGGCGATATCGAGGGCCTCACGGCCGGTAGCGCCCTCGGCAACGACTTCGAATTCGCCCGACGACGAGAAAATCTGTTTGAAACCTGCTCGAACTATTTGGTGATCGTCACAAATGGCAACGCGTATCATTGTCTTCCCTTAAATTTTCCTTGCGCAGGAAAGTACCGGGTTCTCATCCGCCCAGCTTGCATGCGTTGATTCAGCCTAACCGCGAGTATCATTTTAACACTCCGGCGCTGACCTTCAACAGCAGCGCACGAATGCCTGAGCAGTCGATGAGCCTGGGTAGCGTCCTGCTACACAATCCCGTCGAATCCAAAGAGGTTTTTTCAGCTCAGGCCGGCTGCTGGCCGTTCTTGAGAAGGTCGAGAATCCCCAGCAGCTCGGCGCGCAGGTGTTCGACATCGACCGCCGGCGCCATCTCGGGCAGGTCCTGCTCCTCGGCCCCGGCCAGCGCGCTGGCGCGGCTGTCCAGGCGGTTGCGAGCGCCGCTGATGGTGAAGCCCTGCTCGTACAGCAGTTCGCGGATACGGCGGATCAGCAGCACCTCGTGGTGCTGGTAATAGCGGCGGTTTCCACGGCGTTTGACCGGCTTGAGCTGGGTGAATTCCTGCTCCCAGTAGCGCAGGACATGAGGTTTGACCCCGCACAATTCGCTGACCTCGCCGATGGTGAAGTAACGCTTCGCCGGGATCGGCGGCAGCACGGTCAGCTCGGTCTTGTTCGGGCGGTCGTTCATCGGCGCATTCACCAGCTATCAGGCGGCACGGGCCAGCGAGCCCGAAGGCGTGCCCGGTGGATTGGTCTCTTCAACCATTCCCTTGAGCTTCTGGCTGGCGTGGAAAGTCACGACGCGGCGCGCCGTGATGGGAATCTCTTCCCCGGTTTTCGGATTGCGGCCCGGCCGCTGCGGCTTGTCGCGCAACTGGAAGTTGCCGAAGCCGGACAGCTTGACCGCTTCGCCCCGTTCGAGCGCATTGCGGATCTCGTCGAAAAAGGTTTCGACCATGTCCTTGGCCTCGCGCTTGTTCAGGCCGACCTGCTCGAAGAGCAGCTCGGCCAGCTCGGCCTTGGTCAAGGTCGGTAATGCCTTTTCCTGTTCCTTCCGCACCCGCGCCACCTGCATTGCGCGATCCAGGTCGGCCGCGAGGGCCTCCTGGAGTACGGCCGAATCAACGTCGTTGTTATTAATTTTGAAGCCCTGCCTTCAAGTCAAACGAGTTCTGGAGAGTGATTAAGCACGCAGCTTTGCGTTCAGCTTGTTCTTTGCGGCCTCGGCCAATGCACCCATGATGGCGTCCACGGCGTCGTCCTGCAGCGTCGATTGAGTATCTTGCAAGCTAAAGCGGAAAGCAAGACTTTTTTCATCCGTCTCCAGGCCCTTGCCGCGATATTCATCAAACAAAACAATGCCTTGCACGATCTTGCCGGCGGCGTTCGCGGCCAGCTCGGCCTGGAACGCGTCGAGCACGGCCTGGGCCGCGACGTCCTGCTTGACCACCAGCGCCAGGTCGCGGGTGGCGCCCGGGAACTTGGAGATCTCGGCATAGCTCGGCACCTTGCGCTGGCGCAGTGCTTCGGCGTCCACTTCGAACAGCACCGGCGCCTGCGGCAGGTCGTACTTCTGCAGCCAGCGCGGGTGCAGTTCGCCGATGAAGCCGACCACCTTGCCGTCGAGCTCGACGATGGCGCTGCGGCCCGGGTGCAGGGCCGGATGCTCGCCCTTCACGAAACGCGGCACGCGCGGCGCGAACAGTGCTTCCAGGTCGGCCTTGACGTCGAAGTAGTCGACCGCGCGGGTCTTCTCGCCCCACTGCTCGTCCACGGCCGGGCCGTAGGCGATGGCGGCGACGCGCTTGGGCTGGTCGAAGCCTGCCACCGCCAGCGGGCCGTCCACGGCTGCCGGGTTGCGGTGGAACACGGCGCCGACTTCGAACACGCGCACGCGGCCCGCCTTGCGGTTGACGTTGTAGCGCACGTTGGCGACCAGGCTGCCGATCAGGTTCGAGCGCATCACGCTCATCTGGCTGGCGATCGGGTTCTG